>NZ_VFIY01000004.1:300000-600000 GCF_006385175.1 Emcibacter nanhaiensis
AGACTGACGAGGCCGAACATCTGCATGCAGGTGATTCAAACGGAACAATGTTTGAAATCAAAGAGATCGACGCCAGTTTTTCCTCAACAAGCCCTGATGGCAATGCGGTAAACCTGGAAGACGAGCTGGTGAAAATGACAGAAACCCAGATGGACTATTCCATGGCCGTCAACCTGTATAAGAAACAGGTCGGGTTGCTGAAAACCGCGCTCGGCAAGAAAAGCTGACTTAGGAGACTGAAATGGATCTGTCAAAATCCATGCTGATATCCGCCGCCGGAATGAAGGCACAGACCGTCCGTATGCGGGTGATTTCGGAAAACCTGGCCAACGCCAACTCCGTTGCCAATGCTCCTGGTGAAGATCCGTACCGGCGCAAGGTGATTACCTTCGTCAACGAGCTGAACCGCGAACTTGGCATCCAGGAAGTCAAGGTCAATGACGTAAAGTTCGACCAGTCCGACTTCGGTCTCGAGTTCGAGCCGGGCCATCCGGCGGCCGACGAAAACGGTTATATTCGTACGCCGAACGTCAATTCCCTGGTGGAAGCCATCGACATGAAACAGGCGCAGCGTTCCTATGATGCAAACCTGAATGCCATTGACGTCTCGAAGAATATGCTCATGCGCACCATTGATCTGCTGAGATAACCTGAGGTCAGGGAGCTTAACCAATGAACATTAAAGCCATGGATGCCGCAAATGCTTATGCAAGTGCCCTCAAGAACCAGGGCGCTGCCGGCATCAACGACAAGATTGAGAAAATTTCTCCGGTCGGTTCGGTGGAAACGGAAGGCGCCGGCTCCTTCTCCGACATCCTGAAGGAGAGCTTGGGCGGAACAGCAGAAGCGATCGCCAAGAACGAGGCGACCAGCGTGCAGGCGCTGAACAAACAGGCGGATCCGGTAGATGTCGTCACCAGCGTCCAGAATGCCGAAATGGTACTGGAAACGGTGGTGGCGGTACGTGACAAGGTTATTTCCGCCTATCAGGATATCATTCGCATGCCGATCTGACGGACGGCGACCTGAGGTCAGAGGGCAATCGACAAGGATTATCGGTAAATGAACGGGGCAGACGTCATTGATTTGGCACAGGAGTCTATCTGGGTATTGATCAAGGTGGCCGGCCCGATAATGATGATCGCCCTGATTGTCGGCCTGTTTATCTCCCTGTTCCAGGCCCTGACCCAGATTCAGGAAATGACCCTGACGTTCGTGCCCAAGATCATCGCCATTTTCCTGTCGCTGTTCTTTTTCCTGCCTTTTATGGGAGAAACCCTGGGCACTTTCATGCAACATATTGCCGAACGGATCATAGGTCTTGTTTAGTCAGTATCTGCCGCAGGAAGTATTCGGATTTTTGCTGGTTTTTACCCGTCTCGGCGCTATGTTCGTGGTTCTGCCGGCCCTCGGGGAAACAGCGGTTGCGCCGCGAATCCGTCTGAGCATGGCGCTGGCAATCAGTCTGCTGGTGTATATTTCGGTGAAGTCGGCCATTCCGGTCATGCCGGAGCAACCGATGCATCTGTTTGTGCTCCTGCTGCAGGAGGTGGTGGTGGGCCTGATGATCGGGACCACGATCCGGTTGCTGATGAGTGCCCTGCATGTGGCGGGGACAATCATTGCCATGAACAGCGGGCTGGCGACGGCACAGGCGTTCGACCCGGTTCAGGGGGCGCAAAGCGCCCAGATGGGAGCTTTTTTGACCCTGATGGGCACGACCCTGATCCTGGTCACCGACCTGCACCATATGATGATCGGCGCCATGCATGACAGCTATACGCTGTTTCCGGTCGGCACAGACCTGAAAATGAGTGACTTTGCCCGGCGTGTCCTGGATACAGTGGCAAACAGTTTCACCCTCGGACTGCAGATCGGTACGCCATTCATTGTTTATGGACTAATTTTTAACATTGGCCTTGGTATACTTGCCCGGTTGATGCCGCAGCTTCAGGTATTTTTTATCGCCATGCCCCTCAATATTATGATGGGGTTTATCATTCTGATAATCGTGCTGGCGGCAGCCATGGCCTGGTTCATGCAACATATGGAAAACAGCCTGTCTGTTTTCCTGTTGTAGCCATACAATAGAGGAGCCCCTGTGGCAGAAGATCAGGATCAATCGCAAAAGACCGAAGAGCCTACAGCCAAAAAGCTGCAGGACGCCTTCGAGAAAGGTGAGGTCGTAAAGAGCCAGGAGGTAAAACACTTCTTTATCCTGCTGGCGGCGACACTTATGGTCCTGATCAGTGGCGCGTCGGCCATGGGCAGTGTCGGGAATACCCTGGCGCGGGTTTTTGAATTTTCCTATGAAGTTCCCATGGACCCGGATGGGCTGCGGGCCTTTCTGATGCAGCTTCTGTCCCATATCGGGGTTTTCCTGGTTTTGCCGGTTCTTTTGCTTCTGGCGGGGGCACTTGCCGGGACAGTCATCCAGCACCGGCCGGTTATGTCGATGGAAAAGATAACGCCAAAGCTGAATAAAATTTCCCCGGTCGGCGGACTGAAACGGATTTTTTCCATGCAGAACCTGGCCGAAATCAGCAAATCCGTCCTGAAAATATCGATCGTTGCAGCCGTTGTTTTTCTTCTGGTGTGGCCGGAACGGGACCTGCTGGAACAGATGATGACGTTCCCCATAACGGAAGTGGTCAGAATCGTCTATCAGATGGTGTTGCGGGTGCTGGGTGGTGTGGTCTTTATCATGGCGATTATTGCCGGCCTGGATTACCTGTTTCAGCGGTTCCAGTTTATGAAACAGATGCGCATGACCAAGCAGGAAGTCAAGGACGAGATGAAGCAGACCGACGGCGACCCGATGGTCAAGGCCCGTTTGCGCCAGATCAGGATGGAACGTTCCCGCAAGCGGATGATGGCGGCGGTGCCGGAGGCCGATGTGGTGGTCACCAACCCGACCCATTATGCCGTGGCCATGAAATATAAGCAGGGCGCCATGGAAGTCCCGGTTGTGGTGGCCAAGGGAATGGACAATATCGCCCTGAAAATCAGGGAGATTGCCGAGCAGCATGATATCCCCATTCTGGAGAATCCGCCCCTGGCGAGGACCCTGCACGCTGCCGTGGAGGTTGATGAGGAAATCCATCCGGAACACTATAAGGCGGTTGCGGAAGTCATTGGTTATATCCTCAAGCTCAAGGCGGGGCAGCGGGCAACCTATCGTCCAGCATTGAACTGAAATGAAAATCCTGTTTAAATCTGCGATAGCAAATCACGCAGGCAACAAAAAGAATAACAAATGAACAAGATCAGCCCCATCACGTCCGAAGACTCGATTGTAGCAGGTATGAAACGCAGGAAGGAGTCTGTCGACTATCCCTTCCTGATCACGTTGGCCGGAATCGGCATCCTGATTGCCATGGCCTTTTTTATCCTTGGCCTCGCGACAGGGTATGCCACCACTGGCGCGATTGTGTCGGCGGTATCCGTCCTGCTTACGGCCGTCGTTATGGGCTTTTTCCTGAGCAAGGAAAATAACGTAAGAATTTCGGAAGTGCCGGCCTCGCTGGCCCGGCAGGAGGGGGAAGTTCCGGCTTATCTGCTGACCAGCAAGGCGGGCGAGGTCATCTATGCAGACTTCAGGTTCCGCCAACTGGTCGGTGCCATAACCGGTAGTCAGTCTGTTTCTCCCTTTGGGCTGAATTTTGTCGAGGAAGAGGAGAAATCAGAACTTGAGGACACGTTCAAGGCGCTGAAACCGGGCGAAAGGAAAATCCTGAATGTCACAGTAACGGATACGGAAGACCGTCCCCTGATCCTCAAGCTCGACCTTTTTCATGAAAGTGAACGGCAGGGCTATGTGCGTTGGAATGTGTCGGCCGGGGATTCGGCCGAATCAAAGCAGGCGCCTTCGCTTCGCCGCAAGGTAGACCTTTCCGGTATCGGTCGTCTGCTGGAGCTCGGGAATGCGGGCTGTATGGCCGTGGGCGGCAATGATGAAATACTTTATGTCAACGACCTGCTGCGCGACTGGCTTGTGGATTCTGATGAGAAAGAACTGCAGTTGCCGGTTTCTCTTCAGGAACTGACGGAAAGGCCAAGGGAGGAACTGGATGGACTTGTCCCGTTCCTGACGGTGTCCGGGCAGGAAATTCCTCTGGTGATCCATTCCGGGGAAAACCTCTCTTCGTCCTATGGCGATAGCGATGTTTCTATTTATGTTCTGATGCGTGAGGGGGAGGGCGGCGCTGCCCACCATATGCCGTCAGATGTGAATATTGAGCATTTCTTCATGGACTCTCCGATCGGCATTGCCGTCGTCTCGGCCAAGGGTGAAGTGCTGGAGCGAAATAATATTTTCCGGAATTTCCTTGCCGCGCTTGGGCTGGTGAAAACAAAACGGCTGAAGGATTTTCTGGAAGCGGAGGACCATGAAGATATAATCGCAAAGATCGGCCATACGATCGAAAGCGGTGAAGCCAGTACCGTTGCCGATGTGGCTTTCAAGGGCAAGGAAGAAAAACGGGGGCAGCTCTATATCACCCGTCTGGAGCATTTTGCCGATCACGAGGGGGTTTCCATTCTCTATCTGATCGACACCACCGAACAGAAAAGCCTGGAGCTGCAGTTCGCCCAGTCCCAGAAAATGCAGGCGGTCGGCCAACTCGCCGGTGGCATCGCCCATGACTTCAATAACCTGCTGACGGCGATCACCGGTTTCTGCGACCTGCTGCTGGTGCGGCACGGCCCGGGCGACCAGTCCTTCTCCGACATTATCCAGATCAAGCAGAATGCCAACCGGGCGGCCAACCTGGTGCGCCAGTTGCTGGCCTTCTCGCGTCAGCAGACACTCCGGCCCAAGGTGCTGGTGGTGACGGACGTTCTGGCCGAACTGTCCAACCTGCTGCGGCGTCTGATCGGCGAGACCATCGAGCTCGAAATGAAGCACGGCCGCGGCCTGGGACCGGTCAAGGTGGACCAGGGCCAGCTGGAACAGGTGATCATCAATCTGTGTGTGAATGCCCGCGATGCCATGCCGGAAGGCGGCAAGATCATGATCCGCACCCGCAATATTCCCTATCAGGAATCCCTGAAGCTGAGCGAACGCTACAAGGTGATGCCGCCCAACGACTATGTGCTGCTGGAGGTGGAAGACACCGGCACCGGGATCGCCAAGGAGCATCTCGGCAAGATTTTCGAACCCTTCTTCAGCACCAAGGAAGTGGGCAAGGGGACCGGCCTTGGCCTGTCCACCGTCTATGGCATTATCAAACAGACTGACGGCTTTATTTTCCCGACCAGTGAGCTGGGCAAGGGAACGACCTTCAGCATCTATATTCCCATGCACAAGGAAGTCAAACGGGAAACCGGAGAGGCCTCCGTTGTCGAGCAAGAAGGGAAGAGTGAGGCCAAGGACCTGACCGGCAAGGGCAACATCCTGCTGGTGGAAGACGAGGATGCGGTGCGCATGTTTGCTTCCCGGGCGCTGAAAAACAAGGGCTATAAAATCTATGAAGCCAACAGCGGCGACAAGGCACTGAAGATCGTCCAGGAACTGGAAGGGGATCTCGACCTGATCATCAGCGATGTGGTGATGCCGCAGATGGACGGGCCGACCATGGTCAAGAAGGTCAAGGAGAAACATCCCAACCTCAAGGTGATCTTTATTTCCGGCTATGCCGAAGACGCCTTTGACAAGAACCTTGGCGAGGAAGACTTCAATTTTCTGCCCAAACCGTTCAGCCTCAAGCAGCTTGCCGAACAGGTGAAGGACGTACTGGAAAGCTGATCGGCCCCTGATTCTGCAGGACAATATTTAAAAAGAACGCTTCCAGGGCGTTCTTTTTGTTCTTTTTCCGGGAGCAATTCACAAAATAAATATAAAAAGTATAAGTAAAACAGTGAATTAAAAATGTTCTTGCCAAAAAGAACAAATGGTGTACATTTACTGTCATTGCAACCTTGAGCGGGCTATGGAATATAGAGGAGAAGGATCAATGGCAACCTCACAGCTGAAACTTGTCGGACAGGATAATATGGATAAACAGAAAGCTCTCGAAGCCGCCCTCGGACAGATAGAGCGGGCCTTTGGCAAAGGCTCCGTGATGAAACTGGGGCAGAATAATACGGCTGTGGATATTGAAGCGGTCTCCACCGGATCCCTGGGACTGGATATCGCCCTTGGCATCGGCGGCCTGCCCAAGGGGCGCATCATTGAAATTTACGGTCCGGAAAGTTCCGGTAAAACCACCCTGGCCCTGCATGCGGCAGCGGAAATCCAGCGCACAGGCGGTGTGGCGGCTTTCGTGGATGCGGAACACGCCCTGGACCCGGTTTATGCCTCCAAACTCGGCGTTGATATCGACGAACTCCTGATCTCCCAGCCGGACACCGGGGAGCAGGCGCTGGAGATTGCCGACACCCTGGTGCGTTCCGGCGCGGTTGACCTGCTGGTGGTGGACAGTGTGGCGGCGCTCACCCCGCGGGCCGAACTGGAAGGCGAAATGGGCGATTCCCATGTGGGTCTCCAGGCCCGTCTGATGAGCCAGGCGCTGCGCAAGCTGACCGGCTCCATTTCCAAATCAAAATGCATGGTGATTTTCATCAACCAGATCAGGATGAAGATTGGTGTCATGTACGGCAGTCCGGAAACCACTACCGGCGGTAACGCCCTGAAATTCTATGCCTCTGTTCGCCTTGATATTCGCCGCACCGGCGCCATCAAGGAAAAAGAGGACATCGTCGGCAACCAGACCAAGGTCAAAGTGGTGAAGAACAAGGTTGCTCCGCCTTTCAAGGTGATCGAGTTTGATATCATGTATGGGGAAGGGATCTCCAAAACCGGTGAACTTATTGACCTTGGGGTCAAGGCCGGCATTGTCGAGAAATCTGGCTCCTGGTATTCCTATGACAGCCAGCGCATCGGCCAGGGCCGGGAAAATGCCAAGCGCTTCCTCAAGGAGAATCCGGAAATCGCTGACACCATCGAACAGGCGATCCGCCATAATGCCGGTATTCTGGACGAAGCCATGCTCAAGGAAGGGGCAGTCCGCGATGAGGACACAGAGGAATAATACCCGGCAAACCACCTTCGCAGGGCGCCCCACGGGGCGCCTTTTTTTGTGGCGGCAGGGTGATGCTTCACCTACAGTATACAATGCTGGACAGCGTATGGATCAAAGGGTAAAAGACTATCGCAACGGATGTGACTGGCGGGTAGTGCCGCCTGAATTAGGATTGAATGGCAAGGAGGCCGGTAGCGGTCGACGCCTGAGAAAGGGTTTAGCGTAATATGAAAGGCACCAATGAAATCCGGAGTGCTTTCCTCGATTATTTCCGGAAGAACGACCATGAAGTAGTGGCCAGCAGTCCCCTGGTGCCTCACAACGACCCGACCCTGATGTTTACCAATGCCGGGATGGTGCCGTTCAAGAATGTCTTCACCGGTGCCGAAACCCGCGACTATGTCCGCGCCGCGTCGAGCCAGAAATGCGTGCGCGCCGGCGGCAAGCATAATGACCTGGATAATGTGGGTTATACCGCCCGCCACCACACTTTCTTTGAAATGCTGGGGAACTTTTCCTTTGGCGATTACTTCAAGGAAAAGGCCATCTATTATGCCTGGAACCTGATCACCGGCGAATTCGGCATACCAGCGGACAAGCTGACCGCGACCGTTTATCACGAGGATGACGAGGCTTTTGACCTGTGGCGCAGGATTTCCGGCCTGCCGGAGGAACGCATTATCCGCATTGCCACTTCCGACAATTTCTGGTCCATGGGCGATACCGGCCCCTGCGGCCCCTGTTCCGAAATCTTTTACGATCACGGCGAACATATCTGGGGTGGCCCTCCGGGCTCTCCTGACGAGGACGGCGATCGTTTTGTCGAAATCTGGAACCTGGTCTTCATGCAGTTCGACCAGCAGGCGGACGGGACCCGCAACAACCTGCCCAAACCGTCCATCGATACCGGTATGGGCCTGGAGCGCATTGCCGCCGTTCTGCAGGGCACCCACGACAACTATGAAATCGACCTGTTCAAGCATCTGATCGAAGCCTCGGCCGATGCCAGCGGTGTTGCCCCTTACGGCGACCACAATGTTTCGCACCGGGTGATTGCCGACCATCTGCGCTCCAGTTGCTTCCTGATTGCCGACGGCGTGCTGCCGTCCAACGAGGGCCGGGGCTATGTGTTGCGCCGGATTATGCGCCGGGCCATGCGCCATGCCCATATGATCGGCTGCCGGGATCCGCTGATGTACCGGCTGGTGCCGGCCCTGATCGGCCAGATGGGCCAGGCGTTTCTGGAACTGGGCCGCGCGGAAGCCCTGATCACGGAAACTCTTCTCCTGGAAGAAACAAGATTTAAGAAGACGTTGGAGCGTGGTCTTAAACTTCTGGATGAAGAAGTGGAAGGGCTGTCCGAAGGTGGCACCCTGGCCGGTGACGTGGCGTTCAAGCTCTATGATACCTACGGCTTCCCGCTTGACCTGACCCAGGACGCCCTGCGCTCTCAAGGCTATGCTGTGGACGAAGAAGGCTTTGCCAAAGCCATGGCCAAACAGAAGGCCGATGCCCGCGCCGCCTGGAAAGGCTCCGGTGAGGCTGCCACCGATGAGCTCTGGTTTGAAATTTACGACGAACAGGGCGCCACTGAATTTGTCGGCTATACTTCCGAGCGGGCCGAAGGCAAGGTGGTCGGCCTCGTGGTGGACGGTAAAAAAGTCGACAAGGCGGAAAAAGGCCAGAAAGTGGCGCTGCTCACCAACCAGACCCCGTTTTACGGGGAATCCGGCGGCCAGATGGGCGATATCGGCTATATTACCACCGAAGACGGCGCTAACCTTAAAGTGACCGATACCTCAAAGCAGCTCAATGCCCTGCATGTGCATCATTGCGAAATACTCGACGGCGAGATCAGCCTTGGCGACATCGTTGATATGAAGGTGGACGGGCAAAACCGGACTCGTCTGCGCGGCAACCACTCTGCGACCCATATCCTGCATGCCGCGCTGCGTGACATTCTCGGCGATCATGTCACCCAGAAGGGCTCGCTGGTGGCGCCCGACAAATTGCGGTTTGACATCAGCCATTCCAAGGCTCTGACGGCTGAGGAAGTCAGGGCGGTTGAGCAATCCGTCAATCAGGTGATCCGCCAGAACAGCGAAGTGGTAACCCGGCTGATGACCCCCGAAGATGCCATTGAGGCCGGGGCCATGGCCCTGTTCGGCGAGAAATACGGAGACGAGGTTCGCGTTGTTTCCATGGGCGAGCGGGAAGTTCCCGATGACCGCTTCTCCACCGAGCTCTGCGGCGGCACCCATGTGCGCCGCACCGGCGATATCGGCCTGTTCAAGATCACCTCTGAAGGAGCGGTATCCGCCGGGGTGCGCCGGATCGAGGCGGTGACCGGCGAGGATGCCCTGAACTATGTGGCGGCGGAAGAAGAAAAACTCTCCGAGGCGACGGCCGTGCTGAAAGTCACTGCTGAACAATTGCCGGACCGCCTGAAAAAGCTGCTGGATGATCGCCGGGCCATGGAAAAGGAAATTTCCGAGCTGAAAAAGCAGCTGGCCATGGGCGGCGGATCGACCGGCGGCGGCCAGGAAGCGAAAACCATTGGCAACTATAAGTTCCTCGGGCAGGTGCTGGACGGGGTTGCGGCCAAGGAGCTGCGCGGCCTGGCAGATGACGCCAAGGCCAAGGTGGGCTCAGGCATTATTGCCTTTGTCGCGGTCAATGACGGCAAGGCGGCGGTCCTCACTGCCGTGACCGATGACCTAACCGACAAGGTCAGCGCCGTGGACCTGGTGCGGGCCGGCGCTGCGGCGGTCGGCGGTAAGGGCGGCGGCGGGCGGCCGGACATGGCGCAGGCCGGCGGACCGGACGGCAGCCAGGCGGAACAGGCCATAAAAGCCATAGAAAATTTCATTGCAGATTTGTAAGATGAAGGCCGCTGTAAAAAGCGGCCTTTATTTTCAGAGGGACAAATGGCCAGACAATCCAAAACCATCAGGCGCCGCGTATTTGAAATGATGGAGGTCGGCGGGACCGGCACCCTAGTCGGGCGCGCGTTTGACCTGTTTATGATCCTTCTGGTCGTCGCCAACATCACGGCCATGGCCGCGGCGACCATTTATACGGTGCGGCGCAGCTATTTCGAAGAATTATTCTATTTCGAGGTCTTTTCGCTGGCGGTTTTCATTATTGAATATCTGCTGCGCTTCTGGGTCTGTGTGGAATATCTGTCGGATAACGATCGCCACGGCAAGTTCGGGTTCAGATTGCAGTTTCTGTTCAGTCCCCTGATGATTATCGATTTCCTGGCCATCGCTCCGATCGTGGGATTCTTCTTTGTCGGCGTGGACCTGCGCTTCCTGCTGATCCTGCGCCTGCTCAGGATTTTCAAGCTGACCCGCTATTCGCCGGCCCTGAGTTCGCTGGGACGGGTCATTTACGAGGAACGGCGGGCGCTCACGGCGACCATGATCATCATGATGGGCATGGTGCTGTTTTCAGCCGCGATCATGTATTATGTGGAGGGAGAGGTCCAGCCTGACGCCTTTGGCAATATTCCCATCGCCATGTGGTGGTCTCTGACCACCCTGACCACAGTGGGCTACGGCGATGTGGTTCCGGTCACCGTCATTGGCAAGCTGTTCGGCGGCATTGTGATGATTTTCGGCCTCGCCATGTATGCGCTGCCGATCGGTATCATCGCCTCCGGTTTTTCAAACGAAATACATCGCCAGGACTTTGTCGTCAGGTGGGGCCTGGTGGCCGGGGTGCCGCTGTTCAGCGACCTTGACGCGGCGATGATTACCAATATCGCCAAATACCTGCGTTCCCGGGTGGTGCAGGAGGGCAAGCTGATCGCCCGGGCCGGTGACCGCGCCGACAAAATGTATCTGATTGTCAGTGGCGAAGTGGCCCGGCGGAGCGGGCGTGATATCGTCAGGTTGCAGGAAGGCGCCTTCTTCGGAGTCAAATCCCTGATCGAGAATTCAAACTTTACGGCAAATTATGTCGCCACGTCCCGCTGCCAGCTTCTGGTGCTGGAAGTCAATGATTACCAGCATCTGATGGCCAATTTCCCGGAAATCGAGGAACGGCTGAAGAAGGAATATGAAAGCTTCGGCCATGAAGACTACGGCCAGCCGGAAGGTGAAGCAGAACCGGCGTAATCTGAAAACGATGTTCAAACAAAAAGGCCCGCATCAAGCGGGCCTTTTCCTGTTCCTGTCGGAAATATCTTAGGACATGGCTTTCTGCAGGTTCTCGTCGATTTTGTCGAAGAACTGGCGGGAGGTAAGCCATCCCTGATCCGGACCAACCAGCAGGGCCAGGTCTTTGGTCATGTGGCCGCTTTCAACGGTTTCAACACAGACTTTTTCCAGCGTGGTCGCGAATTTCAGCAACTGGTCGTTGCTGTCCAGCTTGGCGCGGTGTTTGAGGCCGCCGGTCCAGGCGAAGATGGAGGCGATCGGGTTGGTGGAGGTTTCCTTGCCTTCCTGATGCATGCGGTAGTGACGGGTCACGGTGCCGTGGGCAGCTTCTGATTCAACGGTTTTCCCATCCGGGGTCATCAGGATGGAGGTCATCAGGCCGAGGGAGCCGAAGCCCTGGGCTACGGTGTCGGACTGCACGTCGCCGTCATAGTTTTTACAGGCCCAGACGAATTTGCCGTTCCATTTCAGGGCACAGGCTACCATGTCGTCGATCAGCCGGTGTTCATAGGTGATGCCGGCGTCTGCGAATTTCTCGGCGAATTCACTCTCGAACACTTCCTGGAACAGATCCTTGAAGCGGCCGTCGTAGGCTTTCATGATGGTATTCTTGGTGGACAGGTACACCGGCCATTTGCGGGCCAGGCCATAGTTCATGCTGGCGCGGGCGAAGTCACGGATGCTGTCGTCCAGGTTATACATGGACATGGCGACACCCGGTCCGGGGAAGTTGAAAACTTCATGTTCGATGACGTCACCGCCGTCTTCCGGCACGAATTTGACAGTCAGACGGCCTTTGCCGGGGACCAGGAAGTCAGTGGCGCGATACTGGTCGCCAAAAGCGTGACGACCGATAACGATCGGATCGGTCCAGCCCGGCACCAGGCGCGGAACGTTGGAACAGATGATCGGCTCGCGGAACACGGTACCGCCGAGGATGTTACGGATGGTGCCGTTGGGGGAGCGATACATGCGTTTCAGGTTGAATTCCTCGACGCGGGCCTCGTCAGGAGTGATGGTGGCGCATTTCACACCGACGCCATATTGCTTGATGGCATTGGCGGCATCGACGGTAATCTGGTCGTCTGTTTCGTCACGGACTTCAATGCCCAGATCGTAATATTTCAGATCCACGTCCAGGTAGGGGTGGATCAGTTTTTCCTTGATCCATCCCCAGATGATGCGTGTCATTTCATCGCCGTCAATCTCGACGATCGGGTTTTCAACTTTGATTTTTGTCATATTGGACCCTTATTCGGTTCAGCGGCAGGGCTTTGACTGCCGGGGTTAGCGGAATTCCGTTAATCGGGCAGGGAAAGCTGCCCGCTTGATGGGGCGCAACATACCACCGGATTTTCCGGTTTGGAAGTCCCGAAAATAAAGAATCTTGCTAAAAAAGAGTATTTTTCGGATCAATTTGCGGCTCCGGCAATTTTGACAGCAGGGGAAGCAGTTCGTCGAGGCTGGAAATGACCTCGAAAAGGCTCAGAGTATAGTCGGTCATGAACTCCTGCTCGACGATATGATCGAGCATATCCAGGAACGGATTCCAATAGTTGTCGGTGTTGAGGAGAATGATCGGCTTGTCATGGAGCTGGAGCTGTTTCCAGGTGATCATTTCTATGGTTTCGTCCAGCGTGCCGATACTGCCCGGCAGGATCACAAAGGCGTCTGAATGGTCGAACATCATGCGCTTGCGTTCATGCATGTTGCCGACGACAAATTTGTCAGTCAGGTTTTTCTCGCCGACTTCAAGATCTTCCAGGTGACCCGGTATGACGCCGGTAACTTCGCCGTTTCCTTCCATGACGGCCCGGGCGATGATTCCCATGAGACCGATACTGCCACCGCCATAGACCAGGCGGATGTTGTTGTCCGCCAGCAGTTCGCCAAGTTCCCGGGCGAGGGGGACGAAACTGTCGTTCCGGCCGGTTTTGGAACCGCAGTAAACACAGATTGATTTTATCTTGGCCATTATGACATCCGTTTGGTTTGAGGGCTGAATTCAGTATAGATTCTTTTGCCCATCTCTTTCATAAAAATGTGAAACACCGGTCACAGTTTCGACAAAATTTTATAACACCCTGCGCAATATGGCTTGATTTCCTGACATAAAATAAAAATGGCGCTGGAAACTGCGGTCCAGCCGTTATATATCAGAAGCAGTGGAACTTTGGTGATTTGGTAGTTTTTTGGTAGATAATCGCGACAAACCACCCCGGAAAAGGGACAGCAGCAGTGCGGACTGGGCGCTGAAAGCAAGCCTGACATTGTTGGGCTTTGCTGCCGTATGCGCTGTTGTCTGGATTATGTTCTTTGCCGACGAAAGCGGCATCGACCTGTTCAGCTCTGACCTTCTCAAGGACGAAGAGTTCAAAACCCAGTCCGTGGAAACCGCCAGCGAAGAGGTCGTCCGCACCGTCATCCCCACATTCGATATTGTCAGGATCAGCCGCAACGGCACCGGCGTGATCGCCGGTCGTGCCGAGCCCAACAGCGATGTCTATGTCTATGCCTGGGACGATGAAATCGGGGCCGCAGTAGCCGATCGCAACGGCGAATGGGTGCTGATATTTGACACGCCGCTGCCCAGCGGCCCGACCGAACTGAGCCTCAAGTCCCAGATGCCGGGGTCGTTCGATGTCTATTCCAGCGACGTGGTGATTGTTGCCGTTCCCGACCGGGACGAGCAGCGCTTCATCGAGGATGAGACCGAGGGCGTGGTCGCGATCCTTTCTCCCCGGGCCGGTCACGGTCCGAGCCGGGTTCTGCAAAAGCCGCGGAAAATGAACCTCGGCGACCTTACCAAGGGACTGTCGCTTGAATCCCTGGATTATGACGACCAGGGCCGCATTATGATTTCCGGCATGGCGGCGCCGATGTCGGTGGTCCGCGTCTATCTTGACAATGAATATAGAGGTGAAGTCACCGGTTCCGAGGACGGGGAGTGGACCCTCGCTTTTGAAAGCAGACTCAGTGACGGCGAACATCTGCTTCGGCTCGACCAGATTCTGGAAGGGGACGACGTGGAAGTGCGGATCGAGCAGCCGTTTGATCCCATGCTGGAGATTGACCCGGGCCGCGCCAAGGGCGAAGTCATCGTCCATCCCGGTAACAGCCTGTGGCACATTGCCCGCAAGCTGTATGGGTCGGGATTTCATTATACCATGATCTTCAGCGCCAATCGGGATGTCATCCGCGACCCGGACCTGATTTATCCGGGACAGAAATTCACACTTCCGCGCCAGGATGACATCGAGCAGGACTGATTATTCAGCAAAAATTTTATCCGGGGAAATCAGGCGTGGATTTGCGCCGCGATGTCCTTCAGCTTGTCCCGCAAATCGAGCAGTGTATAGGTAATCGCCGTCATGATGTTTCTGGCGCTGAGGTCGCCTGAGAAGCTGGTTTGGCTAATCATCTGGATCTGGCTGTGCCGACTGATGGTAAAGTCGCCTTTCCGGACCAGGGGCCGGAAAATGCGAAGCAGTTCCTGGCGGCGGGTATGGTTTTCCGCGCTATAGGCCAGATGACCGAGATTGGCGACCAGATCAAGTTTCAGTTTGTCACTGTTTTCAAACGTCAGAATCTGCCCCGCAAAGGGGATGCCATGCCAGTGAAAGCTGAAGGATGCAGGGAGTTCAAGTTTTTCATCAGTGACTTCTGCGGCCAGCTGTTTGAGGAGGCGGTCCAACTCGTAGATACTTGCGCGCGATTTCTTGTTTTCCGACACGATTGTTCCCATATCAGACGAGGTGTTTGTTATCACAGCTTCTGACACCTGCATACTCCACTTGAAAGCTGGTTGCCTTTTGTCATGACAGACTAGGTCAGCCCTCTTAAAATAGAGTAAATAACATAAGCTTTTAATCCCATATTTAAATAATCTAATATTGAAGCAGGGCATTTCATGAGATCACTGGCGCAGGAACCGGAGAAAAACGATCCGGAAAAGGAAGAAAATCACTGGCAAACCATAAGAACACTGCTTCCCTATCTCTGGCCTGAGGGGCGGGGCGACCTGAAAACCCGGGTGGTCCTGGCTTTGGTGTTTCTGGTGGCGGCCAAGCTCATCAGCGTTTATGTGCCCTTCCTGCTCAAGGACGCCATCAACATCCTGTCTGGTGAGGGCGGGGCGACAACCGGGAACGCGGCGATCGCCCTGCCGCTGGGACTGATTCTGGCCTATGGCATCGCCCGGGTATTGAGCCTGGTGTTTGGCGAGTTCAGGGACGCCATTTTCGTCCGGGTCGGCCAGAACGCCCTGCGTACTGTGGCGCTTCGGACCTTCCGTCATCTGCATACCCTGTCGCTGCGCTTTCATCTTGACCGCAAGACCGGAGGACTGAGCCGGATCATCGAACGGGGGGTCAAGGGTATCGATTTTCTGCTCCGTTTCATGTTGTTCAACATCCTGCCGACATTGCTGGAGCTGGTGCTGATTTCTGCCATTTTCTGGATCAAATTCGGTTTTCTTTATGCCCTGGTCACTTTTGTCAGCCTGGGCGGCTATATTTATTTCACCATCGCCGTGACCGAGTGGCGGCTCAAATATCGCCGGGAAATGAACAAGCATGATACCCGGGCCAACACAAAGGCAATCGACAGCCTGCTCAATTACGAAACGGTCAAATATTTCAACAACGAACAGCATGAGGCGCGCCGTTATGATGTGGCGCTGGAACGCTATGAAGACGCGTCGGTCAGGAGCCAGTTGTCCCTGACCCTGCTGAATGTAGGGCAGGGTATGATTATCTCCGTCGGGCTTGTGATTGTCTTGATCCTGGCCGGGCGCGGCGTTGTTGACGGCCGCCTGACCATCGGTGACTTTGTGCTGGTCAATACACTGCTGATCCAGATCTACCAGCCGCTCAATTTCCTCGGCTTTGTGTACCGGGAGATCAAGCAGTCGCTGGTGGATATGGAAAAAATGTTTTCCATTATCTCCGAGAATGCGGAAATTCAGGACTCGCCCGATGCGAAAGATCTGATTGTGAAGGGCGGAGAGGTTGTCTTCGACCATGTGTCGTTCCACTATGCGCAGAACCGCACCATTCTGAAGGATGTGTCTTTCCGGGTGCCGGCCGGGTCCATGACCGCCATTGTCGGCTCCAGTGGCGCAGGGAAGTCAACCATTTCACGGATCCTGTTCCGCTTTTATGACATTGCCGCGGGAACAGTCACCATTGACGGACAGGATATCCGCCAGGTGACCCAGACCTCGGTCCGCCGCCATATCGGGGTCGTGCCCCAGGATACGGTGCTGTTCAACGACACCATCCGCTATAATATCCGCTACGGCAATCCGGATGCGAGCGACGAACAGGTCGAGGAGGCTGCCCGGCTGGCCCGGATCGACAAGTTTATCGAGACCCTGCCGGAAGGCTATGACACGGAAGTCGGGGAACGCGGCCTGAAGCTGTCCGGCGGGGAAAAGCAACGGGTGGCCATTGCCCGGACCATCCTGAAGAATCCCTCGATCCTGCTGCTGGACGAAGCGACTTCCGCCCTGGACAGCCACACGGAGCGGGACATCCAGGCTGCGCTGAAAACGGTGGCGAAGGACAGGACAACCCTTGTCATCGCCCATCGTCTGTCGACAATCATTGACGCCGACGAGATTCTTGTGATGGAGGCGGGACAGATTGTCGAACGGGGCCGCCACGCGGAGCTGCTGGCCAAACAGGGCCTCTACTACAGCATGTGGCAAAAACAGCAGGAAGCCTCCGAAGCCCGCGAAAAACTTGCGGCCCTGGAGGAAAGCGTCATTCCCGAAACCGAAAGCATTTGATGATTTCGGTCTAGTGGATTACAAATAAACAGAAAGTTTAATCAACGGGATATCTTTAAACATGGACAGTATCACCTCGGTTCTAGTGCCCATTCATCGTGAAGGCTACAAGTTTGTCGGCGCCTTTCTGGTGGCTACTTTTTTGCTTGTGCTGATGGAAGCGCCATATTTTCTCATTGTGGCGGCGCTGATCCTGACCGCCTGGTGTGCCTATTTCTTCCGCGATCCGGAGCGGGTGACGCCGGTCAAGGAGGGACTGATTATCAGTCCGGCTGATGGTGTGGTGCAGTCTGTCGGCTCGGCCGTGCCGCCGGCTGAGCTCGAAATGGGTGATGCGCCCCGGACCCGGGTCAGCATCTTCATGAATGTGTTCGATGTGCATGTGAACCGCATTCCCACTGATGGTAAAATCATTCGTCAGGCCTATACGCCGGGGAAATATCTCAATGCCGCGCTGGACAAGGCCAGTGAGGAAAATGAACGCCATGCCCTGCTGATGGAGACCGAAAGCGGCAAGGAAATCGCTTTCGTGCAGATTGCGGGGCTGGTGGCCCGGCGCATTCTGTGCTGGGCTGTTGACGGTTCGGACGTGAAGGCGGGGGAAAGATTCGGTCTGATCCGCTTTGGCAGCCGGGTTGATGTCTATCTGCCGGAAGGCGTTCATTCCCAGGTCTGTGTTGGCCAGCGTGCCGTCGCCGGTGAAACCGTTATCGGCAACGAAAAAATCCGGGAAAAAGACCGTGAAGGTGAAATACGGTGACTGAACCGCAGGATCCCAAAAAAGGCGTGTCCAGGATACCGGTGCTGCCGGTCCGGAGTCTGGCGCCGAATATGATTACCATTCTTGCCCTTTGTTCGGGCATGTTTGCGATCCGCTTTGCCATTCTGGAAAAATGGGAAGCGGCTGTGATCTCCATTCTGGTTGCGGCTGTGTTTGACGGCCTGGACGGACGGGTGGCACGGATGCTCAAAGGCACCAGCAAGTTTGGCGCCGAACTGGATTCTCTGTCAGATATTGTTTCCTTCGGCGTGGCGCCGGCCCTGATCATGTATATGTGGGGCCTGCATGATGTGAAGGGACTAGGCTGGGCGGTCTCCCTGGGATTCGTGATTTGCATGGTGTTGCGCCTGGCCCGTTTCAATACGGAACTGACAGAGGAGACGACAAGCGGAAAGAAAGTGAAAAACTATTTCACCGGCATTCCTTCGCCTGCCGCCGCCGCCCTGTCTTTGTGGCCGATGATTTTATCGTTCGAAACCGACTGGGAACTGTTCAGGAATCCTGTCTTCTGCTCCACCTATATGGCCTTCATTGCGTTCCTGGCGGTCAGCCGGATTCCGACTTTCAGCTTCAAGCGCCTGGCGATTAACCGCGAGCATGTGATGTTTTATTTCCTGGGTGTGGCGATCTTCTTTTCCCTGGTGGTAACCCATCTCTGGATCACCATGTCAGTGATCGGCTTTTTATATTTGTCGACGATTCCATTCGCGGTCAAGCGCCACAAAACAGACAAGCGCAAATAGCGGCCTGGCAGGATTCCCCTGTCAGGCCACCCTTTTCAGCTTGCGCTTTTCCTCTTTCTGGTCACGCCGTTTGCCCATCACAAGCGAGATTTTCACCTTGGCGGCCAGCAGGCAGGGGGTGAGCAGCAACGTCAGCACCGTGGCGAAAACCAGCCCGACCGAAACCGCAAGGGCAAGATCGACCCAGACTGCTGAGTAGGGGGAGCCCACTTCAAGCGTGCGGTTTGCGAAATCAATGTTCATCTGGAACACCATGGGCATCAGGCCGATGACTGTGGTGACGGTGGTCAACATCACCGGCCGGAGGCGCTGCGCCACCGTCTGGACGATGGCGTCATAGGCGTCGGCCCCCGCCTTGTACAGCCGGTCATAGGTGTCGATCAGAACAATATTGTTGTTCACGACAATACCGGCGAGGGAAATAATACCCACCCCGGTCATGACAACCTGGAAGCTGCGGTCGAACAGGACGATGCCGATCAGAACCCCGGCCGTCGACAGCAGCACGGAGAGCAGAATCAGGAATGCGTTGTAAAAACTGTTGAACTGGGTCACCAGGATCAGGCACATCAGGAACAGCGCCATGATGAAGGCCTCGATCAGGAATTCAAAAGCCTCCTTCTGGTCTTCATCCTGACCGGCGAAGCTGACTTTGACGGACGGATCAAATTGCTGTTGTGACAGCCACTGCTGCAACTCGGCGACAATGGTGCTGCGGGTCTTGATGTCCACCACGTTGGAGCGCACCTTGAAGGTGGGCAGGGTATCGATCCGCTCGATGCTGCTGATTTTCTGTTTGGCTTCCCGTTTGACAAAATTGCTGATCGGGACAAGACCTTCTCTTGTCCAGACCCGGACATCATCCAGCTGTTCCAGGTTCCTGTATTTTTCCGGAAACCTAACCCTGATATCCACTTCATCATCGGTGTCGTCGGGGCGGTACTCGCCGACCTTGACCCCGTTGGTGACAAGCTGAACCATATTGCCGACGCTCAGCAGGCTGGTTTCGTACAATCCGGCCATGGCGCGATCAACCTTCAGCTCCCACTGGATACCGGGCAGGGGCAGGGTGCTGTCCAGGTCTGAGAGCCCCGGTATGGTCTCCAGTTTCTGGTAAACCAGACTGGCGGCAGCCGCCGCTTTTCTGATATCGTCTGCCTTGACTTCTATCTGGATGTCCTTGCCCTGTTCGGGGCCGAATTTGGGCAAAACAATCTCGACGACAAGCCCGGGAATATTCGCCGTTTTCCGGCGAAGTTCATCGATGATTTCATCGGAGTCCCGACGTTCCTTCCAGTTTTCGAAGTTCAGAATGATCTGGCCGATGACATCTTCCGTTGCGTCAGAGCTGGATTCCAGGCCGGTCACAGTGCGGGTCTGGCTGGTTTCTATGCCGTCGACATGTGCAATTCGCCGCTCCACCGACCGTACCAGAATGTCCCTTTCGTCCAGGGAGAGGTTCCCCCGGGCATGGATATTAATCATCACTTTGTCGGCTATTCCCTTGGGAAAAAACTCTACCGGAACCCGGGCGTTCGCAAACACGATAAAGACGGCAACAATAATCACTGAAATAACGGCGATTACCCTGAACGGGTGGCGGATCAGCCGGTCCACCAGGCGGACATAGGTACCGGTCAGGCCGGGAACATTCCGTGCGCTGAAATGGTCGCTTGCCGCAAGTTTGCTTGCCGCGTCAAAGGAGAAACCCTCTCTTTTGCCGATTTTGCTTCCCAGGGTCGGCATGAAGATCAGGGCCATCAGGAAAGAGGCGCTGAGCGTATAGATCAGCGTCAGGGGCACATAACGCATGAACTCCCCCGGAGTGCCGGGCCAGAACAGCAACGGAAAGAAGGCGGCCAGGGTGGTTGCGGTCGACGCCAGGATGGGCCAGGCCATGCGCTGGGCCGCCAGTTTGTAGGCTTCCTTCTTGTCCAGCCCCTCATGGAGTTTCCGGTCCGCATATTCACTGACCACAATGGACCCATCCACCAGCAATCCGACGGACAGGATCAGGCCGAACAACACCATCCGGTTGATGGTGAAACCAAACATTTCCAGCAGGAAAATGGACAACAGGAAAGAACCGGGAATGGTTACAGCCACCAGGAAAGCCGCCCGGTTGCCGAGCGCGATAACGATGGCAATGGCCACCAGCAGAATGGCGGAGATGACACTATTCTGCAGACTGCTGATGGAATTACGTACTTCCACAGATTGATCGCCCAGATAGGCATGCTGTAAACCCTTCGGCCAGTTTTTGGCGCTTTCTTCCACAATGGCCTTGGCCCGGGCGACGGCGTCGAAAGTGTTTTCGCCGGCTCGTTTGGTCAGGGAAATGGAGACCGCGGATCTGCCGTTAAACCGGGAATAGGTCGTGGGTTCCTTGTAGGTGCGGCGGACTTCAGCGACGTCAGCCAGGGTGACAACGCTGTTACCGGATACCTTGAGAGGAAGGTTATACACATCTAGGGCGGATTCAAAAACGCCGGGGATTTTAACGGAAAAGCGCCCGGATCCAGTGTCCAGTGAGCCGGCGGCCACCAGCTTGTTGTTGGTGCTGACCACGGTAAGGATATCCGTCGGCGACAGCTGGTAACTTTCCAGCTTCAACGGATCGATGATGATTTCGAGCAGGTCTTCCCGGTCTCCGTTGACCTTTGCATCCAGGATACTGGGGATGGTTTCAATGTCATCCCTGAGCCGCCGGGACAGATTATAAAGGACCCGCTCCGGAACGTCGCCGTAAAGAACCACGGTCAGGATCGGGAATATGGCGGTGCTGATTTCGTTGACACTTGGCTCGTCGGTTTCTTCGGGCAGTTCGGAACGGGCCTTGTCCACCTGTTCCCGCACATCAAGGATGGCCAGGTCAGGATCCGTTCCGGCGGTGAATTCGACAATGATACTGGCGCCGTTTTCCTGGGCAATGCCGCGAATTTCCTTTACCCCCTCAATGGTTTTCAGGGTCACTTCCATGGGCTTAATCAGCAGGCGGGCGGAATCCTCAGGTGAAATGCCGTCATGGTGCAGGTGGATATAAACCAGCGGAATAGTTACGTCCGGGCGATCTTCCTTGGGAATAGTCATATAGGCGACCGAGCCGCCAATAAAAATCAGAGCCAGGCAAAGCAGAACGACCCGGAAGTGCTCTATCGCTGCGTTGATGATACTATTCATCTTGGGCAGCCTCCGGTATCAGGCCGGGATTTTCGGTGGGCACAGGATTGGCTTTCTGTCCATCCCTGACGAAATCCTGGCCGGTAACAATCAACCGGCTGTTCTCAGCCGGGCCGGTCAGCCAGACCCCTTTTGCATCTGATCCCTGAATATCGATCGGTACAAATCTTACTATATTCTGCTCGTCAACGATACGAACACCGACCACGCCATCGCTGTTCAGGACGAAGTAGGCCGGGGACAGGTAATAGGCCCGGCCCTCTTCGGCGGGCAGCAAAAGTTCCGCGGTCATGCCGTCGCGCAGGCCGGCGTTGCTGTTGTCCACTTTGAGCTCCACCCTGAAGGTGCGTGTGTCCGCATTGGCGATAGAGGAAATAAAGCGGATTTCGCCTTCGATTCGCGCCCCGTCGGCCAGGCGGGCCGCCCCTTTTTGTCCTGTATGGAGAAGCGCCACATCTTTCTCGGAAACGTCGCCGACAACCAGGAAAGGGGTTTCTTCCATCAACAGGGCGCAACTGTCGCCTTCCTTGAGGTAGGCGCCTTTTTCCACATATCGTTCATTGATAATACCGTCGAAGGGAGCGCGCAGGAATGTGTGGTCCAGTTCCACTTTCATTTTGGTGACCTGGGCTACGGCGGCATCGAGAAGGGCTTTTGCCTCCAGGGCTTTGGTTTCGGAACGGTATCCCTTGACGGAGAGTTCCTGCGCCGCCTTATATTCCAGCTCCCGCTGGGTCTTCAGGGCGAGGGCTTCCTGGTAATTGGCTTCCCTGTCATCAACGGACAAGCGGCAGATGATGTCGCCAGCCTTTACCTGACTGCCGATTTCCACCGGCAGTTCAGCCACTCTTCCTTTGGTCTGGCTGGTAATGTTGACATGACGCAAGGCGGCCGTATATCCCCGGACGGAAATTTCCCGGCGATAAGGTTTTGAACTCAGGCGGATGACAGATACGGATGCGATCTGTTCTTCCTGTCCGGCGGATGGCGCGCCAGCAGCGTTTTGCGTGTCATGTTGTTCCTGCGAAGGGAACAATATTCCGGATGTAATCCAGAGGATAACCAATAGCAAAATGACGCCGGCTGTAATATATGACTTGTTCATTGCGGGCTCTATATATCTAAAAAATAGGACAGGAAATCTATGCGTGTACTAATAGTGCAATTCACCCGCCCTGTGTATTAATTTTTTGAATATTTATTTTATACGAACAAAAAGTATATTTCCGACTTAACAAAATAGCCACAGATCATTAAACTGGTTTAAAACAGGCGTTTTAAACAGTATTTTAGTAGAAATTAAGGGGTGTAGGAACGAGTATGGACAAGAAAACAACGGGCAAACCGGACTCGCGGGAGAGAATCCTGGATGTGGCGGAAAGACTGTTTTCGACAAGCAGTTTCGCCAGTGTCTCAGTAAGGGCCGTCACCGCCGAGGCCGGCGTTAATCTTTCGGCGGTAAATTATTATTTCGGATCAAAGAAGGGGTTATTCCAGGCGGTTTACCGGCGACGGTGTAAAGAGATGAACCGTCAGCGCCTGGACCTCCTGCATGCTGCCGCGGAAGCGGCGGAACAAGAGGGCCGCCAGATCACCATGTTTGAATTGATCAGCGCGCTGCTTTCCCCTCCGATCAGATGGTTGCATGACGAGGATGGAGGGCTGTCGGTTTATATCAAGTTTATTGCCCGTGCCTATCTGGAGGAAGCCAGCGACATGGCCAATGTCCTGGAGGAGGAAGTTGCGGTCTATGACAAGTTTATCCCCTATATCCGCGAAATTCATCCGGAACTGTCCGAAGAGGATATCTACTGGCGTATCCATTTCACCCTGGGCGCCCAGCACCACACCATCAACCATCTGGACCGGATCGGTATTCTTTCCCATAACAACTGCAAAGTCAGGTCATGGGAAGAAACCAGGGACCGGTTGGTACGGTTTTGCGTAGACGGCTTCTAGGGACTTAGTTGAAAAGATCGTCGATGGCGCCCTGGTCCAGGCCGGATTCATCGATTTCTTCAGAGAAATAGCTGTCGATATCCTGCTGCTGGGCAACGCCCCTGGCGCCATTGATGATTGCACCGCAGTCTTCAATGAGCTTTTCCATTTTCGGGCGGTAGGCGTTTACCAGTTCTATCAGTTTGTCGCTCTGCGAGTTATTGATGGCGTCAGACACCTTGCTGACGGTTTCCAGAACAAGCTGGTCCATCTGCTGCACAGTGCTTTCAAAGGGTACCCGATATTCCGCAGGAGAATGGTCATAAGCTTCAACCGCAAGGTCCCGGGCGGCAAAAGCGCTGTCACGAAAATGGTTCTGATAGGACTTGGGGCTCCATTCCTGCACATCTTCAAGGCAGTCCGGCATATCCGGCAGCATATCAAGAAGCATATGTACTTCGTTGAAATGATTGAGGTAATCGGTCGCAAGCAATGTTTGGGAGTTAATATTCTCTCCCTCTGTTTTTTTCTGAAATTTCAGGTATTGCTCATCACCAGACATTTTTGAAGCTATTGCAATCATTAAATATTTTTCTTTTTACTTCGTTTTAGCAGAATAGCATACCTACCTTGCCCGGTAAAAATTAATAATTAGCTAATATGTAGGTGCAAGAAAAAAGGCTCCCCGGACAGGGAGCCTTTTTCGCAAATGGTTTATTTTGTCTATTATACAGAATAATAGAGCTGGAATTCCATCGGGTGCGGTGCGAGACCAACAGCGTGTACGTCTTCCATTTTCAGTTCGATGTAGGCATCGATCTGGTCGTCGGAGAAGACGTCGCCTTTTTTCAGGAATTCACGGTCGGCGTCCAGTGCGTTCAGGGCTTCAAGCAGGGAACCGGCAACAGTCGGTACTTCTTTCAGCTCTTCCGGCGGCAGGGCGTACAGGTCTTTGTCCATGGCATCGCCCGGATGGATTTTGTTTTCAATACCGTCAAGGCCAGCCATCAGCATGGCAGAGAAGGCCAGGTACGGGTTGGCGGTCGGATCCGGGAAGCGGATTTCAACACGCTTGCCTTTGGGGCTTGTCGCGTAAGGAATGCGGCAGGAAGCGGAACGGTTACGGGCAGAGTAGGCCAGCAGTACCGGCGCTTCGAAGCCAGGTGTCAGACGCTTGTAGCTGTTTGTGGACGCATTGGTAAAGGCGTTCAGGGCCTTGGCATGCTTGATGATGCCGCCGATGTAGTACAGGCAGGTGTCGGACAGGTCGGCATAACCGCTACCGGCGAACAGGGGCTCGCCGTCTTTCCAGATGGACTGGTGGGTGTGCATGCCGGAACCGTTGTCAGCAGCGACCGGCTTCGGCATGAAGGTGGCCGTTTTACCGTAGCTGTGAGCAACCTGGTGTGTCACATATTTGTAGATCTGCACGCGGTCGGCAGTCTGGGTCAGGGTACCGAACATCATGCCCAGTTCATGCTGGGAAGCAGCCACTTCGTGGTGATGCTTGTCCATCGGCAGGCCCAGTTCTTTCATGATGGAAACCATTTCGCCACGGATGTCGACGCAGGAGTCAACCGGTGCAACCGGGAAGTAGCCGCCTTTAACGCCCGGACGGTGAGCATAGTTGCCGGCTTCCATTGAGGTGCCGGATTTGTACGGACCTTCAACATCGTCCAGTTCGTAGGAAGCTTTGTTGTACTGGTTGTCGAAAGTTACTTCATCGAACATGAAGAATTCCGGCTCGGGGCCGAAGTAAGCTGTATCACCGATACCGGAGTATTTCAGATAGGCTTCGGCGCGTTCGGCTGTGGAGCGCGGATCGCGGTTGTAGCCTTCACCTGTGCCGGGCTCGAGAATGGAGCAGAAAACAACCATGGTCGGCTGGGCGGTAAACGGGTCCATGGTGACGGAAGTGGGATCCAGTTTCAGGATCATGTCGGATTCATTGATGGCTTTCCAGCCGGCGATGGACGAACCGTCAAACATCACACCTTCTTCGAACATGTCTTCGTCAACAACACTGGAGTCCATGGTCAGGTGCTGCCATTTGCCTTTGGGATCGGTAAAACGAAGATCCACAAATGCGATTTCTTTTTCCTTAATTGTGTCAAGGATAGTTTTTACGTCGGACATTCTCTTATATTCCTGTCTGATAGTTAGTTAATGTTAGTGTTGTGGCATTTATACCGTTTTACCTAAACGGCATCGTCTCCGGTTTCACCGGTACGAATACGGATCGCTTCCTCGACGGAGCTTACAAAGATCTTGCCGTCCCCGATACGGCCGGTCTTGGCAGCCTGCTGAATAGCTTCCAACGCCTGGTCAAGAAGGTCATCGCTGAGGACGATTTCGATTTTAACCTTGGGCAGGAAATCTACAACATATTCCGCACCCCTGTAGAGTTCAGTGTGCCCTTTCTGCCGGCCAAAGCCTTTGGCTTCGGTAACGGTGATACCGGTCAGGCCGACTTCATGCAGCGCCTCTTTGACTTCGTCGAGTTTGAAAGGTTTGATGATGGCTTCAATTTTTTTCATGAGAACTTACCAATCAGTGACAAGGTTAGATTTAACAATATTAAATTACTCCAGGCTTGATAAGCATTATTCGTGCCAAATCCGTCAATTAAGGAAAAATAACACTTTTTTAATTTGTTCCATGGGGGCTTGATTAAAAACTATGCAAATAGTGCCCTAAAAATAATCATTTTGCAGCCATCGCACAGATTGTAGGGCGATATTGTCTGGCCGGAACCGGGGCAAAATAGCGTTTGAAAATTGAAAACTTTTCTTGACGACATATATTTCTATACGTAAAAGGTCGTTACTCATTTAGGGCGGGTGTAGCTCAGTTGGTTAGAGCGCCAGATTGTGATTCTGGATGTCGCCGGTTCAAATCCGGTCACTCGCCCCATTCCCCTCTAAAATGATCCCCGGTTTTATCGCTTTATGCAGTCTGCAGGGCTGTACAAAATATTTCTATTTGCTACCCTGTTCGCACAAAACATGCACTTGACCGCATCGTCAAGATAACCATAAATCCCAGGGGATATAAATATGAAATCCAAATTACTTACGACCGTCGCTTTTGTGGCTGCCTTTGGTCTTGCCGCCTGTTCCGAAGGTGACAAAACAGCGGAAAATCAAAGCCAGGCAACCCAGGTCGCCCAGGAGGCGGCAAGCCAGGCGCAAACCGAATCCGAACGGCTTAATGAATTCTTTGAAAAAAGTTTCATGGAAGTTGTCATGGACAGTCCGGAATTCCAGACCTATCTGGGCATGATGGAGAATTCCGGCCAGTGGGATGAATATACCGAAGAAAAGGCGGCCCGCGATCTGGAAAAAGCCAAGCGGGATCTGGCGACCCTGAAAAGCGATTTTGATTTTGATAAACTGGATGAAGCGACCAAACTCAGTTACCGGCTTTTCGAGCGGGGACTGAACGAAGAGATTGAGGCCTATAAATGGCGCCATCACAGCTATCCCCTGAACCAGATGTTCGGCTGGCAGTCCCAGGTGCCCGCATTCATGATCAATTTCCACCGGATTTCCTCGGTCAGTGACGCCGAGGGATATGTCTCCCGGCTGGAAAACCTCAAGGCGATGACAGACCAGCGATTTGAACAGCTGAAAATCCGCGAAGAGATGGGCGTCCTGCCGCCGAAATTTGTTTATGATCATGTTATCAGCGATGCCAGGAACATGCTGAAGGGCGCACCGCTGGAAGAAAGCGGGGAAGATCATGCCCTGCTGGCGGACCTGAAAGGAAAGCTCGACAAAATCGAGATTGATGACGCCAGGAAGCAGGCATTGATCGAGCGGGCGGAAGCGGCGATTGAAAATTCCGTCAAGCCGGCGTTCGAGAAGCTGATAGAAGTCGCCGAGGCCGAGCAGGAGATGACCACGACCGACGACGGCGCCTGGAAACTGCCGGACGGGGCGGACTATTATAACTTCCGCCTGCGCCAGATCACCACCACCGACATGACCGCCGACCAGATCCACGATCTGGGTCTGAAGGAAGTGGACCGGATTCACAGCGAAATGCGCGATATCATGATGAAGGTCGGTTTTGAGGGATCGCTGCAGGATTTCTTTGAATTCACCCGTACCGACAAACAGTTCTATTATGATGATACCGAAGAGGGCAAGGCCGCCTATCTGGCCAAGGCCACCGATATCATCGATACCATGAAAGAACATCTGGACGAGGTCTTTATCACCAAGCCCAAGGCAGACCTGATTGTCAAGGCGGTGGAGCCGTTCCGGGAAAAATCCGCCGGCAAGGCCTTCTACAGTCGTCCGGCGCCGGACGGCAGCCGGCCGGGCATCTATTATGCCAACCTGTATAAAATGTCCGATATGCCCACCTACCAGATGGAGGCATTGGCCTATCATGAAGGTATTCCCGGGCACCACATGCAGCTGGCGATCATGCAGGAGCTGGAAAATGTACCCAAGTTCCGCAAATTCGGTGGCTACACCGCCTATACCGAGGGCTGGGGACTTTATTCGGAACTGCTGCCCAAGGAAATGGGATTCTATGAAGATCCCTATTCGGATTTCGGCCGGTTGGCCATGGAGCTGTGGCGGGCCTGTCGCCTTGTCGTGGATACCGGCCTGCATGCCAAGAAATGGACCCGGGAACAGGCCATCGACTATCTGGCGAAAAATACACCCAACCCCAAGGGCGATGTGGTCAAGGCCATCGAACGCTATATTGTGATGCCGGGGCAGGCGACGGCCTACAAGATCGGCATGCTCAAAATCGTCGAACTCCGGGAAAAGGCCAAGGCCGAACTGGGCGACAAGTTTGATATTCGCGAATATCATGAAGTGGTGCTGAAAGACGGCGCCCTGCCGCTGGCTATCCTCGAAGAACAGGTGGACGACTGGGTCGCCAGCAAGAAGGAAAGCTGACATAC
Source organism: Emcibacter nanhaiensis (assembly GCF_006385175.1). NCBI lineage: Bacteria > Pseudomonadati > Pseudomonadota > Alphaproteobacteria > Emcibacterales > Emcibacteraceae > Emcibacter > Emcibacter nanhaiensis. Next base: position 328,543 of record NZ_VFIY01000004.1, read on the forward strand.
AGCTCAGCGATGATCAGGAGTAACCGGGCCGATGGAAGAAACAAGGGAAGTTTTGCTTTCAACAATGGAGATGGGGGAGGCGGATCGCCTGACCATTGAAGCGGGACTTCAGGGAAGGCAGCTGATGGAAGCGGCCGGCCAGTCCATTGCCCGGATTATCCTGGAAAAACTGAACCCGGGGCGCACGCTGGTGCTCTGCGGCCCGGGCAATAATGGCGGTGACGGCTTTGTTGTCGCCCGCGCCCTGAAAGAAAATGGCTGGCCTGTGACCGTGACGCTGATGGGAACGAAGGACAGGCTGAAAGGGGATGCCCGCCTCATGGCGGATCTCTGGGACGGGGAAATCCAGCCATTGGCGGAAGAGGGGCTTGGTGACTACGACATTATCGTCGACGGCCTGTTCGGCGCCGGGCTGGACCGGCCGCTTGAGGGTGCTCTTCTGGATATTGTCAGGGCGGCCAATGACAGCAATGCCCGAAAAGTGGCGATTGATGTGCCCAGCGGGCTCAGCGGCGACAGCGGCCTGGTGCTGGGCGGCTGCCTTGAGGCGGATCTCACGGTGACTTTTTTCCGGCGCAAGCCGGGGCATCTGCTTTATCCGGGCAAGGCGCTATGTGGCGACCTCTATGTCACCGATATCGGGATCTCCGGCCGGGTGCTGGATGAAATCGGCGCGCAAACCTGGCTGAATAGCCCGGCCGTCTGGGGCGAGCTTTTTCCGGTGCCGTCGCCGGCCGGTCATAAATATTCCCGCGGCCACAGCGTGGTCGTCAGCGGTGATCTGGCCCATACCGGCGCCTCCAGGCTGGCGGCCGGGGCGGCGCTCAGGATCGGTTCCGGCCTGGTCAGTGTGGCCTGTGCGCCCGAGGCGGTGCCGGCCCATGCCGCACAACTGACGGCAGTGATGATCCGGAGCTATCAGTCCCCGGAGCAGTTTGCTGATTATCTGGCCGATCATCGGCTTAACGCCTGGTGCATCGGTCCGGCCAACGGCGTGACCAATGAGACCCGCAACAGGGTTCTGGCAATTCTGGCCGCCGGAAAGCAGGCGGTGCTTGATGCCGATGCCATCACGGTGTTCCGGGACCGGCCGGAAGAGCTTTTTGCGGCTATTGGCAGTGACGACAGGAAAAACATGAGCAGGGAAGTCGTCCTTACTCCGCATGCAGGAGAGTTCGGCCGGTTGTTTCCCGACCTGATGGAGGGAACCTATGGCTTCGACCGGCTCAAGGGCGCGCGCACGGCCGCCGAACGGTCCGGGGCGGTGCTGCTGCTGAAGGGCCCGGATACGGTGGTGGTCAGTCCCGACGGGCGAGCCGTAATCATGGACGATGCGCCGGCGGACCTGGCTACTGCCGGATCCGGGGATGTTTTGTCCGGCCTGGTGACCGGGCTCCTGGCCCAGGGCATGCCGGCCTTCGAGGCCGCATCGGCCGCGGTCTGGCTGCACGCGGAAGCCGCCCGGGTGTTCGGGGCCGGCCTGACGGCAGAAGACATTTCCCCTTCTTTGCCGACAGTACTTGAAAAACTCAGGGAAAAGCTGCATTAATGTGCCCCGGGAGGTCAGACGGGAGGTTCTGATTTCGCCTCTGTCACGCCTGTCAGTCGGGATGGCCCCGACCTGCCAAAAGGTCGGAAAAAAATCTGTCATCTTTTTTTGTGGAAATTTGTTCGCAAATGACTATAAAGGCGGGTCTGAATGCCATGATGGACATTTGCGGGTGTGGCGAAATTGGTAGACGCGCTAGATTTAGGTTCTAGTGTCTTCGGACGTGGGGGTTCAAGTCCCTCCACCCGCACCAAATGGCCGCGAAAATTCAACGGATTTACCCATCATCGAGGTGAGGGATTAATTTCAACAGGCCGCCAAGGCGGCCGCGTAAAAAACAGAGCGAACAATGCAGGTAACTGAAACAAATTCTGAAGGTCTCAAACGCGGATACAAGGTTGTCATTCCGGCTGGTGACATCGAGGCAAAACTCAACAGTGAACTGGAGAAGGTTCGCGCCCAGATCAGAATGCCGGGTTTCCGCCCGGGCAAGGCGCCGATCTCCCTCCTGAAGAAACTCCACGGCAAAAACCTGATGGGGCAGGTGCTGGAGGAAACCATCAATTCCACATCTGCGGATGTCCTGGAAGAACAGAAGGTCCGTCCGGCGACCCAGCCGAACATCGCCATTGATGAAGGCTATGAAGAAGGCAAGGACCTGGAATATACCATGGATCTGGAAATTGTTCCCCAGTTTGATATTCCTGACCTTTCCAAGCTGAAGCTTGAGAAACTGGTGGCCGAACCGTCAAAGGAGCAGATCAAGGAAGCCCTTGAAGGAATCGCCGCACAGCAGAAAAACTACAAGGCCGCTGCCAAAACCTATAAAGCCAAGGACGGCGACGCGGTTCTGATCGATTTCGTTGGCAAGCTTGACGGTGAAGCTTTCGAAGGCGGTGCCGGTGAAGATACTCAGCTGGTGCTCGGCTCCAACACCTTCATTCCCGGTTTCGAGGAACAGCTGGTTGGCGTAAAAGCCGGTGACGAGAAAGACGTCAACGTTACTTTCCCGGAAAACTACCACTCCGAAGACCTGGCCGGTAAAGCTGCTGTCTTTGAAGTTAAGGTCAAGGAAGTACAGAAGCCTGAAGATGCCAAGGTTGACGATGAGCTGGCGACCAGGCTGGGCCTGTCCGACCTGGCGGCTCTTGAAGAAGCCATTAAGGGGCAGCTGTCCCAGGAAACGGACAGCCTGTCACGTACCTGCCTGAAGCGTTCCCTGCTGGATGCTTTGGCCGAGATGGTTGATTTTGATGTTCCCTCAGGCATGGTCGACATGGAATTCGAGCAGATCTGGAATCAGCTGAAGATGGACATGTATCGCGAGGCTGCCGAGGGTGACGCCGACGTGAAACCGGAAGATATCGAAGAACCCGGTGATGACGTGAAAGAAGAGTATAAGGCCATTGCAGAGCGCCGCGTGCGTCTCGGCCTGCTGCTTTCCGAAGTCGGCCAGCAGAATAAAGTAACTGTCGGCCAGGAAGAAGTCACCCGCCAGATTGCCCAGGAAGCCCGTCGTTTCCCGGGGCAGGAAAAGCAGGTGTTCGAATTCTACCAGAACAACCCGCAGGCCATGGCCCAGGTCCGTGCGCCGCTGTTTGAGGAAAAAGTGGTCGACTTTATTCTTGAACAGGCAACACTCACTGAAAAGGCTGTTTCCCGCGATGACCTGATCGCCAAGCTGGAAGAAGACGAAGCGGCTGAAACGGCTAAAAAGCCTGCCGCCAAGAAAGCTCCGGCGAAAAAGCCTGCCGCTAAAAAGGCTCCGGCCAAGAAAACTGCCCCCAAAGCTGCGGCCGAGAAAAAAGCTCCAGCGAAAAAGCCTGCCGCCAAAAAGGCGCCGGCTAAAAAGGCCGCTGCCAAAAAAGATGACGCCTGAAGAATTAGCTGTTGAATTTTCAGCGCGTATATAAAATATAATTAAGGAAATGTAAGCGGGCGTCGACTAAGATGCCCGCTTTATCACTTAAAACAGAGGATTAGCTGAAATGAGCGACCCAATTGATACCTATATGAATACACTCGTTCCCATGGTGGTTGAACAGACCAGCCGGGGAGAGCGTTCATATGACATCTATTCCCGCCTTCTCAAGGAACGGATCATTTTCCTGACCGGACAGGTGCATGACGGGGTTGCCAGTCTGATTACGGCGCAGCTTCTGTTCCTTGAAGCTGAAAATCCGAAAAAAGACATTTCCTTCTATATTAACTCACCGGGCGGCGTGGTGACTTCCGGTCTCGGCATCTATGACACCATGCAGTATATCCGGCCCAAGGTGACAACCATTTGTATCGGCCAGGCCTGCTCCATGGGCTCCCTGCTGCTGGCGGCCGGAGAACCGGGACAGCGTTATGCGCTGCCGAATTCCCGTATCATGATCCACCAGCCTTCCGGCGGCGCCCAGGGCCAGGCAACGGACATTGAAATCCACGCCAAGGAAATCCTGGAACTGCGCAAACGGCTCAACAACATGTATGTGAAGCATACCGGTCAGCCGCTGGATGTGATCGAAGAAAACATGGAACGCGACAATTTCATGTCGCCGGAACAGGCCAAGGAATTCGGTCTGATTGACCAGGTATACGAGAAGCGTCTGGACATCGGCGCCGACGCCTGATTTTCTCTCTGAAATTTTGAACGGGAATGGTAACAGACGGTTTACCATTCCCGTTAATTAATTGTTTTACACTTTCCCATAAGCTCTAATTAAATTATCCGTTGTAATGTGCTGAAAATCCCTTACTACTATATAGGAAAGCATGTGACGGCTGATTTGGGCGCGGAAAATAATCCGGCTCCGGCAAAAAAGCGTCCTTCGGCAAAAAAATCCATTGAGATTTGACGATCAGTCGGAGTAGCATGTTTGGGAAGTTATTAGGAACAGGAACATATGACCAAATCAACATCTGGCGATTCTAAAAGTACCCTTTACTGTTCTTTTTGCGGCAAGAGCCAGCATGAAGTCAAAAAGCTGATAGCCGGACCCACTGTCTTCATTTGTGACGAGTGTGTTGAACTCTGCATGGATATTATCCGGGAGGAGAACAAGACTTCCCTGACCAAGTCCAGCGATGGCGTTCCTTCTCCCCAGGAAATTCTTTCCGTCCTTGATGATTATGTGATCGGACAGGCCCAGGCCAAAAAGGTTCTTTCCGTGGCCGTTCACAACCACTACAAGCGGCTGCAGCATGCCGGCCAGAGCAACGACGTGGAGCTGGCCAAGTCCAACATCATGCTGGTTGGTCCGACCGGTTGCGGTAAAACGCTGCTGGCCCAGACCCTGGCCCGAATCCTCGACGTGCCCTTCACCATGGCTGATGCCACCACCCTGACCGAAGCCGGTTATGTGGGTGAGGATGTGGAGAATATCATTCTCAAGCTGCTTCAGGCTGCCGACTATAATGTTGAGCGTGCCCAGCGTGGTATTGTCTATATCGACGAGGTGGACAAGATCAGCCGCAAGTCCGACAATCCCTCCATCACCCGCGACGTGTCCGGTGAGGGGGTTCAGCAGGCCCTGCTGAAAATCATGGAAGGCACCGTGGCCAGTGTTCCGCCGCAGGGCGGGCGCAAACACCCGCAGCAGGAATTCCTGCAGGTGGATACCACCAACATCCTGTTTATCTGTGGCGGCGCCTTTGCCGGCCTCGACAAGATCATCGGCCAGCGTCGCGAAGGTAAATCCATTGGCTTTGGCGCCAATGTGGCCAGTGACGAGGATCGCCGCATCGGCGAACTGCTGATGGAGCTGGAGCCCGAAGACCTGCTGAAATTCGGCCTTATTCCCGAGTTTATCGGCCGTCTGCCGGTCCTGGCGACCCTGACGGACCTGGACGAGGAAGCCCTGGTGGAAATCCTCTCCAAGCCGAAAAACGCTCTGGTCAAACAGTACCAGCGCCTGTTCGCCATGGAAGAAGTTGAACTGACCTTTACCGACGACGCCCTTCTGGCCATCGCCCGCCGGGCCATTGCCCGCAAAACCGGTGCCCGCGGCCTGCGTTCCATCATGGAAGACATCCTGCTCGACACCATGTTCGAGCTGCCGGGTCTTGAGGGAGTGGAAGAGGTTGTCATCAACGAAGACGTCGTTGAAGGCAAGGGTCGGCCCCTGTATATTTATGCAGACAAGAAAAAGGAAGAAGCCGGCGGCGCCGGAGCCTGATTTTTTCCCCGGCGTGTGCCGCTTTGACATTTTTACTGTCTGATCTTGAATATTTCCCTTTTGTTCTTACCTGAAGTGTTAAAGAAACACTCAAGTATTTAGGCTTTAAGGTAGAAATTTGGTAACGCCAATGAACACAGTATATCCCGTATTACCTCTTCGCGATATTGTCGTTTTCCCGCACATGATTGTGCCCCTGTTCGTGGGCCGCGAGAAATCGGTCAAGGCGCTGGAAGATGTCATGGGCGATGACAAGAAAATACTTCTCATTTCCCAGAAAGATGCCAACCAGGATGATCCCGGTGTTGAAGACATTTATGAAGTCGGCACCCTGGCGACCGTACTGCAGCTGCTGAAACTTCCTGACGGCACCGTCAAGGTCCTGGTGGAGGGCAGCGAACGCGCGAAAGTCACCAAATACCTGGACAATGAAGAATTCTTCGAAGCCGAGGCAGCAGTCCTGCCGTCAGAGGGCGCGGACAACTCCGAGGTGGAAGGCCTGGCCCGCTCCGTGGTCGGTCAGTTTGAACAATATGTCAAACTGAATAAAAAGATCCCGCCGGAGGTGCTTGCTTCCGTCAAACAGGTCGAGGATGCTGAAAAACTATCCGACGTGGTCGCTTCCCATCTGTCCCTGAAGATTTCCGACAAACAGGAACTTCTGGAAAACATTGATGTGGAAAAACGCCTGGAAAAAGTTTTCGGCGTAATGGAAAGCGAAATCGGCGTCATGCAGGTGGAAAAGAAAATCCGCCGCCGCGTGAAGAGCCAGATGGAGAAAACCCAGCGCGAATATTATCTGAATGAGCAGATGAAAGCCATTCAGAAGGAGCTGGGTGAGGGCGAAGAAGGCCGGGATGAACTTTCCGAGCTGGAAGAGAAAATCGCCAAGGCCAAACTGACCAAGGAAGCCCGCGAAAAAGCCACTGCCGAGCTGAAGAAACTCAAATCCATGAGCCCGATGTCAGCAGAGGCGACGGTTGTGCGCAACTATCTTGACTGGATCCTGTCCCTGCCGTGGGGCAAGAAATCCAAGGTCAAGTCCGACCTGTCCACGGCCGAAGATATCCTCAATGCCGATCACTATGGCCTCGACAAGGTCAAGGAACGCATCCTTGAGTATCTGGCCGTTCAGCAGCGCACCAGGAAAATCAAGGGCCCGATCCTCTGTCTGGTCGGACCGCCGGGCGTCGGTAAAACTTCGCTGGGTAAATCCATCGCCAAGGCTACCGGGCGCGAATTCGTCCGCTTCTCTGTCGGGGGCGTTCGTGACGAAGCTGAAATCCGTGGTCACCGCCGCACCTATATCGGTTCCATGCCGGGCAAGGTTATCCAGAGCATGAAAAAGGCAGGAACGGCAAACCCGCTGTTTTTGCTGGATGAAATCGACAAGATGGGCGCGGACTATCGCGGCGATCCGGCTTCGGCCCTGCTCGAGGTGCTTGATCCCGAACAGAACAGCAAGTTCAACGACCATTATCTGGAAGTGGATTATGACCTGTCCAATGTGATGTTCATCACCACGGCCAACACGTTGAACATGCCGCAGCCGCTGCTCGATCGTATGGAGATTATCCGCCTGTCCGGGTATACCGAGGACGAAAAGGTGGAAATCGCCAAACGCCACCTGGTGGGTAAAAAAGTCGAAGATCATGGTCTGAAGGAAGACGAATGGACCATTTCCGATACGGCCCTTCGCGACCTGATCCGCTATTACACCCGGGAAGCCGGTGTGCGTAACCTGGAACGGGAAATTGCCAACCTTGTCCGCAAGGCCACCAAGGAAATCGTTCTCGGCAAGAAAAAAGCGGTTCATGTGACCACCCGAAACCTGGAGAAATATGCCGGCGTGCGGAAGTTCCGTTACGGCGAGCTGGAGGAAAAGGACATGATCGGGGTCACCACCGGTCTGGCCTGGACCGAAGTCGGTGGCGAGATCCTGGCCATCGAGGCGATCGCTTCGCCGGGCAAGGGCAAGTTCACCATTACCGGTAAGCTGGGTGATGTGATGCAGGAATCCATCAAGGCCGCCATGAGCTTTGTCCGCTCCAAGGCCATTGAATTCGGCATCCAGCCGTCTGCCTTCGACAAGACGGACATTCATATCCACGTGCCGGAAGGGGCGACCCCCAAGGACGGGCCGTCTGCCGGTGTGGGCATGATCACTTCGATCGTCTCCGTACTCGCGGAAATCCCGGTTCGCCGCGATGTGGCCATGACCGGCGAGATCTCGCTCAGGGGCAGGGTGCTGCCGATTGGCGGACTGAAGGAAAAACTTCTTGCTGCTCATCGTAGCGGAATCAAGAAAGTCCTGATCCCGGTGGACAACGAGAAGGATCTGGCGGAAATTCCTGACAATGTAAAAAAAGGTCTGGAAATTGTGCCGGTCTCCGCCGCCCAGGAAGTTCTGGAGCATGCTCTGGCTTCACCTTTGATTCCCCTCGACCCCAGTGAAGTGGAGACTGTCGCACCACTGGCGGAAGGAAAAGGCGAATCTGATTTTGAAGGTCAGCTGAGACACTAGAATTTCCGCCGGAAACGGCTAAATATTTAAGCGAAAAACGCTCATTCCTTGTGGATGGGCGTTTTTTGGTTCTGAAAAGTTTTGATCTATCAATGTCAAGGAAACTTTCTTGCAAAAAACCGCAGTTTTGAGCGGTTTTCCCTTTGACGGAACCCCAAATGCTGTCTACACTGCACCCGCTTCATAACTATTTCAGTAGAGACTTACACAAAGGGGAAGATAGTGAATAAGAATGATCTTATCGCCAGCGTCGCAACCGCCGCTGATATCTCAAAAGCAGACGCCGCTCAAGCTGTAGACGGTGTATTCAATGCAATTACTGCAGCACTTTCTTCTGGTGACGAAGTTCGCCTGGTCGGCTTCGGTACATTCAGCGTAGCAGCTCGTGCTGCCAGCGAAGGCCGTAACCCGCGCACAGGTGAAAAAATTCAGATCCCTGCGTCCAAGCAGCCTAAATTCAAGGCAGGCAAGGCTCTTAAAGATGCTGTAAACAAGTAATTTTTTTACTGTTTTCAGAGGCGGTTGGCAAAAAAATGCCAGCCGCCTTTTTTTATTCTTTACAAGAGCTGGAACAAGCGTTAGACATGCACCCACGCAACGGCGACGTTGCCATAAAATGGTAATAGAAGGGCGATTAGCTCAGTTGGTAGAGCGCTTCGTTTACACCGAAGATGTCGGGAGTTCGAGTCTCTCATCGCCCACCATTTTATAAAGAATAGCAGTGACTTAGATCTTTAGCCGTTGGGCCAAAAAACTTAAAAAAGCTGCTTGACTTAATCGGGGTGATCCCCTAAATCAGTCGCACCACACCCGCGGGGGTGTAGCTCAGTTGGTTAGAGCGCTGGCCTGTCACGCCAGAGGTCGCGGGTTCGAGCCCCGTCACTCCCGCCATTTTCTCTCCAAAATATAACCTCTTGCTGCCGTATTTCGCAATTGCGGTACAATTCTATATTTTCTCGGGAATTTCTCAAAAAAGTCCTTGGCAACTGGCCTCTGGAAGGTCTATTAACAGGCCAAGGAGTTCTTGAGATTCCGCTGTGCCGGGTGGATGGGATTTAGCAAACTAAAATCCAGTTAAATGTTTCCATTCGAATAAGCCTGCGCTATGTAGGATAGGATTATCAAGACAGGCCGAAATCTCCAGGCAGTGGTTTCGGTGGATGGGTGGAACCTGCCTGTGAGTTGACCGCTATTAGAAGGGGTAGGGCATAGATGAACGATATGCTTCTCGAATATCTTCCGATCCTGATTTTCTTTGTAATTGCCATTATTCTGTCCGGGGTTTTCGTAACCCTGCCGATGCTGATCGCCCGGCAGGCGCCGGATGCAGAAAAACTCTCCGCTTACGAGTGCGGCTTCGAGGCTTTCGGCGACGCCAGGAAACAGTTTGACGTCCGTTTCTACCTGGTGGCAATTCTCTTTATTATTTTTGACCTGGAAGTGGCGTTTCTTTTTCCATGGGCTGTGGCGCTCGGCGACATCGGCATCTTCGGATTCGTATCCATGATGATTTTTCTCGGTGTGCTGACCATCGGCTTTATTTATGAATGGAAGAAGGGGGCCCTGGAATGGGAGTAAATATGTCTCAGGAAATGACCTCATCTGAAATGAAGGCGGAAATGGCCAGCCTGGAGCAGGACGCCTATTTCAAATCCATCTCTGACGAACTGGCCGATAAAGGCTTTGTGGTTACCCAGCTGGACGATATTATCGCTTGGGCCCGGACCGGCTCCCTGTGGTGGATGACGTTCGGTCTTGCCTGTTGCGCCGTTGAAATGATGCATTCCAGCATGCCCCGTTATGACGTCGAGAGATTCGGTTTTGCTCCGCGCGCGTCCCCGCGTCAGTCCGACGTGATGATTGTGGCCGGAACCCTGACCAATAAAATGGCGCCGGCCCTGCGCAAGGTGTACGACCAGATGTCCGAGCCGCGCTATGTGATTTCCATGGGAAGCTGCGCCAACGGCGGCGGCTATTACCATTATTCTTACTCCGTGGTGCGCGGCTGTGACCGGATTGTGCCGGTTGATGTTTATGTGCCCGGCTGTCCTCCGACGGCGGAGGCTCTGTTGTACGGCATTCTGCAGCTGCAGAAGAAAATCCGCCGCACGTCATCCATCGATCGGTAGAGCAGGAGACCAGTAAAGATGAATCAGGAAACACTTGAGGATCTGCGCGAGCAAATCTCCGCCTCTCTGCCCAACGAAATCAATGATATTGTCATCGCCTACGGCGAAATTACCGTCCTGGCCCGTGCCGACCAGATCGTCGAGGTCCTGACATTTCTGAAAAATGATTCTAGCTGCAAATTCACCCAGCTGACCGATCTGTGTGGCGCTGACTATCCGGAGCGCGCCAAGCGTTTCGATGTGGTCTATCAGCTGCTTAGCGTGACCCAGAATCAGCGCATTCGTGTCAAGATTCAGACCGACGAGGAAACGCCGGTGCCAAGCGTGGTGGATGTCTATCCGGCGGCAGGCTGGTATGAGCGCGAAACCTGGGACATGTATGGCGTTATGTTTAACGGCAACCCGGACCTGCGCCGGATCCTGACCGACTATGGTTTTCAGGGTTTCCCGCTACGCAAGGATTTCCCGCTGACCGGCTATGTGGAGCTGCGCTACAGCGAAGAAGAAAAACGCGTGGTCTACGAACCTGTTCAGCTGACCCAGGAATTCCGCAAATTCGATTTCATGAGCCCCTGGGAAGGCGCCAAATATATTCTGCCCGGCGATGAAAAGGCCGAGAGCGGGCAGGAGGGTAAGTAAATGTCTGAAGTGGATATCAAGAACTTCAACCTGAACTTCGGTCCCCAGCATCCGGCCGCCCATGGTGTGCTGCGCCTGATCCTGGAACTGGACGGCGAGATTGTGGAGCGCAGCGATCCGCACATCGGCCTGCTGCATCGTGGCACCGAGAAACTGATCGAGAACAAGACCTATCTCCAGGCCATTCCTTATTTCGACCGCCTCGACTATGTGGCGCCGATGAACCAGGAACATGCTTTCTGCCTCGCGATCGAAAAACTGATGGATATCGAAGTGCCGGAACGCGGCCAGTATCTGCGGGTGCTGTTCTCCGAAATAGGCCGTATCCTTAACCACATCCTGAACGTCACCACCCACGCCATGGACGTGGGCGCGCTGACGCCGATTCTGTGGCTGTTTGAGGAACGCGAAAAGCTGATGGAGTTCTATGAAGGGGTCTGCGGGGCCCGTCTTCATGCCAACTATTTCCGTCCCGGCGGCGTGCATCAGGATATGCCTGCCGGCATGGCGGAAAAAATCCTGAAATTCTGTGACGATTATATCCAGGTTCTTGAGGATACCGAGGGCCTGGTGGTGGAAAACCGCATCTTCAAGCAGCGCAACGTGGACATCGGTGTCATCAGCCAGGAAGACGCCCTGGCCTGGGGCTACACCGGTCCGATGCTGCGCGGGGCCGGCATTGCCTGGGATATCCGCAAGGCCGAGCCCTATGACGCCTATGACAAGGTCGACTTTGACGTGGTGGTCGGCAAGCACAGCGACTGCTATGACCGCTATATCCTGCGTCTGGAAGAAATGCGCCAGAGCCTGCACATCATCCGCCAGTGCATTGAAAAAATGCCTGAGGGTCCGGTCATGTCCGTAGACAATAAAGTGACACCGCCGCGCCGGGCAGAAATGAAAAACTCCATGGAAGCGCTGATTCATCACTTCAAACTCTATACCGAAGGCTTCAAGGTGCCGGAAGGCGAGGTTTACGCCGCCGTTGAGGCGCCGAAAGGTGAATTCGGGGTTTATCTGGTATCTGACGGGTCCAACATGCCCTACCGCTGCAAGATCCGTGCGCCGGGGTATGCCCACCTGCAGTCCATGGATTATATGGCAAAGGGTCACATGCTGGCCGATATACCGGCCCTGATCGGGTCCTTTGATATTGTGTTCGGAGAAATCGACCGATGAGCGTGAGTGTCAAAAGTAGCGAAACTTTCGAGTTTACGCCGGAAAACCTGGAGTGGGCCAAGGGCCAGATCGCCAAATATCCGGAAGGCCGCCAGCAGAGCGCAGTGATGCCGCTTCTGACCAGGGCGCAGCAACAGAACGGCGGCTGGGTGACCGTGCCGATCATGGAATGTATCGCCGACATGCTGGATATGCCTTATATCCGTGTGCATGAAGTGGCCAGCTTCTACTCCATGTACAACCTGAAACCGGTCGGCAAACATGTGATCGAGGTCTGCACCACGACACCCTGCTGGTTGCGCGGTTCCGACGATGTGGTCAAGGCCTGTAAGGAAGAGCTGGGCATCGGCTTCGGCGAAACCACCGAGGATGGTGAATTTACCCTTCTTGAAGTGGAATGCGCCGGCGCCTGTGTCAACGCCCCGGTGATCGCCTACAAGGAAGAATATTACGAAGACCTGGATGAGAACAGCACCCGCGCTTTCATCAGGGGCATCAAGGAAGGCAAGGTTCCGGCGGCTGGCCCTCAGGTCAACCGCTTCAAGGCCTGCCCGATGGGCGGTCCGACCACGCTGACTGACTATGCGCCCGCCGACCTGACCAGTGGGGGAGATAAGTAATGCTTGCAGATAAAGATCGCATTTTTACCAACCTCTACGGTTTCCAGGACTGGAACCTGCCGGCCGCCAAAAAACGCGGCGACTGGGACGGGACCAAGGGGCTGATCGAAAAAGGCCATGACTGGCTGGTTGATGAAATGAAGACCTCCGGCCTGCGCGGCCGCGGCGGTGCGGGCTTCCCCACCGGCCTGAAATGGTCTTTCATGCCCAAGGAATCAGATGGACGCCCGAGCTATCTGGTGGTCAATGCCGACGAGGGCGAGCCCGGCACCTGTAAGGACCGGGAAATCATGCGCCATGATCCGCACAAGCTGATCGAGGGCTGCCTGATTGCCGGATACGCCATGCGCGCCGTTGCCGCCTATATCTATATCCGCGGTGAATTCGTCCATGAAGCCAACGTGCTGGAAGCGGCCATCCAGGAAGCCTATGACGACGGCCTGATCGGCAAGAACGCCTGCGGCACCGGTTACGACTTTGATGTTTACGTGCATCGCGGGGCAGGGGCCTATATCTGCGGTGAGGAAACCGCTCTGATCGAAAGTATCGAAGGCAAGAAAGGCCAGCCGCGCCTGAAGCCGCCGTTCCCGGCCAATGTCGGTGTCTTTGGGTGTCCGACCACGGTAAATAACGTGGAATCAATTGCGGTAGTGCCGACCATTCTGCGTCGCGGCGGCGGTTGGTTTGCCGGCATCGGTCGCGAAAACAACACCGGCACCAAGCTGTTCTGTATTTCCGGTCATGTGGAACGTCCCTGCACCGTGGAAGAGGAAATGGGTATTCCGCTCAAGGAACTGATCGAGCGCCATTGCGGCGGGGTCCGCGGCGGCTGGGACAATCTGCTGGCGGTGATTCCCGGCGGCTCTTCCGTACCGGTCCTGCCCAAGGAAATCTGTGACGACGTGCTGATGGATTTCGACAGCCTGCGCAACGTGCAAAGCGGTCTCGGCACCGCGGCGGTGATCGTGATGGACAAGTCCACCGATATCGTCAAAGCCATCGCCCGCCTGTCGGCTTTCTACAAACATGAAAGCTGCGGCCAGTGTACACCGTGTCGTGAAGGTACCGGCTGGATGTGGCGTGTGATGGAACGCCTGGTCACCGGCCAGGCGGAACTCGCCGAGATTGACATGCTGCTGGATGTGACCAAACAGATCGAGGGCCATACCATTTGTGCCCTTGGCGATGCGGCGGCCTGGCCCATTCAGGGTCTGATGCGTCATTTCCGTCCGGAAGTGGAGCGTCGCATTAAAGAATATAAAAGCCAGGCTGCGTAGGAGTAGGAAATGCCAACGCTGACGATTGATGGAATTGAAGTAGAAGTCGAGAATGGCATGACCATTCTACAGGCTTGTGAGCAGGCCGGGATTGAAATTCCCCGTTTCTGCTATCACGAGCGCCTGTCCATTGCCGGTAACTGCCGCATGTGTCTGGTGGAAATGGAAAAGGCACCGAAACCGGTGGCCTCCTGCGCCATGCCCGCGGGCGAGGGAATGGTGATCCACACCAACACCCCGCTGGTGAAAAAGGCCCGGGAAGGGGTGATGGAATTCCTGCTGATCAACCACCCGCTGGATTGTCCGATCTGCGACCAGGGCGGGGAATGCGACCTGCAGGACCAGTCCATGGCATACGGCATCGGTCACAACCGCTTCCACGAAAACAAGCGCGCGGTGAAAGAGAAAAACATGGGACCGCTGGTGAAAACAGTGATGACCCGCTGTATTCACTGTACCCGTTGTGTGCGTTTTGCCGACGAAGTAGCCGGGGTTCCGGCTCTTGGCGCCGTGGGACGCGGGGAAAATACCGAGATCACCACATATCAGGAAACAGCCTTCGCTTCGGAACTGTCCGGCAACGTGGTTGACCTTTGCCCGGTCGGCGCGCTGACCAGCAAGCCTTACGCCTTCACCGCCCGTCCCTGGGAACTGAAACATACCGAAACCATCGATGTTCACGATGCGCTCGGCAGCAACATCCGGGTTGACGCCCGCGGCCGCGAAGTGCTGCGTGTTCTGCCCCGCCTGCATGACGATGTGAACGAAGAATGGATTTCCGACAAGGCCCGCCACGCCATCGACGGTCTGCATGTCCGTCGCCTGGACCGTCCCTATGTGAAAAAGGGCGGCAAACTGGTGGAAGCGAGCTGGAACGAAGCTTTTGAAGCGATCGCTGCCAGGCTGAAAGGTCTGGACGGCAAGAAGATCGCCGGTCTGGTCGGTGACCTGCAGGACGTGGAAAGCATGTATGCGCTCAAGCTGCTGCTGAATGCCCTGGGCTCCGACACTGTCGAAGGCCGCCAGGCCGGGGAGAAAATCTTCGCCCGTCACCGGGTCGGTTACCTGTTCAACAGCGGCATTGCCGGCATTGACGAAAGTGATGCCTGCCTGCTGATCGGGACAAACCCGCGTACAGAATCTCCGGTGCTCAACGCCCGCCTGCGTCGCAAGGCGCTGGAACGCGGCTACCGCATCGCCTCCGTCGGTGAAGACGCCGATCTTACTTATAAAGTTGAAAACCTCGGCGCGGACGCTGCTGTCCTCAAGGATATCCTCGACGGCAAGAATGACTTTGCCAAAGCGCTGGAAGCCGCCGACAAGCCGATGCTGATCATCGGGGCAGGGGCGCTGGGCCGTGAAGACGGTGCGGCGATCCTGAAACTGGCCCATGACATCGCCGACAAATACGGTCTGGTCAAAGACGACTGGAACGGCTTCAACGTGCTGCATTCTGCTGCTGCCCGTGTCGGCGCCCTCGATCTGGGACTGGTCACGGAAGGCGGTGTGGAAGGCATTGTTTCCGGCGCGGAAAAAGGCGACATTGAAGTGGTGTTCAATCTCGGTGCTGACGAAATCGACAGCAGCCGCCTCGACAAGGCTTTCGTCATCTATCAGGGCAGCCATGGTGATGCCGGTGTGAAAAGCGCCGATGTGATCCTGCCGGGTGTGGCCTACACGGAAAAACCGGGTACTTACGTCAATACCGAAGGTCGGGTGCAGCTGGCGCAGCGGGCGATCTTCGGTCCGGGCGATGCCCGTGAAGACTGGACCATCCTGCGGGCCCTGTCCGAGGTTCTGGGCCAGACCCTGCCGTTCAACAACCTGCATGAACTGCGTAGCAAACTGGTTGCTGACTATCCGCAGTTTGCAGAGATTGATGTAAAGCCCGCCGCAGAGTGGGCCGACTTCGGCGTGGCCGGCGATCTTTCCGCCGAGCCGCTGAAAAGCGCTATCGATGATTTCTACCTCACCAACCCGATTGCACGGGCGTCAGCCACCATGGCCGACTGTTCCGCTACATTCAATGGTGCCGGAGTAAGCGAGGAGGCAACAGGAACCAATGGGTGATTTAATCAACTGGCTTCTCATCAACTGGTTTGGGTCCGGCGCTATGCCCTTGTACCCGACCTACACCCTGAACATCATCGGCTGGATCCTGATTATCGTCCTGCCGTTGCTGATCGCCGTGGCCATGAGCGTTTACGTGGACCGCAAGGTCTGGGCCGCCATGCAGCTGCGCCGCGGACCGAACGTGGTGGGTCCCTGGGGATTGCTGCAGTCCTTTGCTGACGGACTTAAACTATTCCTTAAAGAAACCATCGTACCGGCCGGTGCTAACAAGGGAATTTTCCTTCTCGCCCCCTGCCTGACTTTCATTCTGGCGCTGGTGGGCTGGGCCGTTATTCCCTGGAGCCCGGAACTGGTTCTGGCCGACATCAACGTGGGTATTCTGTACCTGTTCGCCATTTCCTCCCTCGGGGTGTACGGCATTGTAATGTCCGGATGGGCCAGTAACTCCCGTTACGCCTTCCTCGGTTCGCTGCGTTCCGCTGCGCAAATGGTGTCTTACGAGGTTTCCATCGGGTTCGTGCTGGTCACCGTACTGATGGTGGTCGGCAGCCTGAACCTGATTGATATTGTTGAGGCCCAGAAAGCGGTCTTCCTCGGCGTCAATGGCTTCTGGTTCACACCGCTGTTCCCGATGTTCGTGGTGTTCCTGATTTCGGCCCTGGCGGAAACCAACCGCCCGCCGTTCGACCTGCCGGAAGCGGAAGCTGAACTGGTGGCCGGCTACCAGGTGGAATATAGCTCCATGGCCTTCGCCCTGTTCTTCCTCGGCGAATATGCAAACATCCTGCTGATGTGCTGCATGACTAGCGTTCTGTTCTTTGGTGGCTACCTGCCGCCGGTTGAAATCGAAGCCCTGTACTGGATCCCCGGACCTATCTGGCTGTTTGCGAAGATCTGCTTCTTCTTCTTCGTCTTTGCCTGGGTCAAAGCGACGGTACCGCGTTACCGTTACGACCAGCTGATGCGGCTGGGCTGGAAAGTGTTCCTGCCCCTGTCCCTGCTGTGGGTATTCCTGACCGGGCTGTGGCTCATTGCCTTTACTGATAAGATTGGGTGATAAATATGGCATTTCTGGATCATACAGCACGCACCTTTCTGCTGAGCGAATTCGTCTCGGCCATGTGGCTGACCCTGAAATATATGTTCAAGCCGAAAGCGACCATCAACTATCCGTACGAGAAGGGGCCACTGAGCCCGCGTTTCCGCGGTGAGCATGCGCTGCGTCGCTATCCCAACGGAGAAGAGCGCTGCATCGCCTGTAAACTGTGCGAAGCGATCTGTCCGGCCCAGGCTATCACCATCGAGGCCGAGCCCCGGGAAGACGGCAGCCGCCGCACCACCCGCTATGACATCGACATGACCAAATGTATCTACTGCGGTTTCTGTCAGGAAGCCTGCCCGGTGGATGCCATCGTCGAAGGGCCGAACTTCGAGTTCGCCACGGAAACCCGTGAAGAGCTGATGTACAACAAAGCCAAGCTTCTGGAGAATGGTGACCGCTGGGAGCGGGAAATCGCCATGAACCTGGAACTGGACGCCCCCTACAGGTAAGGAAAAAACATGATCGCAACCATCTGCTTTTATATCTTTGCCTCGATCACGGTGATTTCCGGCCTGATGGTCGTCTCCAGCCGTAACCCGGTGCATTCCGTACTGTTCCTGATCCTGGCTTTCTTCAATTCGGCCGCTCTGTTCCTGCTTCTGGGGGCAGAATTCCTGGCCATGATCCTGGTCATCGTTTACGTGGGCGCGGTCGCGGTGCTGTTCCTGTTCGTGGTGATGATGCTGGATATCGACTTCGCCGAGTTGCGCAAGGGCGCACAGGCCTATTTCCCGATCGGGGCTCTGATCGGCCTGATCCTGCTGGTGGAACTGGCCCTGGTGGCCGGCAGCTGGCACCTGAGCGGTGAAATGAGCACGGTGATCGCCGCCAAGACGCCGGAAGTCACCGAGGTGACCAACACCCAGGCCCTGGGACAGCTGATCTACACAGACTATGCCTTCCTGTTCCAGATGGCGGGCATGGTTCTGCTGGTGGCCATGATCGGCGCCATCGTCCTGACCCATCGTCAGCGTCCGGGTGTGAAAAAACAGAATATCGGTGAACAGGTTCGCCGTCGTCGCGGCGATGCCTATGACATTGTCAAGGTAAAACCCGGACAGGGTGCATAAAGAGGGAAGAGGAAAAAATGGAAATCGGTTTAGCACACTACCTGACGGTAGCAGCCATTCTTTTCACGCTTGGCATCTTCGGGATTTTCCTGAACCGGAAAAACGTGATCATCATCCTGATGTCCGTGGAACTGATGCTGCTGGCGGTGAATATCAACCTGGTGGCGTTCTCCTCCTACCTCGGGGACATGATGGGGCAGGTGTTCGCCATGTTCATCCTGACCGTGGCGGCAGGCGAGGCAGCCATTGGTCTGGCCATCCTGGTGATCTACTTCCGTAACCGCGGCTCCATTGCCGTGGAAGACATCCATCTGATGAAAGGATAACAAGAACATGTATCAGACTATTGTCTTCCTGCCTTTGGTTATGTCCTTTATTGCCGGCATGTTCGGCAACCGGATCGGCGACCGCGGCGCCCAGATTATCACTTGCGGCGGCCTGATCGTTTCTGCGATCCTGTCCTGGGTGGCATTCTTTGATATCGCCCTGGGCCATAATGTGGCCCATGTGGAGGTGCTGTCCTGGATCGTGTCCGGTGATTTTAACCTCAGCTGGGCCTTCAAGGTGGATACGCTGACCAGTGTCATGCTGGTGGTGGTGACCACCGTGTCCTGCGTGGTGCATATCTATTCCGTCGGCTATATGAGCCATGACCCGGATATTCCGCGCTTCGTGTCTTATCTGTCCCTGTTTACCTTCGCCATGCTGATGCTGGTGACCGCCGACAACTTTCTGCAGATGTTCTTCGGTTGGGAAGGCGTGGGTCTGGCGTCCTACCTGCTGATTGGCTTCTGGTACAAGAAACCGTCGGCCTGCGCCGCCGCCATCAAGGCCTTTGTGGTTAACCGCGTCGGTGACTTCGGCTTTGCCCTCGGCATTTTCGCCATCTTCATGACGTTCGGTACCCTGGACTTCGCTACGGTTTTCGCCTCAGTCCCGGATGTGGCCGGCCAGAAGATCCATTTCCTGAACTGGGAACTCGACCTGATCACCACGATCTGTATCCTGCTGTTCATCGGCGCTATGGGTAAATCCGCCCAGCTTGGCCTCCATACCTGGCTGCCGGACGCCATGGAGGGCCCGACCCCGGTGTCTGCCCTGATCCACGCCGCGACCATGGTGACCGCCGGTGTCTTCATGGTGGCCCGCTGTTCCCCGATCTTTGAATACAGCCCGGACGCCCTGGCTGTGGTTTGTGTGATCGGCGCCTCGACCGCCATCTTCGCCGCCACCATCGGTGTGGCCCAGAATGACATCAAGCGGGTGATTGCTTATTCTACCTGTTCCCAGCTGGGATATATGTTCTTCGCCATCGGTGTTTCCGCCTACGGCGCGGCCATCTTCCACCTGTTTACCCACGCCTTCTTCAAGGCACTGCTGTTCCTGGGCTCCGGTTCCGTGATCCACGCCATGAGCGACGAACAGGACATGCGCAAAATGGGCGGCCTGTGGAAGAAGATCCCGGTGACCTTCGGTCTGATGACCATCGGCACCCTGGCGCTGACCGGTTTCCCGTTCTTCGCCGGCTATTATTCCAAGGACATGATCATCGAATCCGCCTTCGCCTCGCATAGCCCGGTAGGCCCCTATGCCTTCGCCATGGGTGTTGTCGCGGCGCTGTTCACCAGCTTCTACAGCTGGCGGCTGGTCTTTATGACTTTCTTCGGCGAAAGCCGCGCCAGCAAGAAGGTGCAGGATCATGTGCACGAGAGCCCGCAGGTCATGCTGGTTCCGCTGTATATCCTTGCTGTCGGCGCCGTGTTCGCCGGTTGGGTGTTCCATGAGTATTTCACCGGCCATCATTACGAGGAATTCTGGGGCCATGCCCTGAAGCTGGTTGGTGACAATGTGATGCATGAAGCGCACCATGTGCCGGGCTGGGTGGTCTGGTCGCCGTTTGTGGCCATGGTCACCGGCTTTGCCGTTGCCTGGATCAGCTACATCTATGCACCCTGGATTCCTGGTGCTGCAGCAAGCACATTCAAATACCTCTACAATTTGTTCCTCAACAAATGGTATGTGGATGAAATTTACGACTTCCTGTTCGTCCGTCCGGCCAAGCGCCTCGGTGTCTTCCTGTGGAAGCGGGGCGACGAACAGACCATCGACCGTTACGGTCCGGACGGCGTTTCTGCCTCCGTGGCCGCACTGGCGAGAAAATTCAAAGAAATGCAGACCGGATATTTGTATCACTATGCTTTCGTCATGCTGATCGGTGTGGCGGCCATTACCACCTGGTTTATCGTGGGGGGGAACTAAGTCATGAGTATTTTTGAACATTTCCCCTTCCTCTCGTTCATCACCTTCATGCCGCTGATCGGGGTGATCTTCCTGCTGATGGTGCGGGGTGATGAGGAACTGGTGGCCCGCAATTCACGCTTTGTGGCGCTGCTGACCACCATCGCGACCCTGATCTTCTCCCTGGTGTTGTGGTTCGGTTTTGACAAGACCACGGCGGACTTCCAGTTTGTCGAGCAGGCTGAATGGTTCGGCGGCGGGATCAGCTATTTCATGGGCGTGGACGGTATTTCCGTGCTCTTCGTTCTGCTGACCACTTTCATCATGCCGCTCTGTATCCTGGCCAGCTGGGACGCGATCACGACCCGGGTGCGGGAATATATGATCTGCTTCCTGATCCTGGAGACCCTGATGCTGGGTGTCTTCTGCTCCCTCGACATCGTATTGTTCTATCTGTTCTTCGAAGGCGGCCTGATCCCCATGTTCCTGATCATCGGCATCTGGGGCGGCCAGAACCGGGTTTATGCAGCCTACAAGCTGTTCCTCTATACCCTGGCCGGATCCGTGCTGATGCTGGTGGCGCTGCTCTATATGTATATGCAGGCCGGGACCACAAGCATTCCGGAAATGATGCAGTATGACTTTGCCGCAGGCGCCCAAACCTGGCTGTTCCTGGCGTTCTTTGCTTCCTTTGCAGTCAAGATGCCTATGTGGCCGGTCCACACCTGGCTGCCGGACGCTCACGTACAGGCGCCGACCGCGGGTTCCGTGATCCTGGCGGGTATCCTGCTGAAAATGGGCGGTTACGGTTTTCTGCGGTTCAGCCTGCCCATGTTCCCGATCGCGGCTGAGGAACTGTCCTGGCTGGTGCTGACTCTGTCCTGTATCGCCGTGGTCTACACCTCTCTGGTGGCCCTGATGCAGGAAGACATGAAAAAGCTGATCGCCTACAGTTCGGTCGCCCATATGGCCTATGTGACGCTGGGGATCTTCTCTTTCAATACCCAGGGCCTGGAAGGGGCCATCATGGTGATGCTGGCCCATGGCTTTGTCTCCAGTGCACTGTTCCTGTGTGTTGGCGTGATTTATGACCGCCTGCATACCCGTGAAATCGCCCGCTACGGCGGTCTGGCCAACAACATGCCCAAATATGCCCTGGTGTTCATGTTCTTCACCATGGCGTCCGTCGGGCTGCCGGGCACGGCCAACTTCGTCGGCGAGATCCTGGTGCTGGCCGGCCTGTTCAAATTCAGCACCTGGGCGACTTTCTTTGCCGCCACCGGCCTGATCCTCGGCGCCTCCTACATGCTGTGGCTCTATCGCCGGGTAATTTTCGGTGAACTGGTCAAGGAAGACCTCAAGGCGCTGCTCGATATGAACAGGCGGGAAATCTGGATCTTCACGCCGCTGGTGATCTTCACCCTGTGGATGGGGGTCTATCCGATAACCTTCCTGGATTTCATCCATGTTTCGGTAGCAAACCTGCTGCAGAACCATGAAGCCGCCATCAATGCCTTCAACATTGCCGCAAACGGTCAATAGGAAGGGGACAAGGAAATGACAAATACGATGCTTCCTGATCTGACAATTGCACTGCCCGAAATCATTCTGGCACTTGGCGCCCTGGCCCTGCTGATGCTCGGCGTGTTCCGCGGCAACCAGTCCACCTCCCTAGTGTCCTGGCTGGCGGTTGTGCTGATGGTTGTCGCCCTTGCGGTGACCGTGGGCGAGGCCGGTGAACGGACCTTTGCGTTCGGCAACATGTTTGTGGCCGATGGCTTTACCACCTTTATGAAGGTGCTGGTGTTGATTGCTTCCGCCCTGGCTGTCGTCATGTCGACGCAGTATTTCAAGGAACTGGACGAAGAGCGCTTTGAAGTGCCGGTTCTGATGGTTCTCGCTACCCTCGGTATGATGGTCATGGTCTCCGCCAACGACCTGATTTCGCTCTATATGGGCCTCGAGCTGCAGTCGCTGAGCCTTTATGTGCTGGCTTCTGTACGTCGTGACTCCGAACGGGCGACTGAATCCGGGCTGAAATATTTCGTGCTCGGGGCGCTGTCCTCCGGCATCCTGCTCTATGGATCCTCTATGGTGTACGGGTTTGTCGGCAGCACCAATTTCAGCGCCATTGCAGAAGCCCTGGCCCACAGCGGCGAACATGGCCCGGCCATCGGCGCCATTATCGGTTTGGTGTTTGTGCTGTCCGGTCTGGCCTTCAAGATTTCCGCGGTGCCGTTCCATATGTGGACACCGGACGTTTATGAGGGGGCGCCGACACCGATCACTTCTTTCTTTGCCGTGGCCCCGAAAGTGGCGGCTCTGGCCCTGCTGACCCGTGTGCTGTTTGTGCCGTTTGCCGAAATGAGCAGCGCCTGGCATCAGATCCTGGTGTTCATGTCCATCGCTTCCATGATCCTCGGTTCTGCCGCAGCCATCATGCAGACCAACATCAAACGCCTGATGGCTTACAGTTCCATCGGTCATATCGGGTTTGCCTTGGTTGGCCTTGCCGCCGGCACCGAACAGGGCGTATCCGGCCTGATCATCTATATGACCATCTATCTGGTGATGAATGTGGGGACCTTCGGTATCATTCTGTCCATGCGCCGCAAAGACGGCATGGTTGAGGAGATCGAGGATCTGTCCGGCCTGGCCCGGAGCCGTCCGGCCATGGCGGCCGTCCTCGCGATCTTCATGTTCTCGCTCGCAGGTATTCCGCCGCTGGCCGGCTTCTTCGGCAAATTCTATGTCTTTGTCGCCGCAGTTAACGAAGGCCTCTACCTGCTGGCGGTGATCGGCGTGCTGGCCAGCGTGATCGGCGCTTACTATTACCTGCGCATCGTCAAGGTCATGTATTTCGATAAACCGGCAGAGGAATTCCTGCCGCAGAAGTCGCGCGAGATGAAGCTGATCATGGCGGTTGCCGCCGTGCTGATCGTGGCCTTCATCCTGCCGCAGGTTTCCATGCCGGTGCTGGAAAGCGCCCAGGAAGCCGCCCGGGCGTTGCTGTCCTGATCACATGACGACAGCCAAGGATATTCAATTGCCTGAAGGTTACGGCCTTCAGGCTTTTGACGTTCTGGACAGCACCAACGAGGAAGCCAAGCGTCTCGCCGCTGAAAAACCGACACAACATCTCTGGGTCCAGGCGGATCAGCAATCCGCAGGGAAGGGGCGCCGCGGCCGTGAATGGATCTCAGAGCGTGGCAATCTGTTCTGCTCCCTGCTTTGGAAAGCGGATTGTGATCTGAAAACCGCTTCCCAGTTGTCTTTTGTCTCGGCACTGGCGGTGCGGGATGTGATCGCCGACTTTTTGCAGGCGGACCGGCGGGTACTGTGCAAATGGCCCAATGACGTGCTGGTGGACGGGAAAAAGGTAAGCGGTATCCTGCTGGAAACGGCGGGAGAAGGACTAACCGATCCGGAATATGTTATCATCGGCATCGGGATTAACCTGTCCAGGCATCCTGAAGAGGCTCTCTATCCCGCGAGCAACCTGGCTGAACTCGGCTGTCCGGATCTGGAGCCGCTGCCGGCGTTGCAGTCCCTGGTGGCATCCCTGGACTATTGGATGACGGAATGGCGCCAGAAGGGATTTGATTATATCCGCCGTCGCTGGCTTGAGCGGGCTAAAGGGCAGGGGGAACAGATCATTATTCGCCTGCCGGACGAGGAAATACACGGAAGATTCATTGACCTTGATGTTACCGGCGGGTTAAAAGTTGAGACAGAAAGCGGCATCCGTGTCATTGCCGCGGGTGATGTGTTTTTTGCGCCGGCCGGATAGGCGGCCTGAACAGTCGAGGGACCCAAGATGCTGTTAGCAATAGATGCCGGGAATACCAATATTGTCTTCGCCTTGCACGACGGTGACGAGCTTCGCCACAAATGGCGTATTTCCAGCTCCTCCAGCCGCACCGCCGACGAATATATGGTCTGGCTGACCCAGCTGATGAACCTTGAAGGGTTTAATCCCTCAGCTGTCACCGGCGCCATTATCGCCACCGTGGTGCCCCAGGCGCTGTTCCCGCTGCAACTTCTCTGTCGCCGCTACTTCAACTGCGAGGCTATGGTGGTGGGGGAATCCGGTATCGACCTGGGAATTGACATCAAGCTGGAAAATCCCCGGGAAGTGGGGGCAGACCGTCTGGTCAACGCGGTTGCGGCGCACAAGCTGTATGGCGGGCCGATGGTGATAATCGACTTCGGCACCGCCACCACTTTTGATGTGATCGACGACCAGGGCAACTATCACGGCGGGGTGATTGCGCCGGGCGTGAATCTGTCCATGGAAGCCCTGCATATGGCGGCGGCAAAACTGCCCCGCGTCGCAGTTGAAAAACCGGCGAAAGTCATTGGCAGCGGTACAGTGTCGGCCATGCAGTCCGGGATTTTCTGGGGTTATATCGGCCTGATCGAGGGCATTGTGCAGCGAGTCCGCAAGGAATATGGCAAGCCCATGAAGGTGCTGGCCACCGGCGGTCTGGCGCCGCTGTTCAACGATTCCACCGATATTATCGAAATTGTCGACCAGGAACTGACCACCCGCGGGCTGTTCGAGATATATGACCGGAACAAACATGACTGAGGACCGGGACGAACTTCATTTCCTGCCTCTGGGCGGCTCCGGTGAAATCGGCATGAACCTCAACCTCTATGGGTTCGGGCCGAAAGACCGCCAGGACTGGATTATGGTGGATTGCGGGGTTTCCTTCGCCGACATCTATTATCCGGGCATTGACCTTCTGATGCCGGAAATCGGCTTTATCGAGGACCGCAAGGACCATCTGCTCGGCATGATCATTACCCATGCGCATGAGGACCATGTGGGTGCTGTGGCCCATCTCTGGCCCTATCTTCGCTGTCCGGTCTATGCCACACCGTTTACCGCCATCCTGCTGCGCGGCAAGCTGGAAGAGCAGGGCCTCCTCGATCAGGTGGAAATCCATGAAATCCCGCTGGGCGGCAGTTTTACAGCCGGCCCCTTCGAGGTGGAATATGTTACCCTGACCCATTCCATCCTCGAGCCCAATGCGCTCCGGATCAAAACGCCGCTTGGCAATATATTCCACACCGGTGACTGGAAAATCGATCCCGATCCGCTGATCGGTGATGCCGTGGATGCCACGCAGATGGGAAATATCGGCGATGAAGGGGTGCTGGCCCTGGTCTGTGATTCCACCAACGTCTTCAATGTTCAGCCGACCGGCTCGGAAAAGGCGGTGCGGGATAATATGATCCAGCTGCTGTCCGGCAAAAAAGGCAGAATATTCTGCACGACCTTTGCCTCCAATGTTGTCCGGGTGGAAACCCTGGCCAAGGTGGCAGAGGCCAGCGGACGCCATCTGTGCCTGGTCGGTGCATCCCTGAAGCGCAATGTGGCCGCCGCCCGCAAGGCCGGCTACCTTACCGATTTCCCGCCGGTGGTGGATGAAGAGGAGGCGGGCTACCTGCCGCCGGAAAAAGTCCTGTTTGTCTGCACCGGCTGCCAGGGGGAAGCCCGGGCCGCCATGATGCGGATTGCCCAGGACAATCACCGCAGTATTTCCATCTCCAGGGGCGATACGGTGGTGTTTTCTTCCAAGATTATCCCGGGTAATGAACTGACC
Organism: Emcibacter nanhaiensis; assembly: GCF_006385175.1. NCBI lineage: Bacteria > Pseudomonadati > Pseudomonadota > Alphaproteobacteria > Emcibacterales > Emcibacteraceae > Emcibacter > Emcibacter nanhaiensis. The sequence continues at coordinate 354,718 of NZ_VFIY01000004.1, forward strand.
CTCGGCCGGCTGCATAATCACCTGGTGGACAAGGGCGCGGATGTCATTACCGAAAAGGACGCCTTTGTGCACGTCTCCGGGCATCCCGGGCAGAAGGAACTGCTGCAGATGTATAACTGGACCCGGCCGGACATCCTGGTGCCGGTGCACGGGGAACTGCGCCATATGACTCACCAGGCGGAACTTGGACAGTCACACGGGATCGAGAAAACCATTGTCCCGCGCAATGGCCACCGGATCCGGCTGGCGCCCGAGGGACCGGAACTGCTGGACGAAGTGGAACATGGCTATATGGCCCTTGATGGCCAGTTCCTGGTGTCTGCCGAGGATGAGGCCATCGTCACCCGCCGCCGCCTGATGTATAACGGCGGCCTGGTGGTGTCTCTTGTGCTCAAACCGGATTTTGACCTGGCCTGTACGCCGGAAATTACGATTTTGGGCCTGGTGGATGATGACGAAGGCGGACTCATTCCCTATATAAGACAACATATACTGGATCGCTATGATCGCCTGCCTGACCGGGTTCTCAGGAATGACAGTGCCCTGAAAGAGGAAATCAGGATTGTGGCGCGGCGGTCCGGCAAGGCATTTGGCAACCGGGAAACCGGACCTGTGACCATCGTCAATATATTGCGCCTGGATGGGTGAAAATTAGCTGGAGGAATATATGATTGGAAAACTGAACCATGTCGCCATTGCGGTGCCGGACCTGGAGGCTGCAGCCGATCTGTATCGTAATACCCTGGGCGCCACCGTTTCCGAAGCGGTTGACCAGCCCGATCACGGGGTGACGACTGTATTTATCGAATTGCCCAACACCAAGATTGAGTTGTTGCATCCCCTGGGCGAGAATTCACCGATTGCCGGTTTTCTGGCCAAGAACCCGGCCGGTGGTATGCATCATGTCTGCTATGAGGTGGACGATATCACGGCCGCGGCGGAAAAGCTGAAGGCGGACGGGCTGCGTATCCTTGGCGACGGCAACCCGAAAATCGGCGCCCACGGCAAACCGGTGCTGTTTCTACACCCCAAGGATCTGTGCGGGACCCTGGTTGAACTGGAAGAAGTATAGGATTATCCCATGAGTATAGCTGGACATATTGTCGTTTTTGCCGTCGCCTGGTGGATGATCCTGTTTATGGTGTTGCCCTTTGGCGTGCGGAATCATCATGAAGCCGGGGAAGAGGGGGATGACGGCATTGAAATGGCCGCTCCGGTGAAACCCAATATCGGTAAAAAAATGCTGATCACCACGGCCCTCACCATCGTGGTCTGGGCCTGTTTCTGGGCGGTTGTGGAATTCAAGCTGATTACGCTGAGCTAAAGGCTGGTGAACAGGCAAAAAAAATGCAAGGCCTTTTGGCCTTGCGTTTTGTTTTTTTAATACGTTTCTTCTTGTTTTTATTTGCCCGTATTGTTGGTTTTTTTGGTGTAGGTTTTTTTCCTCCCCAAACTTGGGCCTCCCGTTTGAAAAGACGTTAGTTCAGACTTTGCCCCTTGTCATCACAAAACTTTAATAATCGGAAAATTTTTCTGATTTTGTTGCAAAAAAGCAACAGACGGCTAATTGGCGGAAATGATATATAATATAGATAGATAGAGAGGTATCAGAATGAAATGTGTTTTTTCCGCCACGCTGTTAGCTGCCTTATTTATGGTTAACGTGGCATATGCAGACAAGCAGGTAATTGTGGTGGATCATAACATCTGCCGACAGCTTGTTCCCCATGTTCCGGCGCCGGATGTGGAATATAAACCCGGAGAGGATGTAAGGGGGCAACAGGTTGTTCCGGCAGATATTCCCGGCTCTTATCCGCAATTTGCGACCGGAGATGCATCATTTTATCTGGTGCAGGATCTGGCGGACCTGGCCGGCAGCAGGATGAAGGAAAAATATCCAGGCCTCAGCCAGGATATGATCGTGGGTTATGTGGAACTCAAAAACGGGGTTGCTTATTTGAACGGCAAACCGCTATCGGCGCAGCAAAACAGTGAACTTGTCTATATATGCCGGAAAATAAAGTCAGAAAAACTGGCCCCCGATGAGAAAAGATAATTGCACTCGCCGGAAAGCCTGTTAAGAACTAGTACAAGCTATGTAAATAAACAATAACCAGGTACTGAAATGCGCCTTTCTACATATTTTCTTCCTACGCTGAAAGAAAACCCCAGCGAAGCACAGGTGGTGTCCCACCGTCTGATGTTACGGTCAGGCATGATCCGGCAGACCAGCGCCGGGATCTATATCTGGCTACCGCTCGGCCTGAAAGTGTTGCGCAATATCGAGCAGATCGTTCGCGAGGAACAGAACCGGGCCGGGGCCCAGGAACTGCTGATGCCGACCATCCAGTCTGCCGAGCTGTGGCAGGAAAGCGGGCGCTACGACGCCTACGGCAAGGAGATGCTGCGCATCACCGACCGGCATGACCGCGAAATGCTCTATGGTCCCACCAACGAGGAAATGATCACCGACCTGTTTCGCAACAACCTGAAAAGCTACAAGGATGTGCCCAAGATGCTGTATCACATCCAGTGGAAGTTCCGGGACGAGATCCGGCCCCGGTTCGGGGTGATGCGCGGCAGGGAATTCCTGATGAAGGACACCTACAGCTTTGACCTGGATGAGGAGGGCGCCCGGGAATCCTACAATAAAATGTATGTGGCCTATCTCAGGACCTTCGCCCGGCTTGGCATGGTGGCCATTCCTGTGAAGGCGGATACCGGCGCCATCGGTGGTGATCTCAGCCATGAATTCCAGATCCTGGCGGAAACCGGCGAAAGCACGCTCTATTATGACAAAGCGATCGAGGAGTTCGAGCTCCACAAACTGACCGGTGATATTGATGCCGATACCATTTCCAGCCTGCAGGGCATTTATGCCATGGAAGAGGAAAAGCACGACCCGGCTACCTGTCCGGTTGCCGCAGAAGACCTGCGCACTGCCAAGGGCATCGAGGTCGGTCATATCTTCTATTTCGGCGATAAATATTCCAAGGCCATGGGTGCCCAGGTCACCGGACCGGATGGCAAGCTGGTCAATGTGGAAATGGGCTCCTACGGTATTGGCGTCTCCCGCCTGGTCGGCGCCCTGATTGAAGCCAACCACGACGAGAACGGCATTATCTGGCCGGAGGCGGTCGCCCCGTTCAAGGTCGGTCTGGTCAACCTGCGCGGCAAGGATGAAGCCTGTACGGTGGCCAGCGAGGCCCTGTACCAGAAGCTGCAGAACGCCGGGGTCGAGGTGCTCTATGACGACCGGGAAGTAGGCGGCGGCGTCAAATTCGCCAACATGGACCTGATCGGCCTGCCCTGGCAGGCGGTGATCGGGCCCAAAGGGCTGGAAAAAGGTGTCATCGAGTTTAAGAACCGCCGCACCGGTGAGCGGGAAGAGTTGAGCGAGGACGAACTGCTGAATCGCTTGACCGCATAAGGGGGTATAATGTTTCGGTCCTTTGAATGGATGCTGGCCTTCAGATATCTCAGGCTCAAGGGGCATGAGGGATTTATCTCGGTTATCGCGATATTTTCGCTGCTCGGCATTATCCTTGGCGTTATGGCCCTGATCGCGACAATGAGCGTCATGGGCGGCTTCCGCGAAGAACTTCTGGGCAAGGTCATCGGTTTCAAGGGACATCTGCTGTACCAGCCGGTCGGCGGCAAGATCAGCGATTATGAACGCTCGGTGGAACTTCTGTCTTCGGTACAGAATGTGGTGCATGTGGATCCGATCATTGAGGGGCAGGTCATGGCGTCCTTCGGCGATTACGCCACCGGCGCTATTGTCCGCGGCATGCGGCCGGAAGACCTTAAAGAACGCCCTCTGGTGGCTGATCATATTGTCGCCGGCAGCCTGGATGATTTCGGAACGGGGGACCATGACCTGGCGGTCGGGGTCCGGCTGGCGGAAAATTACAATCTCCATGTCGGAAGCCTGGTGACCCTGATTACGCCGAAGGGCAGGGTAACGCCGTTTGGCACCGTGCCAAGACTGTCGAGTTATGAAATCAAGGCCATATTCGAAGTCGGCGAATATAATTATGACTCCGGCTATTTCTTCATGCCGCTGGACCAGGCCCAGAAATATTTCAAATATGGCGATACGGTCCAATATCTGGAAATCACCCTCACTCATCCGGATTTGATCACCGAAACCTACCCCTATATCGACCAGAGGCTCAAGGCGACCGGCCATCTCGGTCGGTTGGTGGACTGGCGCATCCTGAACAAAAGCTTCTTCAATGCGCTGCAGATTGAACGCAATGTGATGTTCATCATCCTGACCCTGATTATTCTGGTGGCCGTGTTTAATGTGATTTCCACCATGATCATGCTGGTCCGCAGCAAGAACAAGGACATCGCTATTCTCCGGACCATGGGGGCATCCCGGGCGTCCATCCTCCGGGTGTTTTTCATTACCGGGTCGACAATCGGGGTCCTGGGGACGTTTCTCGGCGTGTGGGCAGGGGTGTCGCTTGCGAAAAATCTTCAGAATATCTCTGACCTTATCGAAAAACTGACCGGCGCCAAGGTCTGGGACGCGGAAATCCGTTTTATTTCCGAAATCCCGGCCATTATTGATCCGGGTGAGGTCATTGCGGTGACCGTTGTCTCCCTGACGCTGACCTTCCTCGCGACCCTTTATCCGGCCTGGCGGGCGGCCAAAACCGATCCGGTGGAGGCGCTGCGCTATGAGTAATCCGATCCTGCAGCTGCAGAATATTCATCGTCATTTCTTTCAGGGCGGGGAAGACCTGCATATCCTCAAGGGGGTTAACCTGGAAATCCAGGCGGGGGAAACTGTTTCCCTGGTCGGGGCGTCGGGTGCCGGCAAGTCCACTCTGCTGCATATCACCGGGCTGTTGGAAAAGGCCAATGAAGGCGATGTGATGATTGACGGCGTGTCCTGCAACGGCCTGTCCGACATCAAAAGGACCCGCATTCGCCGTAACGAAATCGGTTTTGTCTATCAGTTCCATCACCTGTTGCCGGAATTCACGGCGCTGGAAAATGTGGTGATGCCGCAGATGATTGCCGGTGTTGGCGGCAACAAGGCCCGGAAACGGGCCGAGGAACTTCTGGAAAAAATGGGACTGGCGGAGCGTTTGACCCACCGGCCGGCCCAGCTGTCCGGCGGGGAACAGCAGCGGGTCGCCATCGCCCGGGCGCTGGCCAACCGGCCGAAACTGCTGCTGGCGGACGAACCGACCGGCAACCTGGATGAAACCACAGGCGGCGAAGTGCTCAACATCCTGCTGGACCTGGCCCGGGAAGAGGGAACGGCGGCCCTGCTGGCGACTCACAACACCTCTTTTGCAAAGCGAACGGCAAGCTGTGTCATTCTCAAGGACGGCAAGCTGCACAAGGGCGTCAAGATGGGGGCCTGAGGGCTTTACCCTTTACATGATATTGGCGTGGAAGTATCTTTGTCCTGCCGTGCCGCGCGCCGGCATTAGCGGATTCTATCAGTAACTTTTTATCACTCGGGCGGGTATGTCGAACCACAGCTTTATTCATCTCAGACTTCATACCGCCTATTCCCTGTCCGAAGGCGCGATTCATGTAAAAGCCCTGCCCAAGCTCTGCACCCAGCATAATATGCCGGCCGTGGCCATTACCGACACCAATAATATGTTCGGCATGCTGGAGGCCTCCCTGACCCTGCCGGGGAGCGGCATCCAGCCGATTGTCGGCTGTTGCCTGTCCATTACCCATGGTCCGGAAGAGCTGCAGGGCACGGTCAGGCGGCCCGAACCGGGATCCATTGCCCTGCTGGCCCAGACCGACCAAGGCTATCACAACCTGATGGAGCTGGTCAGTCAGGCCCATCTGGAATCGGCGGTGCATGAGCCGCCGCAGATCGGGCTCAGCCTCCTGGAGGGCAAGACCGACGGCGTGATCTGCCTGAGCGGCGGTCACAAGGGGCCGATCGGCAAATATCTGCTCGACGAGGACGAGGAAAAGGCAGCGGAGGTCACGCGCAAACTGATGGCGCTGTTCCCGGGACGCCTCTATATGGAACTGATGCGCCATGGGATGAGTGAGGAGGAGCAGTGCGAAGATAAACTGCTGGATCTGGCCTATGCCCATGATATTCCCCTGGTGGCGACAAATGACGTGCATTTTCCCACCCGGAATATGTATGCCGCCCATGACGCGCTGCTGTGTATTGCCGACGGCGCTTATGTGGAGCAGGACGACCGGCGCAAACTGACGCCGGAACATTATTTCAAGTCGCCCGATGAAATGGCCAGGCTGTTCGAGGACCTGCCGGAGGCTATCACCAACACGGTGGTTGTGGCCCAGAGGTGCGCTTACAAGGTCCCGACTATTGATCCGATTCTGCCGAAATTTACTGCTGACGAGAATACCTCCGAAGCCGAGACGTTGCGCCAGTTTGCCACAAAGGGCCTGGAAGCCCGCCTCGAGGCCCATGTCTTTACCGGGGACGAAACGCCGGAAGAGCGCGAGGAAAAGGCCAAGCCCTATTTTGACCGGCTGGATTATGAACTGGGCATTATCATCAATATGGATTTTCCCGGTTACTTCCTGATCGTGTCGGACTTCATCCAGTGGTCCAAGGACCATAATATCCCGGTGGGGCCGGGGCGTGGCTCTGGCGCCGGCTCCGTGGTCGCCTGGGCATTGTTGATTACTGATCTTGATCCGTTGCGGTTCAGCCTGCTGTTCGAACGTTTCCTTAATCCCGAACGCGTGTCCATGCCGGACTTTGATATCGACTTCTGCCAGGACAAACGCGACCAGGTGATCAAATATGTGCAGGATAAATACGGCCATGACCAGGTGGCGCAGATCATTACCTTCGGTAAGCTGCAGGCCCGGGCCGTGGTCCGTGATGTGGGCCGGGTGCTGCAGATGCCTTATGGTCAGGTGGACCGGCTGTCGAAGATGATTCCCAGCAATCCGGCCAATCCGGTCACCCTGTCCGAGGCGCTGGAGAGCGAGGAACGGCTGCAGGCGGAGCGGGACAGCGACCCGACCACGGCGCGGCTGATTGATATGGCCCTGCAGCTCGAAGGCCTGTACCGCCATGCCTCGACCCATGCCGCCGGCGTGGTGATCGGTGACAGGCCACTGCATCAGCTGGTGCCGCTCTACCGCGATCCCAAGTCGGACATGCCGGTGACCCAGTTCAACATGAAGTTTGTCGAGCAGGCCGGACTGGTCAAGTTCGACTTTCTGGGCCTGAAAACCCTGACGGTGCTGGCCAAGGCCGTGGAAAATATCAGGCCCCGCGGCATCGATATCGACCTGTCGCAGGTGCCGCTGGACGACAAACCGTCTTTCGAATTGATGGGCCGGGGTAAGACCGTGGGCGTGTTCCAGCTGGAAAGTAGCGGCATGCAGAATGTGCTGCTGCAGATGAAACCCGACCTGTTCGAGGATATCATCGCTGTGGTGGCGCTGTACCGTCCGGGCCCGATGGACAATATTCCCCGCTATATCGCCTGTAAACATGGCGAGGAAGAGCCGGATTACCTGCATCCGCTGCTGGTGGAGGTGCTGAAGGAAACCTACGGGGTGATCATTTACCAGGAACAGGTGATGCAGATCGCCCAGATCCTGGCCGATTATTCCCTTGGTGAAGCCGACCTGCTGCGCCGGGCCATGGGCAAGAAGATTGCCGCGGAAATGGACAAACAGAGGGCCCGGTTCCAGGAAGGGGCCGATAACAAGGGGGTGGATCCCAAGCAGGCGGCCCATATTTTCGACCTGGTGGCCAAATTCGCCGGCTACGGTTTCAACAAGTCCCACGCCGCCGCCTATGCCCTGGTGGCCTATCATACCGCCTATCTCAAGGCCAATTTCCCGGTCGAGTTTATGGCGGCCATCATGTCGCTCGACCTGAACAACACCGACAAGCTGCAGATCTTCAAGGAAGAGTTGAAAAGCCTGCATATCCCGATCCTGCCGCCGGATGTCAATAAATCACAGGTTGAATTTTCCGTCGAGGTGATCGAGGGCGAGAGGGACGACGAACATATCGGCGGCGCCCGCGGAGACGGTGTGTTGCGCGGCGTGCGTTATGCGCTGGCCGGGCTGAAGAATGTAGGCTCGGCCGCCATGGAGTCCCTGGTCGCGGAGCGGGAAAAGAACGGACCTTTCAAGAGCCTGGAGGATTTCTGCGCCCGGATCGACACCCACCATATCAACAAGCGGGCGCTGGAAAATATGGCCAAGGCCGGGGCGTTTGACAGTATTAATCCGAACCGGGCCCAGGTATTCCAGTCGGTGGAAATGCTGCTCAAGCAGGCCAGCGCCGCAACCCAGGAGAGAAACAGCGACCAGGTCAGCCTGTTCGGTGATGTGGTTGAGGAGCCGAATCTGGTCCTGCCGGACGTCAATGACTGGGCCCTGATTGACAGGCTGAACAATGAACGCGAAGCGATCGGCTTTTACCTGTCCGCCCATCCGCTGGACGCCTACGACAAAGTCCTGGCGCGGCAGAAAGTGGTGCCGTCCAGCGAGATCGAGGCGCGGGCCACCGGCAAGGGCGGGGTGGTCAAGCTGGCCGGCACGATCCAGAGCCTGAAGGAAAAACGCTCCCAGCGCGGCAATAAATATGCCTTCCTTGGCCTGTCGGATGCGGCCGGCGCCTATGAAGTGACACTGTTTTCCGAAGTTTTGAACGCCAAGCGGGACATGCTGGAAGCGGGCAACTCGGTGATTGTGACCGCGGAAGTGCGGAAAACCGATGAAGGGGCGGTCAGGCTGACGGCTCAGGGGATTGAATCCATCGACCAGGTTGCCGCCCGGACCGCCAAGGGACTGGAAATCTTTGTCGAGAATGAAAAGTCCCTGACCGCGGTGAAGGAGATACTCGAGCAGCATAAAGGGGGGCGGGGGACTGTTACCTTTAAAATCAAGGTTGATGACGGGGAAAAGTTCGACATAGATGTGGAACTGGGCGAAGGCTATGTGATATCACCAGCCGTTCGCAACGCGATTGTCACCATGAAAGGCATTACGGAGGCCCGGGAAATATGAGTTCAGAGACCAAAAAAATCGCCACCCCAATTGATTCCGCGACCGTCATTCTGGTGCGTGATGGTTATGACGGGCTCGAAGTGCTGGTGGGGGAGCGTCATGGTGATATCAAGTTCGCCGGCGGAGCGCGGGTTTTTCCTGGCGGTAAAGTGGATCCGCTCGACAAAAAGGCCGAGCTTGAATGGGCCGGGGAAACTGAAGAGAAGTTACCCGAACAGTTCCGCGGCCTGCGGTTTACCGCTATTCGCGAAGTCTTTGAAGAAACCGGCCTGATCATTGCGAAAAAGAACGGATATTCGCTTACCGAAGATCAGCGTGCGGCAATAGACAGGGAGTATCGTGACCGGGTGCATTATCAGGGTATGGGCCTGCTGGATTTTATGAAGGAGAATGGCCTGGGCCCTGATCTGGAGGCCTGTGTGCCGTTTGCCCACTGGATCACGCCTGTTGCCCGACCCAAGCGGTTTGACACGCGCTTTTTTGTTTGTGAAGCGCCGGAGGGGCAGGTTGCCAAGGCGGACGGCCAGGAAATCATCGACGTGATCTGGGCGACCCCGACCAGGATTATCGAGGAGGCGGACGGGACTCTGATGTTCCCGACACTCATGAATTTGAAAAAGATTGCAGAATTCGGTTCAGTCAGGGAACTGATGGAAGATACGGCAGGACGGGAAATTGTCACAGTATTGCCGGAAATCAGGAAAAATGAGGCGGGGGAAGTCAGAATCGTTGCCGAGGAGGCAGGATATGGTTCTGTGGATCAAAATAGCGTTCATCCCGGTATTTCAAAGGATTAGGGGAATAACCCGACCGGTCCTTCTGCGACTGAAAATAGCCGGTGTCAGATTTCTTTACAGTGCATGGAATATTAAAAGAACCTAAAGAGTATATTAAGTCATTGATAAATAATGATTTATTGTAAGAAAAGCGGAAAAGTGGGGGGATATTTCTGGTTTTAGGTGTCGATATTTTTTACACAATTGCATGTGATGTCAGGGCGGATATTGTTAACTTGTTGCAATTAAAGGAAAAAATAAATTGGCACGCTACTTGCTTATAAAGATACCGTTATCAGATGATGTGGTACGAGCCACGAACGAGTAGTTGAGTACTTATAGATTTTTAATTTTCCATGTATGGTTGCGTTACGCTGCACTCATACGAACATCACAGGAGGTTATTGTGAAAAGCAATAAGATAATTTCCCTTATCACTGGCGCTATCGCAAGTGTTGTGGTTATGGGTTCAGCTCATGCTGGAACCATGATTACTGAATGGAAGCTGACAGCCGATGCAGCCTTTCAGGATGAAACTGGTGAACCGCTTGCGGATCTCATTAACAACGGCGACTATATTTCCTGGGGCCTTGAAGGCGGAAATTACAGTCATCTGGTCATTGGTGACCAGAGCGGTTACGACGGTACAACCCCGGCTGCCAACGCCAACGGTCACACCGAAGTAAACGGCATCATGACCAACGGTGCTTTTGAAGATGCAGCCACCCTGACACACGTGAACAACGTGATCGCGTACAATACTTCGCTGACCAGCGTGACCATCCAGGATACCATCAGCCTTGAAGCTGTTAGCCCGGCTGGTTTCTCCCTGGGTCCGATCGTGTTCCCGCTGTTCATCGAGTTCCAGGAAACTCCGAACACTGAAGGCACTTGTGTTGATGACTCTATCAGCGTGTGTGACGATATCTTCGTACTGGTAAACCCGGAAAACCTGTCCTTCAGCTTCGTTGAAGACGGATACCTCTATACCGTTACTCTGGACCTGGGTGACACATCCTTCCTGGATGATGATGCCTGTGCCCTTGCTGGTGCCGAATCAGGTTGTCAGGGCTTCCTGACCGAAGAAAATACCTTTACAACTCTCTACACCTCAGTGGCCATCACTGCGGAAGAAGTTTCCGAGCCTGCCATGCTGGGTCTGCTCGGCCTGGGTCTGGTCTTCGCCGGCCTGCGTCGCCGCAAAGCCTGAGGCTTGAGACGAAACTCCTCCAGTTTGATAAGTAGACCGGAATGAGAAAAGAACAAACGTGAGCGGTTATTATAGATAGCCGCTCACGCTTTGATTCAGGCCGTTGCTTTCCAAAAGCGACGGCTTTTTATTTTTTCTGTATTATTGGCGGAAATTGGCGATTTATCCCTTGCCTTTTGTCTGAAAACGTCGTAATACGCGCCTACTTCACACACGGGTGTAGAAGTTTGCCTCCTACATATTGAGGCCGACTTTCCGGTGTCTCTAGAGACCAAAGCCCGTGGAGGATTAACCGGAAAAGGAGAAAAGACATGGCACTGCCTAGCTTTACCATGCGTCAGCTTTTGGAAGCTGGTGTACATTTTGGCCACCAGGCCCACCGTTGGAACCCCCGTATGGGCGATTACATCTTCGGTGTTCGTAACAAAATTCATATTCTTAACCTGTCCATTACCGTACCGCTTCTGCATCGCGCTATGGAACAGGTTCGTGACGTAACCGCATCCGGCGGCCGCGTATTGTTTGTCGGCACCAAACGCCAGGCTTCCGGCCCGATCGCCGAAGCTGCCAAGCGTTGCGGTCAGTATTATGTGAACCACCGCTGGCTCGGTGGCATGCTGACCAACTGGCAGACTGTTTCAAACTCCATCAAGCGTCTCAAAGAGCTGGAAGACCTCCTGAGCCAGGAACATTCCGGTCTGACCAAAAAAGAAATCCTGCAGATGACACGTGAGCGGGATAAACTGGAGCGCTCTCTCGGTGGTATTAAAGACATGGGCGGTCTGCCGAATGTCATCTTTGTGATCGATACCAACAAGGAAGAACTGGCCATCCAGGAAGCCAGGAAACTGGGTATTCCGGTTGTCGGCATTCTGGATACCAACAGCAACCCGGAAGGTGTTGATTTCCCGGTACCGGGTAACGATGACGCAACACGTGCGATCCAGCTGTATTGTGATCTGATTGCGGATTCTGTTCTGGAAGGTATCCAGCAGGAACTGTCAGAGCAGGGTGTCGACCTCGGCGCCGAAGAGGCTCCGGTGGAGCCGGCCCTGGAAGCTGAAGCCGAAGAGGCTCCGGCAGAAGCTGCTGCTGCAGAAGAAGCTCCCGCTGTGGAAGCACCGGCTGAAGAAGCTCCTGCTGAAGAAAAAGCGTCTTAAAAAGTTCATTGGCATCGCCGGTTTCCAGCCGCTAAAGCTGTTGGAAGCCGGCAATGACTTTATTCCGAAAATCTCAAGGAAAGAAAATGGCTCAAATTACTGCTGCATTGGTTAAGGAACTGCGCGAGAAAACCGGCGCAGGCATGATGGATTGTAAAAAAGCTCTGGCTGAGAACGACGGCGACCTGGAAGCGTCCGTTGACTGGCTGCGCCAGAAGGGTATTGCCAAGGCCGAGAAAAAAGCCGGCCGTGTGGCTGCCGAAGGTCTTGTTGCTGTTGCTGCTTCCGGCACGAAAGCTGTTGCCGTCGAGGTGAACTCTGAAACTGACTTCGTCGCCCGCAACGAGAAGTTCCAGGCAATGGTCAAAAATATTGCCCAGATTGCCCTGGACAATGATGGCGACTTCGAAGCTACCCAGAATGCAACTTACCCGGGCACCTCCCGTAGTGTTGCCGAGGAAGTCAAGGAAGCTGTGGGCACCATCGGTGAAAACATGAACTTCCGTCGTTCTGTTGGCCTGAGTGTGAACAAAGGCGTTGTGGCTTCCTACATCCACGGCACTGTGGTTGAAGGTATGGGCAAGATTGCTGTTCTCGTTAGCCTGGAGTCAGAGGCTGACGAAGTAACACTGTCCGCTCTCGGCAAACAGCTGGCCATGCATGTTGCCGCTACCAGCCCGGCCTCCCTGTCCATCGATGACCTGGATCCGGAGCTTCTGGAGCGTGAACGCAACGTGCTGATTGAGCAGGCCCGTGAATCCGGCAAGCCTGACAACATCATCGAGAAAATGATCGAAGGCCGTATCCGCAAGTACTACGAGGAAGTGGTTCTGCTGGAACAGACTTTCGTCATCGATGGTGAAACCAAGATTTCCAAAGTTGTTGAAAATGCCGCGAAATCTGCCGGTACAGATATCAAGCTGGCCGGCTTTGTTCGTCTTGCTCTCGGCGAAGGTATCGAGAAAGAAGAAGACGATTTCGCCGCTGAGGTTGCTGCTGCCGCCGGCAACTAATCATAGCCATATTCTGGGCTCATTTACCGATCATCCTTTGGCTGGTTTGGTAAATGGGCCCTTCTTGTATATTCTTCATGGACTTATCCTTGTCCGTGATGCAAGATGTGCGAAATAATAAGAATACTATACGACAAGAATTTTTACAGGTGTCTGCAATATGTCCGAAGAACCTCAATTCAAAAGAGTCCTTCTGAAACTTTCCGGTGAAGCTCTTATGGGGTCTCAGGATTACGGAATTGATCCTGAAATGGTAAATCGCGTGGCCGCCGAAATAAAGGCCGTCAGGGAATTGGGCGTAGAAGTTTGCCTTGTTGTCGGCGCGGGAAATATCTTTCGCGGCATGTCGGGCGTGGCAAGCGGTTTTGACCGCACGTCGGCGGATCACATGGGTATGCTGGCCACCGTGATGAATTCCCTGGCCATCCAGAATGCGCTGGAGAATATGGACGTTGACACCCGGGTGCTTTCCGCCTTTCCGATCTCGTCGGTCTGTGAGCCCTATATTCGCCGCCGGGCCATACGCCATATGGAAAAGGGCAGGGTTGTCGTTTTTGCTGCAGGCACCGGCAATCCGTTTTTTACGACCGATACGGCTGCCGCACTTCGGGCGGCGGAAATGAACTGCGACGCCCTGCTGAAGGGAACCCAGGTAAACGGGGTTTATACCGCGGATCCCAAGCTGGATCCGACTGCTGAAAAATATGATTCACTGTCCTATCAGGAAGTGCTGCGACGTGACCTCAAGGTTATGGACACCTCGGCCATTGCCCTGGCCAGGGAAAATGATATTCCCATACTTGTATTCTCCATTCATGAACCTGGTGAATTTGCTCGCGTTTTGAAGGGCGAAGGACAATTTACGATAATACGTCAGGAGTGAAGAAAGATGTCTTCTGAATTTGATATTGATGATCTCAAACGGCGCATGAGCGGCGCCATTGAAAACCTTAAAACCGAATTTTCAGGCCTGCGCACCGGCCGGGCCTCGGTCAACCTGCTCGATCCGGTTGTTGTTGACGCCTATGGCTCCACCATGCCGCTCAACCAGGTTGGCACCGTGGCCACTCCCGAGGCGCGGCTGATCAGTGTCCAGGTCTGGGACAAGACCCTCGTTGGCGCCACGGAAAAAGCCATCCGCAATGCCGGCCTGGGTCTTAATCCGGTAGTGGACGGGCAGACCCTGCGGATCCCGATCCCCGAATTGAACGAGGAACGTCGTCAGGAATTGACGAAAGTGGCCGGGCGCTATGCTGAACAGGCCAAGATTGCTGTCAGGAATGTACGCCGGGACGGCATGGATTCACTCAAGAAACTGGAAAAAGACGGCGAAATAAGTCAAGATGAGCAGAAAACACTCGGTGAGCAGGTCCAGAAACTGACCGATAAAAAAGTGGCCGAGATTGATGAACTGACCGCAGCAAAAGAAAAAGAGATAATGCAGGTCTGAATAGGGATTTCCGGATGCTGGTGGCTGAAGAGGCAAATAGAGTAACTGAGTTGGCGGATGTCGTTACCCCGCCGTCCCATATTGCCATTATTATGGACGGGAACGGGCGCTGGGCTAAAAAGCGCCTGCTGCCCAAGGTCGCCGGCCACCGTAAGGGCGCCGAGGTAGTGCGCAAATGCGTGCGGGAATGTTCCCGCCTCGGCGTTAAATATCTGACACTCTATGCCTTCTCTTCGGAAAACTGGAAACGGCCGGAAGATGAGGTCAAGGACCTGATGGGGCTCCTGAAGCATTATCTCAACAACGAAATTGAAGAGCTGAACCAGCAGAATGTGCGTCTGCGTTTCATGGGCGCGCGTGAACGTCTCAGCCCGTCCATCGTTGAACTGATTGAAAATGCCGAACAGAAGACCGGCGGCAACGCCGGCCTGCAGCTGATCCTGGCGCTGAACTACGGGTCCCAGTCCGAAATCGTCAAGGCGGCCCGTGAACTCGCCCGGGAAGTCAGGGACGGCCGCATTTCAGCCGATGAAATTGACGAACAAATGTTCGCCTCTCATCTTTATCTGCCCGACATCCCCGATCCGGATGTCATTATCCGTACCAGCGGCGAACAGCGCCTCAGTAATTTCCTGCTGTGGCAGGCGGCCTATGCCGAGTTTATCTTTGTCGAGACGCTCTGGCCCGATTTCGACGAGGAGAGCCTGTCCCGCGCGATCTGCGAATTCCATAAACGTGAAAGACGGTACGGGGCGCGCCCCTGATGATCGTTTGACGGTAATCCGGGGCACAATCTTCCAATGAATAATCTGCTTCTCAGAATTTTATCCGCCCTGGTGATGTTACCTGTCGCCATTGCCCTGATCCTTTATGGGGGCTGGGTATATACCGCCGTGATCCTGCTTCTGAGCGTCCTGATCCTGCAGGAATGGAATATGATTACCACCGGGGGCTGGAAGACACCGCTGTTTTTTGTGCAGGCTGCACTTGTGCTGGCCCTGGGAGTCTCTCTGAAGCTTTTCGGATCTGTGTCGCTGATTGACCTGCTGGTGTTTTTGAACGCCATCCTCCTGACGGCGATTTTAAGCAAAAAAGATTTCAAGTTTGCCGTTGCCGGCGGCTTCTATGCCTTGCTGCCGGCTTTGTCGCTGATCTGGCTGCGTGAATATCTTCCGGGCGGCGCCTACATCATCCTGTGGGCGATGATATTGGTCTGGTCAATGGATACGGGAGCCTATTTCGCCGGCAAGAAGATCGGCGGCCCGAGAATGTCGCCGAAAATCAGTCCCAACAAGACCTGGGCCGGCTTGATCGGCGGCGCCATCCTGGCCCTGATTACCGGCACGGTTTCCGCCAGGTATTTCGGCTTTCAGCCACTCTATCAGTTTGTCATTATTTCGGTGGTTCTGGCGGTCTGGAGCCAGATCGGCGATCTGGCAGAGTCTGCAGTGAAAAGAAAGTTCAAAGTTAAAGACTCCGGTGCTATTATCCCCGGCCATGGCGGTATTCTTGACCGGGTTGACGGTATATTGTTTGTGATGCCGGTGGTTGCCCTGTATCTGTATTTTGGGGGCTAAGGAGAGTTTTGAATGGAAGCATCGCTTCTGCCAAATAAAAATAAAATACGTACCGTATCTGTACTGGGATCAACAGGATCAATCGGCTGCAATACGCTGGACCTGGTGGCTCGCTATCCGGATCACTACCGGGTGATGGCGCTGACGGCCAACCGCAATGTTTCAGAGCTGGCGGAACAGGCCATCCGGTTCAACGCCAAAATGGCCGTGGTCGCGGATGAAAGCTGTTACCAGGCCCTCAAGGAGGCGTTGGCCGGCACAAATATCAAGGTCGGGGCAGGGCGGGAAGCCCTGATTGAGGCTGCCTCCCTGCCGTCCGACTGGGTCATGGCGTCCATTGTCGGCGCGGCCGGTCTGGATCCCACCCTCAGCGCCATTCGCCGCGGGGCCATCGTGGCGCTTGCCAACAAGGAATGCCTGGTCTGTGCCGGTGATCTGGTCATGAAAGAGGTGGTTGAGCATAACGCGACGCTGTTGCCTGTGGATTCAGAACATAATGCCATCTTCCAGGTGTTTGATTTCGAGCAGCCGGAGAAGATTTCCCATGTCACGCTGACCGCGTCCGGTGGCCCCTTCTACCAGATGAGCGTGGAAGAAATGGAAAAGGTCACGCCCCAGCAGGCGGTTTCCCACCCCAACTGGGACATGGGGGCGAAAATTTCCGTCGACTCCGCCACCATGATGAACAAGGGCCTGGAATTGATCGAAGCCTATCACCTGTTCCCGGTCAGCGAGGACAAGATCGAGATTATCGTGCATCCCCAGTCCGTCATTCACAGCATGGTGTCCTATGTTGACGGCTCGGTTTTGGCGCAGCTGGGGTCGCCGGACATGCGCACCCCCATCTCCTACACTCTGGCCTGGCCGGAGCGCATTGGCACACCAGCCAAGCAGCTGGATCTTGCCCGGTTGGGACGGTTGGACTTTTTTGAGCCGGACCCGGTTCGCTTTCCGGCGCTTAAACTTGCAAGAGAGGCATTGCAAACCGGCGGAAGTGCGCCTACTATCCTGAATGCTGCCAATGAAATTGCGGTTCATGCATTTCTGGAGGGGAAAATAGGGTTCCTGGAGATATCCAGGATAGTTGAAAAGACGCTTGGCGTCATGGGCTCGGTAGAGCTGAAATGCCTGCAGACGGTACTGGAGATCGACCGTGAAGCGAGAAGGATTTCAGCCGGGTTCATAGGAAACTAAAAGACGAATTATGGAAGCTCTGTTTTCTTTTCTATATAACGGCCTCGCCTTTGTTATTGCCTTGTCGTTACTGGTTTTCGTTCACGAATGGGGACATTATTTTGTCGCCCGCCTGTGCGGTGTGCGGATTGAAGTCTTTTCCATCGGATTTGGCAAGGAAATCTGGGGTCGTACCGATAAAAACGGCACCCGCTGGAAGTTCAGCTATATTCCCCTGGGCGGCTATGTCAAATTCTTCGGGGACGCCGGCGCCGCCAGCAATCCGGATGACGACAGCCTCAAGGGCATGACGCCCGAGGAGAAGGCGGTCGCTTTCCATTTCAAACCGCTGTACCAGCGCGCCGCAATTGTCTTTGCCGGTCCTGCAGTGAATATCCTGTTCGCAGTCTTTATCCTGGCCGGCTTCTTCGGTTTCCTCGGTCAGCCTTACGTGCCGCCGGTGGTGGACAAAGTCGTCGCCGGCAGTGCCGCCGAACGAGCCGGTTTCCTGCCCGGCGATGAGATTGTTTCGATAGACGGCGATAAGGTGGAAAGTTTCCGGGATGTCCTTCTGAATGAAGTCATGAATGTGGGGTCCGAGATGGAGGTGGAAATCCTCCGGCACGGCCAGTCCATGACCCTCTATGTCACTCCGGAGTTTATCGACGCCAAGGATATATTCGGCGATCCCATCAAACTGCCGCAACTGGGGCTTGGCCACAATATCATCATCGGGTCGGTTTCCCCTGGCAGCCCGGCGGAACGGGCAGGGCTGAAACCGGGTGACCGGTTGGAGACGGTCAATGGGGAGGATATCAGTACCTTCCGCTTCCTGCAGGATACCATTCGCGATAACGAGGGCAGTACAGTCTCCCTGGGTGTGGTGCGCAACGGGCAGAACCTGGCCTTTGATGTGACACCGCATATGGAAACATTCATGGATAACGGGGAGGAACGCACCGCCCCGATTATCGGGATTGTCCGTGCCTATGGTGTGGAGATGAGGGAATTCGGGTTTTTTGAAGCCATTTGGGGAGGGATTGTCGAAACACGCAATATTGTGGAACGTTCCTTCGTCGGCTTGTGGCAGATCATCAGCGGTGACCGTCCCGCCAGGGAATTGGGCGGCCCGATCAAGATTGCGCAGATTGTCAGCATCTCCTTTGAAGAGGGAATCCTGTCTTATATCAACATCATTGCCATGATTTCGATAAATTTGGGCATTATCAATCTGCTGCCGATACCGATGCTGGATGGAGGGCATTTGCTATTTTACGGGTTTGAGGCCGCTTTGGGGCGCAAATTGAGTGAAAGAACGCAGGAATATGGATTTCGTATTGGATTAGTGATCATTCTTGGGTTAATGATATTTGCGACCATGAACGACTTAATGGGGTTGGCGGGCTGACCGGCCTGAAATAATAATAAACAGGAAAATGTACTAGTGTTAAATCGCTTTATTAAAGTCTCATATTTATTTTGTTTATTCTGCTTTGTACCCGGACTGCTGGTTACGGCTTCGTATGCCCAGCAGAGCGTCTACAGCACCGGGCTGGCTATTTCGGAAATTGTCGTTACCGGCAACCAGAGGATTGAGTCTGAAACCATTAAATCCTATCTGATCGTCAACGAGGGTGATGATTATTCCGAGGCCAAGGTGGACGCCTCCCTTAAACGCCTTTTTAATACGGGCCTTTTCTCTGACGTAAAAATTGGCCGTTCCGGAGACAAGCTGGTCGTGAGTGTGGTGGAAAACCCCATCCTCAACCGGATTGTTTTTGAAGGCAACAAGTCCAAGAAGGACGACAAGCTCTATGAAGAGATCACCCTGCGTCCGCGTATCGTTTTCTCGCGTGCGAAGGTGAGGGCGGATGTACAGCGCCTGCTGGAGGTTTATCGTCGCGCCGGCCGGTTTGCCGCGACCATCGAGCCCAAGGTCATTCAGCTGGACCAGAACCGGGTGAACCTGGTTTTTGAAATCAGTGAAGGTCCGAAGAGTAAGATCGGCAAGATCAACTTCATGGGCAACAAGAAATTCAACAATGATGCGCTGCGCGACGTCATGGCGACCAAGGAAAGCCGCTGGTGGAAGATCCTCACCTCGGAGGATACCTATGATCCCGATCGCCTGGCCTATGACAAGCAGCTGCTGCGCGACTATTACCGTTCCCAGGGCTATGCGGATTTCCGCATCACCTCTGCGGTTGCCGAACTGGCCCACGACAAAGAACATTTCTTCATCAATGTGACTGTCGAGGAAGGCGAGATCTATAACTTCGGCAAGATTGATGTTGAGAGCAAAATCCCGGACATTAAGGCCGAGGACTTGAAGCCGCTGGTTGTTACCAAAACCGGTGAAACCTATGATTCTACCCAGATTGACAGAACTGTAGAATTCCTCACCGATGTCGCCGGGCTCAAGGGCTATGCCTTTGTTGACGTCCGTCCGCGTATTCGCCGCAACCGCGAGGAGCGTACGGTTGACATTACCTATGTCGTCAACAAGGCGCCGCGTGTCTATGTGGAACGGATCAACATTAACGGAAACGTCCGTACCCATGACAAGGTGATCCGCCGTGAAATGAGGATTGTTGAAGGGGACGCCTACAACTCCTCGAAAGTGAAACGTTCCGAGATCCGCATCAAGAGCCTCGGCTACTTCAAGGAAGCCACGATCGAACAGCTGGAAGGCTCCGCGGAGGATCAGACCGTCCTGGAGGTTACCGTCGAAGAACAGGCCACCGGTGAGCTTTCGGTCGGGGCCGGTTTCTCAAGCAGTGAAAGCTTCCTGTTTGATTTCAGTGTCGGTGAGCGTAACTTCATGGGTAAAGGCCAGAATGTTCGACTGGGGGCCCGTATTTCCTCCTACAGGAAGGAAGTGGATATGAGCTTCACCGAGCCCTATTTCCTGGATCGGGCTGTTGTTGCCGGTGTTGACCTGTTCCTCAGGGACACCGACTTCATTGAGAGTGACTTCCGCCAGCAGACCTACGGATCTAGCCTGCGCACCGCGTTCCCGGTAACCGAATATATCGTCATGAGCGGTCGTTATACGATCCGGGTCGATGACGTGGAAACCACCTATGTTTCCAGCAGCCCGTTCCTGGATAATAACGTCGGCAAGTTTACGACGTCCTCGGTTGGCTACGGCATTTCCTACGATACACTGAACAACCGCCAGCACCCGAGCCGGGGCCAGCGGGTTGTGTTCAACCAGGACTTTGCCGGACTGGGAGGAAACGTCTCTTACCTGCGGTCACGTCTGTCCTATGACTTTTATTACCCGCTTTTCGGGAAATGGGTGTTTAATCTTTCTGCCGAAGGGGGTAATGTGTTCGGCATAAGCGAGGACGTAAGACTGTCTGATCGCTTTTTCCTGGGTAATCCCAAAGTGAGGGGCTTTGAGCAAGGCGGTATTGGACCGCGTGACGATCTGACCCGGGATGCTCTTGGCGGTAATCTGTACTATACCGGTTCTCTTGAACTGTTTGTACCGCTGGGAGCAGGCGCCCGTGAAATGGGTATTGAGGCCAGTGCCTTTGTTGATATGGGGGCCCTGTGGGATATTGATGAGGAGCCTACCCTTGTCAATGATATTACAGGCAACACCCATACAGTTGTGGCTGATACGGTTTCACCAAGATTGTCTGTCGGCGTTGGATTTTCCTGGATGTCGCCCTTTGGGCCCTTCAGGATTGACTTTGCCAAGGCATTGCTTAAAGATGATTACGACAAAACGGAATTTTTCCAATTTAACATCGGAACTAGGTTTTAATGAAACATTTTACGAAATTCGCCCTGATGGCCGCCATTGTGCTGGGCATCAACACCTTCTCTTCATTTGAAGAGGCAACTGCCCAGGCATTGCCCAAGGTTGCCATTGCGGTAATTGATAGCCGCAGAATTACAATGGACTCCGCTGCCGGTAAGGATATTCGCCGTCAGCTCGACGTTATTCGCCAGAAGTTCCAGGCGGAAATCGTGGCCAAGGAAACCGAACTTAAAAAAGAGGAAGAGAGCCTGTCCAACCAGCGCTCCCTGGTCCCCAAGGAAGTTTACGAACAGAAAGTTGTTGAGTTCCGTGGCAAAGTAGCAGACATGCAGCGTGATGCGCAGGCCAAAAACCGCCAGTTGGAAGTTGCACTGGTCAACGCCCAGAACAAGCTGCAAAGCGCACTGACCCCGATCTATCAGAAAATCCTCAAAGAGCGCGGCGCGAATATGATTATCGACAAGAGTCTGGTGATCGAACATAACGCCGCCCTGAATGTGACGGACGAGGTGATCGAACAGCTCGACCAGGTTCTGCCGGCCGTGAAAGTGGAACTGGTTACGCCGGCTCCCGCGCAGTAAGCGGTAAAGCTTCTGAGAATGCCCCGCTGAAAAGTGGGGCATTTTTATTTTCAGGCAGGGGGAAACCCGGACAATCCCGATCCGGGATTGTCCTTCTTGCCTTTGGAAGAGAAAAGCATTAAGACATCGGCATCAAGATCGATGGTTCAGGAAAAAGGACTGGATACTAAATGAGCGAGGAAACAAAGGATATTCCGACAGCAATTGACGTTCTGCGCATTATGGAACTCATTCCGCACAGATATCCCATGCTGTTGATTGACGGCCTCAAGGATATTGAAGCAGGCGAGACCGCGGTTGGTGTCAAGAATGTGACCATCAACGAACATTTTTTCCAGGGACATTTTCCCGATCAGCCGGTTATGCCCGGTGTCCTGATCGTGGAAGCCATGGCCCAGACCGCCGCCGCCATGGTGATGTTGACCCTCGGCCAGGAGGCGGAAGGCAAGATCGTCTACTTTATGTCCATTGACGGCGCCAAGTTCCGCCGCCCCGTCGTCCCGGGCGACCAGCTCGAACTCCATGTAAAGAAAGAACAGAATCGTCGTAATGTCTGGAAATTCAGCGGCCAGGGCAAGGTAAACGGCCAGCTGGTGGCGGAAGCGACCTACACGGCGATGATTGTCGAGGACTAACAAGGAGGTCTCCATGTCCGAATTCAGCATGCTTCATACTATGATCCGGGTCAAGAACCTGGATAAGTCCATCCGCTTTTACTGTGACAATCTGGGGATGAAGCTGCTCAGGAAAAAGGACTTTCCGTCGGGAGAATTCACCCTGGCTTTTGTCGGTTACGGCGACGAAGACAACAATACAGTGATCGAACTGACCCACAACTGGGGTCGTGAGGAGCCCTATGACCTGGGCAACGGATTTGGTCACATCGCCTTGGGTGTCAAGGATATTTACGGCGTTTGCGAGAAACTGGAAGCCCAGGGAGTTGACGTTCCCCGTAAACCCGGGCCGATGAAGCATGGTGGGGCCGTGATCGCCTTCATCAAAGACCCCGACGGCTATATGATTGAGTTGATTGAAAGGTAATTTTCGACATATGTCAGATACAAAAAAAGCCCGGTTATTACCGGGCTTTTCTTTTGGTCTGTTGTATGTCTTAGCGGTCTTCGACTTTGACGAAAGAGCGTTTCGGTGAGCCGGTAAACAGCTGACGCGGGCGACCGATTTTCTGGGTCGGATCCTCGATCATTTCGCCCCACTGTGCAATCCAGCCGACGGTGCGGGCCAGGGCGAACAGCACGGTGAACATTTCGGTCGGGAAGCCCATGGCTTTCAGGATAATACCGGAATAGAAGTCCACATTGGGATAGAGCTTTTTCTCTACGAAATATTCGTCTTCCAGGGCGATGCGTTCCAGCTCGCGGGCAACGTCAAGCAGCGGATCGTCATTGATGCCCAGCTCGCTCAGCACCTGGTGGGCAGTTTCCTGCATAACCTTGGCGCGCGGATCATAGTTTTTGTAAACCCGGTGGCCAAAGCCCATCAGACGGAACGGGTCGTTCTTGTCTTTGGCGCGTTTGATGAATTCGGGAATATTGTCCACATGACCGATTTCGTTGAGCATGTTCAGACAGGCTTCGTTGGCGCCGCCGTGAGCCGGACCCCAGAGAGAGGCAATACCGGCGGCGATACAGGCAAACGGATTGGCGCCTGAAGAACCGGCCAGACGCACGGTGGAGGTGGAGGCGTTCTGTTCATGGTCCGCATGCAGGGTGAAAATCTTGTCCATGGCTTTGGCCAGAACCGGGCTCACTTTATAGGGCTCGCAGTTCGGCACGCCGAACGTCATATACAGGAAGTTCTCGGCATAGCTCAGGTCATTGCGCGGATAAACAAACGGCTGGCCGATGGAATATTTATAAGACATGGCTGCGATTGTCGGCATTTTCGCAATCAGGCGATAGGAAGCGACTTTGCGCTGCACCGGGTCGCTGATGTCGGTGCTGTCATGATAGAAGGCGGACATGGCGCCAACCACACCAACCATGACGGCCATCGGGTGGGCGTCGCGGCGGAAACCGGAGAAGAATTTGACCATCTGTTCATGAATCATCGTGTGATAGGTGATGTCGTGAGTAAATTTGTCTTTTTCTTCTTTGTTCGGCAGTTCACCGTTCAGAAGCAGGTAGGCAACTTCCATGAAGTCAGCGTTATCGGCCAGTTCATCGATGGGATATCCGCGATAGAGCAGGACGCCTTCGTCCCCGTCGATATAGGTGATGCTGGATTCGCAGCTTGCCGTGGATGTAAAGCCGGGATCGTAGGTGAACATACCGGTATCTCTATAAAGTGTCCGGATGTCGATCACATCAGGTCCCACAGAGCCCTGGAAAATCGGCAGTTCAGCGGTTTTGTCTCCGATCGTCAGCTTTGCCGTTTGACCCGAAACCTTCTTTTCAAATTTATTTGCCATATAACCACTTCCTTTCCTTCAAATACTGTTTTCGGGAACCGTCGCCTGGGCGACATTTCCTCTTCATTTCATTAGTCATCAAGTATGAACAACGTGTTACATAAAATTATATAAAATTAATGACTAACTGCTTAATAATAATCGCAATATATATCGTGTGATACAGGTTTGCGATCAGGCAACCTGGTCCCGTATCCGGGCCAGGCTTTCATCTTTTCCAAGCCAAATCAGAACATCATATATTCCGGGTGACATATTGCTGCCGGTCAGGGCGGCGCGCAGCGGCTGGGCAATCTTGCCAAGTTTCAAGTCTTGGACCTGGGCAAATGACTGAATTTCCTCTTCCAGAGCCTCCAGTTCCCAGTTGTCAATGGCTTCAAGCTGCACGACCAGCTTGTCCAGCATGGCCCGCGCATCGTCCGTGAGCAGCTTTTCCGCCTTAGGGACCAGGGACAGCGGCCGTTTGGCAAACAGGAACAGGGTGCTTTCGGCCAGCTCGTTGAGATTCTTGGCCCTGGGCTTGAATTCATCCATCGTGGCGACCAGCATGGCCATTTCGTCGTCGGTCAATGGCCGTTCGATGGCGTTTTCAACCCGTCCACGGATATGAGCGGCCAGGGAGTCATTGCTTTCCACTTCCCGCATATAGTGGCCGTTCAGGTTTTCCAGTTTGGCGAAATCAAACCGGGCAGGGGATTTGCCGATCCCTTCCAGGCTGAACCACTCAATGGCCTGTTCTTCAGAAATGATTTCGTCGTCCCCGTGGGCCCAGCCAAGCCGCAGAAGATAGTTTTTCAGGGCGCTGGTGAGGTACCCCATGTCACGATAGGCATCAACGCCGAGGGCGCCGTGACGTTTTGACAGTTTGGCTCCGTCGCTGCCGTGGATCAGGGGAATATGGGCATATTCCGGCAGATCCCAGCCAATTGCCTTGATCAGCTGTGCCTGGCGAAACGCGTTGGTCAGGTGGTCGTCGCCGCGGATCACATGGGTGACGCCCATGTCATGGTCATCGACAACCACGGAAAGCATATAGGTTGGGGAACCGTCAGCGCGTAGCAGGATCATGTCATCCAGCTGTTCATTGGCGACAGTAACCTTGCCCTGGACATGGTCATCAATGACCTGCTCGCCCTCCTGGGGAGCCTTGAAGCGGACAACCGGGGCAACGCCTTCCGGGGCATCGGAGGCCGGCCGGTCGCGCCAGCGGCCGTCATATTTCAGGGGACGGCCTTCAGCCCGGGCCTTGTCGCGCATTTCCTGCAATTCTTCCTGGGAGCAATAGCAGTAATAAGCCTTGCCTTCTGCCAGCAGTTGCTCGGCCACTTCCACATGACGGTCACGGCGGGCATACTGATGGACAACTTCGCCGTCATGATCCAGGCCAAGCCAGCTCATGCCGTCATAAATGGCGGCGACGGCCTCGTCAGTTGATCTTTTCCGGTCGGTATCCTCAATACGAAGCAGGAATTCGCCACCATGATGTTTGGCGAAAAGCCAGTTGAACAACGCCGTTCTGGCACCTCCAATATGAAGAAAGCCCGTGGGAGAGGGCGCGAAACGTGTCACAACTTTTTTGTTCTGAGTTACCATATAACCCCGATTGAGAAAGTGATAAATTAAACGGTATGTGAAGATGCTAATGGCTAGCGGAAATGCTATAATGACCTTCACAGCCAACAGGTTGGCCAGTTTCTAGCACATTTCCGAAAAAAAAAGAAATACTGTTGTGTAAAAAAAACGATATTTTTTCGCATTGCACATAAAATCAGCGATTTAAAGGGGGATAAATCACGATTTTTCAAAATATTGAAGATTTCATCTATTCTGAAAGGCACAGGTTTTTTCTCTGGATCCCGGTCCTTCTGGGGACTGGTATCGGGATATACTTCCTTCTTCCGGACGAACCTCCGCTGGTGCCGGCCGGGATTGGCGTGATTTTCCTTTTCCTCTCGGGATTTCTGTCCCGAAGGCTGTATCACGGCCTGCCGTTGCTGTTTTGGGGTCTGTTCTGGCTCACGCTCGGCTTTTTTGCTGCAACTGCTCGCTCGGCCTGGCTGGACACGCCGGTTGTTGTCAAAGAAAGCTGGCCCCTGACGCTGGAGGGACATGTGGACCAGGTGCGCCGGACCGGGAAATCCTCCCTCCGGCTGGTTCTGTCTGATGTCAACTTGCCGGACCGGCTGACCTCCCATCCCGGCACACCGCTGGCGGTCCGGATATCGGTCCGGACCTTCGATAGCATGCCCAGGGCAGGGGATGTTATCAGCATCCCGGCGGTGCTGATGCCGGCGCCTACAACAAGCCTGCCCGAGGGCTATGATTTCGCCCGTCAGCTCTGGTTTCGCGGGATCGGCGGGGTCGGCTATGCAGTCGGCAAGCCCGTCGTGTTAGAAAGCAAAAAAAGCTGGATGGATTTCGTTGAAGGTTACCGTCAATTCCTGAGCCAGGAAATTCGCGCGGCCTACCCGGGAGATGGCGGCGGACTGGCGGCGGCGCTGATTACCGGGATCAGGGACGGCATTTCCGAACAGACAACGGAAAACATGCGCGATGCGGGGCTGGCGCACCTGCTGGCCATTTCCGGCCTGCATATGGGGCTGTTTACAGGGGCGATATTTTTCTTTTTCCGCCTGCTGCTGTCCTGCCTGCCGCGGCTTGCCCTCAAATATCCCATTAAAAAATGGGCGGCCGGACTGGCCGTTTCCGGCGGCGCTGTCTATCTGCTGCTCAGCGGCGGCAGCATTCCCACGGTGCGGGCTTTCATCATGGTCACGATTGTTTTCCTGGGCGTGATGTTTGACCGGAAGGCCATATCATTGCGGCTGGTGGCGCTGGCCGCCATAGCCTTGTTGCTGTTTACACCTGAGGTATTGCTGTCCATCAGCTTTCAGATGTCTTTTGCCGCGGTGACCGGGCTGGTATTCTTTTATGAGAAATACGGCGCTGCACTTACCGGCTGGAGCAACCGGGGCAACGGCCTGATCAGGAAGGTGGCGGGGTATCTGCTGGCGATCCTGTTGACCACCCTCGTGGCGGAACTGACGATCGGTCCTATCGCCCTGTTTCATTTTAACCGGCTGGTGCATTTCGGCCTGCTGGCCAATCTGGTGGCCATGCCGGTGATGGCCCTGTGGGTGATGCCCTGGATTGTGGTCTATCTGCTGTTGTTGCCGCTCCAGCTGGAGGTCTACGCCCTGACGCCCATGATCTGGGGCATCGATGTCATCATCTCCACCGCGGACTATGTGGCAGGCCTGCCCTGGTCGATCAGCCTGCTGCCGGCCATGGGAACCTGGTCGCTGATCCTGATGGTCCTGGGCGGTCTATGGTATATCCTGTGGCGCAGCCGGCTCAGACTGGCAGGCCCGGTCGTATTTCTGGCCGGGGTGGCGCTGGCAATCTCTTATCGGCCGCCGGATATCCTGATCGATAATGAGGGCAGCCTGATCGCCGTGCGTGGAGAGGACGGCAATCTCCGGGTTTCCGCCTACAGGGGAAGCCGTATCGTGCGGGAACAATGGGCCCAGTTTTACGGCCAGGAAAAAGCGGAGAAGTGGCAACCGCTGTCGGATGACCTGGGTTGTGATGGCCTCAGTTGCCTGTATCATCCGCACACCGGGAATAAAAACTGGACCATCGCCTTTGTGCGGGATGAACGGGCATTGCCGGAAGATTGCCACACAGCAGACCTGGTGGTCAGCCTGGTCCCGGTCAAGGCGGACTGCAACGGCCCCAAACTGATCCTGGACCGCTGGGATTTTTACGAAAATGGCGGCCATTTTATCTGGTTGCCGCGCCGATCGGAGGAAATCATCACGGTGGAAAATGTCAGAAACCTGCGGGGCGCACGGCCCTGGACCCGGCCACCCAGGTAAGACTGGACTAATACTGGCGCAGCAGTCCCACCAGGCGGCCCTGGATGCGGACCCGGTTGGCGGGATAGGTCTGGGTCTGATAGTCCCGGTTGGACGGCACCAGCTCCACATCCGGGCCTTTTTTGCGCAATGTTTTCAGGGTCGCTTCCTGTTCATCCACCAGGGCGACGACAATGGCGCCATTCTCGGCGGTATCGCAGCGCTGGATCACCACCGTATCGCCGTCCAGGATTCCGGCTTCGACCATGGAATCACCGTCAATTTCCAGTGCATAATGGCTGCCGCCGCCGATCATGTTGGCCGGGATGCTGATATTTTCATATTGTTCCAGCGCCTCGATCGGGGTACCGGCGGCAATCCGGCCATGCAGCGGGATATCCACCGTATTGGGATCGCTGTCGCCGCCGGCCGCGCCGAAGTCCGGGCGAAACAGGTTGTCTTCTTTCGGGCCTTCCTGGTCGGGCAGACGCAATACTTCCAGCGCCCGGGCCCGATGGGGCAGGCGACGGATAAAACCGCGTTCTTCCAGCGCGCTGATCAGCCGGTGGATACCGGATTTTGATTTCAGCTCAAGCGCATCCTTCATTTCATCGAAAGACGGGGAGACCCCGTTTTCCTGAATGCGGTCGTTAATGAAGATCAAAAGATCGCGCTGCTTTTTGGTCAGCATTACTGGCTCCTCGACAAAGGTGAATTTCACTTTTGTTCTTTTATGTTCTATTTTTATTCTTTTGTCAAGGAGGGCATTCAGGACGGCAGGATCAGCACCGGCACCATGTCGCCAGGGGCAATTTCCGGGGCATGGGGCGCGCGGATCGCCAGGCAGTTGGCGCCGGACAGGGTGCTGAGCTTGGCGCTGTCTTGGCTGGTGGCGGTTTTCACAGTCAACCGTCCCTGATCGTCGAACTCCACCCGGGCCCGCATGTAATGCTGTCGCGGGCCGTTTGCCGGCAGCGGGTTTTTCAGGCGGGCAAGCTGGTGTTCCGCCCCAACCGACTGGCGGCCCATCAGAATGTGCAGCGCCGGCAGCAGGAACACCGCCGCACAGACATAGGCAGACGCCGGATTGCCCGGCAGGCCCAGCATGGGAATATCACGGAATTTTCCGAATATGAGCGGCTTGCCCGGGCGCATGGCTACTTTCCAGAAGTCCACTTCCAGGCCTTCTTCGCCCAACACTTTCTGCACCAGGTCATGGTCGCCGACGGAAGCGCCGCCGATAGTGATGAACAGGTCGACATCCTTGACCTGGTCGGCCATGACCCTGAGCGATTCTTCATTATCCCGCGCAATGCCCAAATCAACCACTTCGCCGCCCTGTTCCATGATCAGGGTGCTGAGCAGGACGCTGTTACTGCTGACAATCTGGTTGGGACCGACGGTGTCGCCGACAGTGACAAGTTCATCACCGGTGGCGAGCAGGGCCACTCGGGGTTTTCGGCTCACCGGCACATAGGCGACATTGGCGGCGGCCAGAAGTCCCAGGTGGCGGGAGGTCAGGCGTACACCTTTTTCCACCAACACATCACCTTCGGCGAAGTCATTGCCCTGTTTGCGGATATTCTTTCCCAGGGAGGCTGTTTCCAGGACGCGGATCCTCCCATCGGGAAGAATTTCCACATTCTCCTGGATCACCACGGTATCGGTTCCCACAGGCAGGACGCCACCGGTGAAGATCCGCACCGCTTCGCCGGTCCCGACCGTTTCCCCGAAGCCGCCGCCGGCCGGGGCTTCGCCGATTACCGTCAGTTCGACCGGACAGTCTGCAATATCCCTGGCCAGAACCGCATAACCGTCCATGGCGGAGGCATCAAATGGCGGCTGGGTCAGCCGGGCGATGAGCGGTTCGGCTGTGGTCCGGCCCAGGGCCTGAACCAGGGGAATTACTTCACTCTCCAGAGCGGCAAAGCCCTTGCAGATGCGCTCGAGCGCGTCCTGGACCGGAAGAAGCGCCATGATCAGTCCGCCTCGAACGTGCCCGACTTGCCGCCGGATTTATAGGTGAGGCGGATGTCGCCGATTTTCATATGCTTGTCGACCGCCTTGCACATGTCGTAAATGGTCAGCGCCGTGACGGAAACTGCCGTCAGCGCCTCCATTTCCACGCCGGTGCGGCCATAGAGGCTGGCGGAGGCGGTAATTTCCACACACCCTTTGTTGTGATCCGCCGCCAGGTCCACGTCCACGTCATGCAGCGGCAGCGGATGGCACAGCGGAATCAGGTCGGCGGTTTTCTTGGCGGACATGATGCCGGCGAGGCGGGCGACGGAAAACACATCGCCCTTGGGCACGCCGCCGTCCTCGATCAGTTTCAGGGTTTCCGGGGCCATATAGATTGCGCCCTTGGCGACGGCGAGGCGATTGGTTTCCTTCTTGGCGGAAACATCCACCATGCGGGCTTTGCCGTTGCTGTCGATATGGCTCAGTTTACTCATCGGCGGTTCCCATCAGGAGTTGTGTGGCCCGGGTGACATCTTCCTGCCGCATCAGGGACTCGCCGATCAGGAAGGTGCTGACCCCGGCGGCGTTGCGCAGCATGACCAGGTCGTCATGGGTGAAAATACCGCTTTCGCTGACCAGCAGCCGGTCCTGTTCCACCATACCGGCAAGCCGGATGGTGGTGTCCAGCGTGGTCTCGAAAGTTTTGAGGTTGCGATTGTTGATGCCGAGCAGGGGGCTTTGCAGCTTGTGCGCCCGTTCCAGCTCTTCTTCGTCATGCACCTCGATCAGCACATCCAGCCCCATGTCGAAGGCGGTCTGTTCCAGTTCGGCCGCCAGGGTATCGTCCAGCATGGCCATGATCAGCAGGATACAGTCGGCGCCGATGGCCCGGGCTTCGACGATCTGGTAGGGATCAATCATGAAATCCTTGCGCAGCACCGGCAGGGAGACGGCGGCCCGGGCCGCAATCAGATAGTCGTCGGCGCCCTGGAAATAAGGCACGTCGGTCAGGACGGACAGGCAGCTTGCGCCACCGGCCTCGTAGGCCCGGGCGAGGGATGGCGGATCAAAGTCGGCCCGGATCAGGCCCTTGCTGGGGCTGGCCTTCTTGACCTCGCAGATCAGGCCGAAGCGGTCTTCGGCTTTGGCTTTTGCCAGGGCATTATAGAAACCGCGCGTCCGAGAGACTTCGCGGGCCAGGGTTTCCAGATCCTGAAGGGTGCGTCGCGCCTTGCACTGGTCCACATGGACTCTTTTATCGGCGGCAATTTTATCAAGTATTGTCGTCATATCAGCTGTTGGACATTTTGATCCACTGTTGGAGTTTTTCTTCGGCCACACCGCTATCCAGGGCTTGCGCGGCAAGCTCAGCGCCCGCTTTCAGGTCAGTTGCCTTGTCGGCGACCACCAGGGCGGCGGCACTGTTCAGCAGGACAATGTCCCGGTAGGCATTCTTCTCACCGGCCAGTATCTGCTTCAGGGCAGCGGCATTATATTTTGCATCACCGCCACGGATACTCTCTATATTTGAAGTGGATAGACCAATATCTTCAGGTGACACTTCAAATTCGGAAACGGTACCGTTTTTATATTCCGCCACGTAGGACGGTCCGGTGATGGTCAGTTCGTCGAGGCCGTCGGAACCATGCACAACCCAGACATGTTCGGAGCCGAGCTGGCCCAGCACTTCGGCCATGGGGCGCAGCCATTTTTTATCGAATACGCCGATCACCTGCCGTTTGGTGCCGGCCGGATTGGCCAGCGGGCCCAGCAGGTTGAAAATGGTGCGGGTGCCGAGCGAAGCGCGGGCCGGACCAACGTGACGCATGGCGCTGTGGTGTCGGGTGGCCATCAGGAAACCGATGCCCAGTTCGCGAATGCATTTTTCCACCACATCTAGTTCGGCCTCGATATTGATACCAAGCGTTTCCAGCACGTCGGCGGAACCGGATTTGGAGGACATGGCCCGGTTGCCGTGCTTGGCCACCGGCACCCCGCAGGCGGCTATGACAATAGCGGCGGCGGTCGAGATGTTATAGGTGCTGGCGCCATCACCGCCGGTGCCGCAGGTATCGATGGCGCCTTCCGGGGCCTGGATGGCACTGGCCTTGGCGCGCATCACTTCGGCGGCGCCGGTGATTTCATCCACCGTTTCGCCGCGCACACGCAGGCCCATCAGAAAGGCGCCGATCTGCGGCCCGGTGGCGTCACCGCTCATCATATATTCGAAGCTCTGGCGGGATTCCTCCCGGTTCAGGGTCAGGCCGCGGGCGATCTTATCGATGACTTGCTTGAATTCGAAACTCATGCCGCCTGTTCCCTGTTGAAACTCCGGGCAATCTCAATGAAATTCCGCAGGATGTCATGGCCGTGCTGGCTTTCGATGCTTTCCGGGTGGAACTGTACGCCGTGCACCGGATGGCTCTTGTGGCTCAGGCCCATGATCAGGCCGTCTTCGGTCTCGGCGGTAATTTGCAGGCAGTCGGGCAGGCTGTCACGCTCAACAATCAGGCTGTGATAGCGGGTGGCGCGGAACGGGTTCTCCAGTCCTTTGAATACGCTTTGGCCCTTATGATGGATCTCGCTGACCTTGCCATGCATCAGGTAAGGGGCGCGGATTACCTTGCCGCCGTAAGCCTGGCCAATGGATTGATGGCCGAGGCAGACTCCGAAAATCGGCAGGGTGCCCGCCGCTTTTTGCAGGAGTTCAAGGCAGATGCCGGCCTCATCGGGCGTACAGGGGCCGGGGGACAGGATCACCCCTTCGAGGTTGCCGTTTTTCTGCAGGGCGAGTACCTCGTCGGCACTCATGGCGTCATTGCGCACCACCTCTACCTCCACACCCAGTTCGCCCAGATAGTGGAAGAGATTGTAGGTAAAACTATCGTAGTTATCGATCAGTAGAAACATTTACTGCCCAGTTAATTCTGTTATGATGCGCTACCCTTTTACAAAAGTTGGCCGGAAAGGGCTAATACTAAATGAGGGTCGGACGGCAATTTTATTCTAAAAAACATGTGGTCGTCGTTATAAAAGGTATCTGTACGTTATAAAAAAGAGGGGAAAGAAAAACATGTCCCATAAACATTCCATGATGATCCTTTATCTGATTGCCGCCGGTATGGTCCTCGGCCTGCTGGCCGGCTGGTATTTCGGGGAGGATGTACTGGTCATCAAATGGATAGGGGTGCTTTTCATGAATGCCCTGAAAATGACCATCATTCCGCTGATCCTGGCCGCGGTGATTTCCGGGGTGGCCTCACTCGGCGACGTGCGCAAGCTGGGCCGGCCCGGTGGTCTGACCATGCTTTATTATCTCTGCACCACATTGCTGGCGATTGTTGTCGGATTGATCCTGGTGAACCTGATTCAGCCGGGGGTCGGGGTGGAGATGACCGCCCAGGCCCAGTCCGCCGGTTCTTCGCTGGCTCAGGAAAAGGGCGGCCAGAGTGTGGTGGATATCCTGCTGAGCCTGGTGAGCCCCAACCTTGTGAAGTCGGCCGCGGAGTTGCAGCTTCTGCCGCTGGTGGTGTTCGCGGTTATTTTTGGCGCCGCCATTACGACCGTTGGCGAGGCCGGGGCGCAGGTTATCCGTTTCTTTGACGGCCTCAATGAAGCCATGATGAAACTGGTCGGCTGGATCATGTATTTTGCCCCGCTCGGAGTTTTCGCCCTGGTGGCCACGTCCCTGGGCGAAGCCGGCGGCGGAGAAGCCTTTATGGCGACCGTGGCAGGCATCGGAAAATATGTGACCACAGTTATGCTGGCGCTGGGCATCCAGGCTGTTCTGCTGTTCCTGATCATGCTGTTCCTGTCGCGCCGTGGTGCGGTGTACCTGACCGACATGATGCGGGCGCTGCTGACAGCTTTCGGCACCTCAAGTTCCTCGGCAACCCTGCCGATCACCATGGAATGCGCCAAGGAGCATGGTCTTAGCGAACGGTCGGTGCGCTTTGTCCTGCCGCTCGGCAGTACCGTCAACATGAACGGCACCGCCCTTTATGAAGCCATTGCCGCCATGTTCATCGCCCAGATCTACGGCATTGAGCTCGGTATTGTCGAACAGGGCCTGATCGTCATTACCGCGACCTTGGCGGCGATCGGCGCCGCCGGGATTCCCCAGGCCGGCACCGTGACCATGCTGATCGTGTTGAGCGCCGTGGGCCTGCCGGCGGAAGGAATCGGGATCCTGCTGTCGGTCGACTGGTTCCTGGACCGCTTCCGTACCGTGGTCAATGTCTGGGGCGATGCCTGTGGCGCCGCGGTGATGAACCGGACCATGATGGCCGACGAGGAAAAAGCCATTGCCGAAGTCTTTGAAGACAAGATCGAGGAAGCCGAAGCCTGATCCAGGCCACATTAGAAATTCCAGAGCCCCGGTGTCAAAGCTGGGGCTTTTTTCATGGGAAAATCAATTTTAGGGAAAATTGGATCCGGGGACTGGATTCGAACCAGTACCGATGGAGTCAGAGTCCATAGTTCTACCATTAAACTACCCCGGATCAGGGGTGGTGTGGCGGGCGTTGCCGCCGGATGGAGCCCTTATATAAAGATTTTTCAGCCGAGGTCCAGTGTAAAATGTGCATCGGCTTTAATAAATTTGTCTCTTTTCTCTAGGAAGGGCGGCCAAGTCACTCTATATAAAATACTATAGATAATTTTTATTGAGATTTTGGAGGGGCCAAAGCCCCGACGGACATGAATAACCAGGTTAAGATCAACGAAAGTGACAAGGCTGCGGCCAAATCTGATAAAAGTCCGGGAAAAAAACAGACAAGGAAAGGCAGCAAAAGCAGGTTTTTCAGGAACAGGAACAATACCCCTGCTTTTGGCGCCATTGATCTTGGAACCAACAACTGCCGCCTTCTGGTGGCCCATCCCACAGCGTCGGGATTCAAGGTTGTTGATGCATTTTCCCGCATTGTCAGACTGGGCGAGGGGCTGTCCAGCAGTGGCGAGCTGTCCGAGCAGGCCATAGAACGCACGCTGGAAGCGCTGCGAATCTGCGTCGAGAAGATGGAGCGCCGGCAGGTCAGGTTCAGCCGCAACGTGGCGACCCAGGCGTGTCGTGAAGCCGGCAACTGCGCCGAATTCATGGAGCGGGTGGAGCGCGAAGTCCGCATCAAGCTCGATATCATCGACCCCCAGGAGGAAGCCCGGCTTGCGGTTATGGGCTGCAAGGCGCTGCTGGACGAGCGCTATTCCAACGCCATTGTGTTTGATATCGGCGGCGGCAGTACCGAACTGATCTGGCTCCGCATCGGCGAAAACAAAAATCCGGAAATCATCGGCTGGACCTCGGTGCCGTACGGCGTCGTCAATCTGTCGGAAAAATACGGCACCAAGCATGCGCTGACCGACGACCAGTATCTGGAAATGAAGAATATGGTGAAGGCCGAGCTTGAGGCCTTTGAGGAGCAGCACGGCATGCGCGCCCATGTGGAGCGCGGCGAGGTGCAGCTCCTCGGCACCTCCGGCACCATCACCACCTTGACCAGCATGCACCTGGACCTGGAACGCTATGACCGCGACCAGGTCGATGGCACCTGGGTCACCAGCGCCCATATGCAGGGTTTGTGCATGGAGCTCAGCCGCATGAGTTACGAGCAGCGCGCCGCCCGCGGCGGCATCGGCCTCGACCGGGCGGAACTGGTGGTCGCCGGGTGCGCCATCCTGGAGGCCATCATGGATCTCTGGCCGATCGAGCATATCCGGGTTGCTGACCGGGGAATCAGGGAAGGTGTATTGCTGGACCTGATGGAACAGAACAGGCCGAAACAGAGAAGCCGCAATAACCGGTCCGGCAAGAAGAAATTTTTCCGCCGCCGGAGAAAGAAAAAAACGCCGGGTAATCCCGCGACGGGGGAAAACACATGAAGCGTCCCAAGCTGACCAGGACCGGCAAGCCCCGGAAGATTTCCGGCCATGGCATCACCAGCGGCAAGAAAGAGCGGGTGCATACCGCCCGCGGGCGCAAGCTGTCCTCGACCCGCTGGCTGCAGCGGCAATTGAACGATCCCTATGTGGCGGCGGCCAAACGGGAAGGCTATCGCTCCCGCGCCGCCTACAAGCTGATTGAGCTGGACGAGAAATTCCATTTCCTGAAAAACGCCCATACCATCGTCGATCTGGGGGCCGCCCCTGGCGG
Organism: Emcibacter nanhaiensis; assembly: GCF_006385175.1. Classification (NCBI taxonomy): domain Bacteria; kingdom Pseudomonadati; phylum Pseudomonadota; class Alphaproteobacteria; order Emcibacterales; family Emcibacteraceae; genus Emcibacter; species Emcibacter nanhaiensis. Next base: position 390,831 of record NZ_VFIY01000004.1, read on the forward strand.
CTGGACCCAGGTGGTGGCCAAGAAGTGCCCGAAAGACGCGGTCATTGTCGGCATCGATATCCTGCCGATGGAGCCGGTGGCCGGGGCGACCATCCTGGAGATGGACTTCCTGTCGGAGCAGGCGGAAGCGGAGCTCAGCCGGCTGATCGGCGGTGAGGCGGATCTGGTGATCAGCGATATGGCGGCGCCGACCACCGGCCACAAGGAGACCGACCATCTGCGCACTATGGCCCTGGTCGAGGCGGCCTGGTATTTTGCCGAGGATGTGCTCAAGAAAGGCGGCACTTTTGTCGCCAAGGTATTTGCCGGCGGCACCAACAACGAGCTGCTGGAACGCATGAAGGGCCGGTTCGAGACCATCCGTCACTATAAACCGCCGGCCAGCCGCACCGGCTCGCCGGAAACTTACCTGGTGGCCATGGGGTTCCGGGGATAAGGCGTGCGAAACAAAATTATCCCGTAAATTTGCTGTGGGCGCATTTCCTTTTTGACCTTTGCGGAAATAGCTGATATTTACCCAAGGCCAATACCCGAATCCAATTGGCACCGAAACATATTCCTGCCAAGAGGGGGTTTTTATTAAAAAATCTCAGCCAAGTTAGGAATAAAAATGAATATCCGCGAAGCTCTCACATTTGACGATGTACTGCTGGTCCCGCAGGCCTCCAATGTTCTGCCGGCCCAGGTCAATGTGCAGACGCAGATGACCCGCACCATCACCCTGAATATCCCGCTCGTCGCCGCAGCGATGGATACGGTGACTGAAGCGCCCATGGCCATCGCCATGGCCCAGGCCGGCGGCATCGGCATTATCCATAAAAACTATACCAACGAAGAACAGGCCGAACAGGTGCGCCTGGTCAAGAAATTTGAATCCGGCATGGTGGTCAATCCGGTCACCATTTACCCGGACAATACCCTGGCCGACACGCTACAGCTGATGACCGACAATAAAATCTCCGGCATTCCGGTGGTGGAACGGGGCAACGGCAGGCTGGTGGGCATTATCACCAACCGCGACGTCCGCTTTGCCACCAACATGATGCAGCCGGTCAGCGAGATCATGACCAAGGACAACCTGGTCACGGTCAAGCCGGGCGTGACCATGGACGAGGCCAAGAGCCTGCTGCATACGCATCGCATCGAAAAGATTCTGGTGGTGGATGACAATTACCGTTGTATCGGCCTGATTACCGTCAAGGATATCGAAAAAGCGAAAACCCACCCCAATGCCTGCAAGGACGAGGAAGGCCGCCTGCGGGTAGGCGCCGCCACTTCCGTCGGTGATGCCGGATGGGAACGGACCCAGGCCCTGATCGAAGCCGGCGCCGACCTGGTGGTGGTGGATACCGCCCATGGTCATAACAATGGCGTGCTTGATGCGGTTGCCCGCATCAAGAAAGAATATGGCAATGTCCAGGTGGTGGGCGGCAATGTGGCCACCGCGACCGGCACCCAGGCCCTGATCGACGCCGGGGTGGACGCGGTAAAAGTCGGTATCGGGCCTGGCTCGATCTGCACCACCCGTGTGGTCGCCGGTGTCGGCGTGCCGCAGCTGACCGCCATCATGGATGCGGTCGAAGTGGCGAGCAAGGCCGGGGTGCCGATCATCGGCGACGGCGGTCTGAAAACCTCCGGCGACATCGCCAAGGCCATTGCCGCCGGCGCCAATACCGTGATGATCGGGTCGCTGCTGGCCGGGACCGAAGAATCCCCGGGTGAGGTGTTCCTCTACAAAGGCCGCTCCTACAAGTCCTATCGCGGCATGGGATCGCTCGGCGCCATGGCGCGGGGATCAGCCGACCGCTACTTCCAGCAGGAAGTGCAGGACAATCTGAAACTGGTACCGGAAGGCATCGAGGGCCAGGTCCCGTTCAAGGGCCCGGTCGGCGCCATGATCCATCAGCTGGTGGGTGGGCTCCGGGCAGCCATGGGCTATACGGGCAGTGCCACAATCCCCGACCTGCACCAGCGGGCCGAATTTGTGAAGATTTCCAATGCCGGGCTGCGCGAAAGCCATGTGCATGATGTGACCATCACCCGGGAATCCCCCAACTATCCGTCCCAGTAAGGGCACACATAAATGATAGAAGCAGCAAGAATTCAGTCGGTCATCGAACTCGTTGACCGGCTTGGGCAGTCCTTTTCATCCGAAGGGGCTTCTGCCGACGTTTTGCTGCGCCAGTATTTCCAGAGCCGGCGCTATGCCGGGTCCAAGGACCGGCGCGCCGTCTCCCGGCTATACTACCAGATCATCCGCCACTGGGGCGGCCTTGTCCAAGTCTGTGGCGGCCCGGACGCCCGCAGGATGATGCTGGCGGCAATATATTACCTGTTGAATGATGAGAAGGCCTATATTGAAAGCCTTTTTTCCGGCCAAAAACATGGCCCGGAAGCCTTGTCACCGGAAGAGCAGGAATTTTTGGAAAAAATCACGGCAGAAGGGTTCCGGGAGGTGCTGTATCCGGACTGGATGGAAAAAAGCCTCAAGGCCCGGTTTGGCGATGAGCTGGATGACGCCATGAGAGTATTCAATGACCGGGCGCCGGTCGGGTTGCGGGCTAACCTGCTCAAAGGCGATCGTGCGGCAGCGCAACAGCAGCTTGCGGAGAATCAAATTGAAACGATCCCCGGACAGTGGGCCTCGACTTCCCTGATTCTGGATGAACAGATACAGTTGCGGGATCTCGGGGTCTATAAACAGGGTCTGATCGAAGTGCAGGATGAGGCCGCCCAACTGGCCGTAGAACTGGCCGATATCCAGCCCGGCCAGCAGGTGATGGATTATTGTGCCGGGGCAGGGGGCAAAACCCTGGCTGCCGCCGCCTTCATGCAGAACAAAGGCCAGATCTATGCCCTGGATGTCAGCAAGCCGCGTCTCGGTGAGCTCAAGCCCCGGGCCAAACGGGCCGGGGCCCATGTGGTCCAGACCCTGTTACTGGGCCATAGCGCCGCCAAACGGGAAAAACAGCTGGAGCAGCACCGGAACCATATGGACCGGGTGCTGCTGGATGTGCCGTGCAGTGGTTCCGGCACCTGGCGACGCAATCCGGAGAGCAAATGGCGGCTGACGCCCGATAAACTCTCCGACTACTGCGAAATACAGAAAGAACTTCTGGCCGAGGCCTGGGCGTTTGTGAAGCCCGGCGGACGGCTGGTCTATATGACCTGTTCAATCTTTATGGAAGAGAACGAGCAGCAGGTCTTTGACTTCGTGACGTCAAATGATGACGTGAACCTGTTGAATTACAAGAATTTTATCAAGGGTGACTGCCCCGAATCCCTGTCGCCTGTGGAGGGCGTTCTTCAGCTTTCGCCCCATAAACATAACTGCGACGGTTTCTTCGTCGCCATACTGGAAAAGAGCGCTTGAGGGCCGGACAATCCGGCTGGACAAGCCAAGGAACAAAGGGTATTTTCCGTTCATGACAGACCGTATTCTTATCATTGATTTTGGCTCCCAGGTGACCCAGCTGATTGCACGCCGGGTCAGGGAAAGTGGCGTTTATTCAGAAATTGTTCCGTTCAACAATGCGGAAGAAGCGCTGGAGACTTTCAACCCCGCCGGCATAATTCTGTCCGGCGGCCCCAACAGCGTCACCGGGATCGAATCCCCGCGCGCGCCGGAAAAAGTCTTTACCATGGGCCTGCCGGTGCTGGGCATCTGCTACGGCGAACAGACCATGTGTGAACAGCTTGGCGGCAAGGTGGAAAGCTCCGATGAGCGGGAATTTGGTCGCGCCTTCCTCGACATCACCGATGACTGCAAGCTGTTTGACGGCATCTGGAACAAGGGTGAGAAACACCAGGTATGGATGAGTCACGGCGACCGGGTCATCGCCCTGCCGGAAGGATTCCGGGTGGTCGGCGTCAGCGACAATGCGCCCTATGCCGCCATCGCCAATGAAGACAAAAGTTTCTATGCGGTGCAGTTTCATCCGGAAGTGGTACATACCCCGGACGGCGCCAAACTGCTGTCCAATTTCGTCCACAACATCTGCGGCTGTGCCGGTGACTGGACCATGGCCTCGTTCAAGGAAACCGCTATTGCTGCGGTGCGCCAGCAGGTCGGCAGCGGCCGGGTGATCTGCGGCCTGTCCGGCGGGGTCGACAGCTCTGTTGTGGCGGTGCTGCTCCATGAAGCCATCGGCGACCAGCTGACCTGTGTGTTCGTCGATCACGGCCTGATGCGGGCCAACGAAGCCGATGAAGTGGTGACCCTGTTCCGGGACCACTATAACATCCATCTGGTGCACAAGGACGCCAGCGATCTTTTCCACGGCAAACTCGATGGCGTCAATGATCCGGAAAAGAAACGCAAGATCATCGGTGGCCTGTTCATCGATGTGTTCGAGGAAGAAGCCAAGAAAGTCGGCGGCGCCGATTTCCTGGCCCAGGGCACGCTGTATCCCGATGTGATCGAGAGCGTTTCCTTCACCGGTGGCCCCAGCGTCACCATCAAGTCGCACCATAATGTGGGCGGCCTGCCGGAACGCATGAACATGGACCTGGTGGAACCGCTGCGCGAGCTGTTCAAGGACGAGGTGAGGGCGCTCGGCCGCGAGCTCGGCCTGCCGGAGGCTTTTATCGGCCGTCATCCGTTCCCGGGACCGGGCCTCGCCATCCGTATTCCCGGCGACATCACCCAGGAAAAATGCGACATCCTGCGCAAGGCCGACAGCATCTACCTGCAGGAAATCAGGAATGCCGGGCTTTATGACGCCATCTGGCAGGCCTTTGCCGTGCTGCTGCCGGTCCGAACCGTCGGCGTGATGGGGGACGAGCGCACCTATGACTATGTCTGCGCTTTGCGGGCGGTGACCTCCACCGACGGCATGACCGCGGATTATTACCATTTCGACCATGAGTTCCTGTCCCGGGTGTCGACCCGCATCATCAACGAGGTACGCGGCATCAACCGGGTGGTCTATGACATTACCTCCAAACCCCCGGGAACCATCGAGTGGGAGTAATCCCCGGCTATTTCAACGTTTTTTGAAGGGCGCTCAGGTTTCCGTCGCCGGGTTCGCCCTCAATGCCGATCAATCTGGCCAGCAACGGGTAAATATCGACGTTATCAAACGGCTCGAGCTGAATGTTGGATTTGAAGGCGGGGCCGGTGGCAATGAACACCGCCGCCATGTCTTTGAGGGAGGGGTCGTATCCGTGTGACCCCTTTTCCTTGATATCGGCGGCTATTTCCTTGGTGACGATCAGCCAGCCCGGATCCGCCAGGCAGACGATGGGTTCGATGTTTTCATTGGATCCGTAGTGGTATCGGGCGGGCATCTCCTCCCTGAGCCAACATTCCATATGGTCATGCCGGCCAACCAGCTTTGCCGCCAGTTCCTTGAGGGGAGTTCCGTTTGCCGGCCGTATGGTCGCATTTGTGTACAGGCCGACGGCTTCGAACTGGTCCGGGGGAAGCAACTCGTCCAGCAAAACAAGATTTCCCACCGGCGAATCCGTCATGCCGTGATCCGAGGTAATGACCAGGTTGGTAGTCTGCCATAAATTGCTCTTCTTGAGACCCTCGACCAGACGGGCGATGGCCGCATCAAGCCGTTTAAGGGTTTGGTTTACTTCCACCGAGTTAGGGCCGTATTTGTGACCGGCGCTGTCCAGGTCGTAAAAATACAGGGTTGCGAAATCAACAGGTTCGCCAATGGAGCCGAGGAGATCGATCAGCATCTGCGGTTCATCAAGAACGTCAGTGCCCGGAATGAAGGGCTGGAAATGCTTCGGAGGCTTTTGCGCGGAATCCACGCCGATGGCCGGCCAGAACATATGGGCGGTTACTTTGCCCTGTTCCTCTGCACTCGCCCAGATCGGTTTTGCCCCGGTCCAGAAAACCGGATTCCTGGCGCCTGCCGGATCCATCAGGCTGAAGCGAACGCCATATTCCTTGTTGTCAAACAGATTGGCGACAAGGCCATGCTGGTTGGGGGTTTTTCCGGTGATCAGCGTATAGTGGTTGGGGAAGGTGACCGACGGATATGAGGGACGGACACTGGCCTTGACGCCGCCTTCCGCCAAAGCTGAGAGAGCAGGGGTTATGCCCCGGTCAAGATAGTCCGCGCGGAACCCGTCGATGGATACAAGTATCGTCAGCGTGTGTTTTTGAGTGGCCTCTGCACTGGCTTGAGCAGTGAAACCGGCGATCAGAAGGCCGGCAAACAGGAACGCGAAAATTTTCCCCCATTTCATAGTCATTTCCCCCTTGTTTTATCTGCCTCACGAAATTTGTTTGACTACACTAACAATCCGGTTGGTGCCAGACCACAAATTTAAAACTCAATATTGTATTTTTTGTGCAAAGTGGCTTTTATGCTGCAAATAAGCAGGGCTTGAGACGGATGTAATGCAGAGGGAAAAAGTGAATAAAGAAGCAGACTTGAAACTGGGGGAACCTGTTGAAAACCGGACGCCGCCGCCGGTGCCGGGCAACGATCTGGTTCTGGATGGTAGTTATGTCACGCTGTTACCGCTTTCGGCTGCCGATCATGGCGCCGGGCTTCATGCTGCCAATCTGCATGACCGGGACGGGGCGATCTGGGACTATCTGCCCTACGGCCCTTTTGCCACCCTCGATGACTATGACTCAGTGGGTGCAATCGGTTGAGAACAAGGCCGACCCTGTGTTGGGCCCTGCTGAATAATATTTGGGCAGAATATTTTTGTGCGACTGCTAAAAGAATGCTAGAACCGTTGCAGCATAAATACGTCTGACGAGGGATATGCAGAGGAGAAGTCCATGTATGCAGACCATAAAGCACGCCGCAATACGGTACGGGATATTGCCAGGCTCAAGGGCCAGCGCCCGATCGTATCACTGACCGCCTATACCGCGCCCATGGCCAACTGGCTCGACGACCATGTGGACTTCCTGCTGGTGGGCGACAGCCTCGATATGGTGCTTTATGGCTTTGAGAGCACCACCGGCATGACCCTCGATATCATGATTGAGCACACCAAGGCGGTCATGCGCGGCGCCAAACAGGCCATGGTGGTCATCGACCTGCCGTTCGGCACCTATGAGGAATCCCCGGAAGTGGCCTTCCACAATGCGGCGCGCGCCATTAAGGAAACCGGCTGCACCGCGGTCAAGCTCGAAGGCGGCGTAGAGATGGCCGACACCATCCGGTATCTTACCGAGCGCAAGGTGGCGGTGCTGGCCCACATCGGCCTCAAGCCGCAGGCGGTCAATGTCATGGGCGGCTATGTGGCCCAGGGCCGCACCGAAGACAGCTGGGCGCCGATCCTGGAGGATGCCCGGGCGATTCAGGAGGCGGGCGCCTTTGCCGTGGTGATCGAAGGGGTGACCGAGCCGCTGGCACAGAAAATCACCGAGGAACTGGACATCCCGACCATCGGTATCGGCGCCGGCAAATATTGCGACGGCCAGATCCTGGTCACCGAGGATATGCTGGGCATGTTCCCGGGCAATCCCAAGTTCGTCAAACGCTATGCGGAAATGGGCAAGATGATCGATCAGGCGGTCGGGCAGTATGCGGAAGAGGTGAAAAGCCGCGACTTCCCGGGCACCGAACATACCTATGCCATGAAAGAGAAGAAATAACGTCCCAATACCGCCACTTTTTTCCGAAAATATCGAGCGATATTTTATTGCGCGTTGCCTTATAGGGAAAGGCGGGCTATCTTGTCCGCTGATCAAATATCTGGGCCAAAATAATATGTACAGGAGAGCCTGATTGTCTGAGGAATTTATTCGCGAGGTAGACGAGGATCTGCGTCACCAGCAGCTTGCAACATTCTGGAAGAGCTACGGCAAATATATCATCGCAACCGCCGTCGCCATCGTGCTGTTTGTCGCGGGATCACAGGGATATAAAAAATACACGGAAAGCAAATATCTTGAGGTGGCCGATCAATATACCAAGGCCCTCGAGAATATCCAGTCCGGCAACCAGCAGCAGGCGCTTGCCGCGCTCAAGGCCCTGGCTGACCAGGATGTGGAAGGCTACAAGGTCCTGTCCGCCATGCAACGGGCGGCAATTCACCTGAACAACGGGGAGAAAACCCTGGCGGTCGGTATTCTGGAAAATCTGTCAAAAAGCAGCGGTGTGAGCGATTTCTACAAGGATCTGGCCAGCCTGCAGGCGGCGACCATCCTGATGGATGAAGCCACATATGAGGAGACAACCGCCCGTCTCGAGCCGCTTCTGGAGCGGGGCAATGAAATGCGGTACCTGGCCCGGGAGCTGCTGGCCATGTCCGCGATCCAGAACGGCGATACAGAAAAGGCCAAAGTGCTGCTGCGGGAACTCAGCGAAGACCTCGAGACACCGGAACAGGTTAAGTTCAGGGCGAACCAGCTCCTGACAGTGATTGAATAAGGCAGAGAATGGGATTTTTAATGGCGAGCAACAATATTTTCGGCCGGGCCGCAGGACGTTTTTCTTTGGTAACCCTGCTGCTTGCAGGCCTGTCTGCCTGTAGCGACGGCGGCGGCGGCGATAAAAACCGCCTGGAAGGGGAGCGTATTCCCGTTCTCACCTTCGAGCAAAGCCTGAAGATTGATCAGCAGGTCGCCAGTGTGCAGATCACCCTGCCGGCGCCGACCGTCAGTGCCGACTGGCCGCAGCCGGGACAGAACGCACTTCATTATGTGGGGCATCCGGCGCTGGCCGACAGTCCGCAGAAAATCTGGTCCACTGATATCGGCCAGGGCTCCAACGGCCGCCATGCCCTTGGCGGCATGCCGGTGATTGCCGGCGGCAAGATGTATATGATTGATTCCCGGGCCAAGGTCCGTGCTTTCAATGCCGAAACCGGCAAAAAGCTGTGGGAACATGAATTCGAGGAAAAAGGCGAGACCAAAAAGAACGCCTATGGCGGCGGCGTCACCTTTGGCAACGGCACCCTGTATATCACCGACGGCTATGGCCATATCGCGGCCATGGATCCGTCAAATGGTGATGTGAAGTGGCTGACCAGAACCGGCATTCCCATGCGCGGGGCACCGACCTACGCCGACGGCCGCCTGTTTGCCCTGACCCATGACAACCAGACCTATGCCGTGGACGCCAACACGGGCGAAGTGCTGTGGAATGAAATCGGCATTTCCGAAAATGCCGGCCTGGTCGGCACCGCGAGCCCGGCCGTGACCGGAAATACGGTAATTTCCGCCTATAGTTCCGGCGAAGTTTACGCCATGCGCGTCGAAAACGGCCGCACCCTGTGGACCGACACCCTGTCGCGCCAGGGCCGGCTGACCGCCATGGCCAGCCTGCGTGACGTGGACGGCGACCCGGTGATCTATGACAACAAGGTTTACGCCGTCAGCCATTCCGGCCGCATGGTCGCCATCGATCTCAGGAGCGGCACCCGCATCTGGGAACAGAATGTGGGCAGCCAGTATACCCCCTGGGTTGCCGGCGACTTCATCTATGTGGTGACCCCGGAAAGCCAGGTGGTCTGCGTGACCCGCCGCGAGGGCAAGGTGCGCTGGATTACCCAGCTGGAGCGCTATAAAAACCCGGATGACCGCAGTGATCCGGTGTTCTGGTCCGGGCCGCTTTTGGCCGGGGACCGGCTGCTGGTGACCTCGACCCACGGCTATGCGGTGTCGTTGTCGCCTTATACCGGGGATATCCTCAGCGGTATCGACCTGCCGGACGGCGTGGAATACGGGCCGATTATTGCCAACGGCACCCTATATTTCATGACAACCGACGGCGAAGTGGTCGCTTACCGCTGATATTGTCATAATCTCATTGATTATTTGGCCCGTTTTGGTAAAAGCGGGCCAAATTTATTGTTAAGGTAGAAACCATGGCTTTGACCATCGCCATCATCGGCCGCCCCAATGTGGGCAAATCCACCTTTTTCAACCGGCTGGTTGGGAAACGGCTTGCTATTGTCGATGATACCCCGGGCGTGACCCGCGACCGCAGGGAGGCTATGGGCTCGCTGGGCGACTATAAATTCAAGATCATCGATACCGCCGGGCTCGAGGAAGGCAAGGGCAAGAGCCTGTCGGCCCGCATGTGGCAGCAGACAGAAAAGGCCATCGAGGAAGCCGACTTCTCGCTGTTTATGATCGATGCCCGGGCCGGGATTACCCCGCTCGACAAGCATTTCGCCGAGCTGCTGCGCCGCGGCAACCATCCCATGATCCTGGTCGCCAACAAGGCCGAAGGCCGGGCCGGGGAAGAGGGGCTCTATGACGCCTACAGCCTGGGGCTCGGCGCGCCGGTGGCCATTTCTGCCGAACATGGCGAGGGCCTCGCCGAGCTGATCGAGGCCTTTGATGAAATGTGCCGGGAGCTGGGTATTGATCCGCTGTCCGAGGAAGAGGAAGAAGTGGTCAGCTTCTCCGTCGCCATCGAGGGCGAAGTCAGCGAGGAAGAGGAAGCCGAAAGCGAGATCGATCCCGGCCTGCCGCTGCAGATCGCCATTGTCGGCCGTCCCAATGTGGGCAAATCGACCCTGGTCAACCAGATCCTGGGTGAGGAACGGCAGATCACCGGGCCTGAGGCGGGCCTGACCCGCGACACCATCGGTGTGACCTTCGACTATGAGGGCCGGGAAATCCGCATGTTCGATACCGCCGGCCTGCGCCGCAAGGCCAAGGTGCAGGAAAAGCTGGAAAAGCTGTCGGTCGCCGACACCATCCGCGCCTTGAACTTCGCCGAGGTCGTGATCCTGATGGTCGACGCCACCATGCCGTTCGAGCGCCAGGACCTGAGCATCGCCAGCCTGGCGGTGCAGGAAGGCCGCTCGGTGGTCATCGCCCTTAACAAATACGACCTGATTGAAAACCGCCAGGAAGTGCTGAAGGATATTGCCGAGAAGCTGGAACACACCCTGCCGCAGGTCAAGGGCATTCCGGTGGTGCCGATCAGTGCGCTGACCGGTCGTGGCGTCAACAAGCTGATGCCGGCGGTGTTCGAGGCGTATAGGCAGTGGAACCGGCGCATCTCGACCTCCAAGCTCAACCGCTGGCTCGCCGAGACCACCGACTATCATCCGGCGCCGTCGGTCAGTGGCCGGCGCGTCAAGATGCGCTATATCACTCAGATCAAAACCCGGCCGCCAACTTTTGCGATCTTTTGCAACCGCCCGGCCGCCGTGCCTGACAGCTACCAGCGCTACCTGATGAACGAATTGCGCTGGGACTTCGAACTGCCCGGCGTGCCGATCCGGCTGCTGCTGCGCAGGGGTGATAATCCCTATCATAAGAAGTAGGACATATCCCGCATATTCTGTCGTCATCCCCGCGCAGGCGGGGATCCATTTGTAACATGGTAAGACCGTATCAAGCGGAACCATGGACTCCCGCTTTTGCGGGAGTGACGGAAGTTATCCGAGAACTTTTCCAAATATCGCCAACTGTTCATCGTTTAAATAATGGATTTCTTCGTCTAAGTCGGAATTACAATAAAATCCATTTTCTTTTGAATAAGCGGCATAGATGTTCCCGCTGGCTTCGGTCGGGTTGAAAATACTTAGATGTCCGTGACAGGTTTCATCACCGCACCATGATATCATGGCACCATTTTCAGACAAAAATTGAAGTGTTTTTCGAATATTGGTTAGCCACTGGCTTTGAGGAGGAAAGTCAAAAACCCTCATGTCGATGACAATATGGTTGTAGTCATTTTCTTTTATTTTTTGGGCTTTGAAAGCCACCTTAGCATCGTGCCAAGCATTTAGCAGCTTTTCTGTTTCCAATTCAGGAAGGAGCGAATTTTTCCAATAGCCATAAAAATAAAGGCCAGGTTCGAACTCCTGACCACTATTTGCCCCTGCATTTTCAGCATTCCAAACAATATAAATGCTGTCTTTCACATTCATTTCTTTATCCCCCAATTGATGTCCTGACGATTACTTCTCTTTCCACTCTTTGAAATCAAACAGCTGGCCGGTCTCGCTGAACTCCTCCGAGCAGAGCTCCACGAACATGGGCGCGATCTCTTTGGGATGGGGGAGCTTTTCCGGATCCTCGCCGGGCACGGCCTTGGCGCGCATGGCGGTGCGCATGGGGCCGGGGTTGACCAGGTTGGCCTTGATATTGGTGATTTTCATTTCCTCGGCCCAGGTCCTGACCAGCACCTCGAGCGCCGCCTTGCTCATGGCGTAGCCGGCCCAGTAGGCCCGGTTCTTGTGGGCGACGCCGGAGGAGACAAACAGCGCACGGCCGGCGTCGGACTGCTTGAGCAGTGATTCCATGGAGCGGATCAGGCGGAAATTGGCGGTCAGGTTGATATCGAGCAGGGAATCCCAGTCCTTGGGGGCGATATGGGCGACCGGGGACAGGATGCCGAGATAGCCGGCATTGCCGACCAGAATGTCGAGCTTGCCGTATTTTTCATAGAGGGCGGCGCCCAACCGGTCGATGCCGTCAAAGTCCGTGATATCCAGCGGCACCAGCAGCGCTTCCCGGCCGGTTTCCTGCTTGATTTCGTCATCAAGGGCTTCGAGGGCGCCGACGGTACGGGCGACCAGGATCACGTCGGCGCCTTCGCGGGCGAATTCCAGGGCTACAGCCCGGCCGATGCCGCGGGAGGCGCCGGTGATCAGGGCGATTTTTCCGTCCAATTTACCCATGATATGCCTTTAGTCCGTCAGGAAAGAGAATTGTTTGTTGTCTTCGCCCAGGGCTTCATCGGTGAGCGGGGTTGGATAGTCGCCGCTGAAACAGGCGTCGCAATATTGCGGGCTGTTGCTATCGCGGCTGGTTTCGCCCACGGCGCGGTACAGGCCGTCGATGGAGACAAAGGCGAGGCTGTCGGCATCGATATATTTGGCCATTTCCTCAACGCTCATGCGCGAGGCCAGCAATTTGTCCTTCTCGGGTGTATCGACGCCGTAAAAGCAGCTGTTGGTGGTCGGCGGGCTGGCGATGCGCATATGCACTTCCTTGGCCCCGGCAGCGCGCATCATCTCGACAATCTTGATGGAGGTGGTGCCGCGCACGATACTGTCATCGATCAGGACGATGCTTTTGCCTTCGATCTCGGCCTTGTTGGCGTTATGTTTCAGCTTCACGCCCAGGTGGCGGATCTGGTCCGACGGTTCAATGAAAGTGCGCCCCACATAATGGTTGCGGATAATGCCGAGCTCGAACGGAATGCCGGACTGCTGGGCATAGCCGATGGCGGCGGGCACGCCGGAATCCGGCACCGGGATCACCAGGTCGGCCTCGACGGTGCTTTCCTTGGCCAGTTCCTTGCCGATGTTTTTGCGTACTTCATAGACGCTGCGGTCGTTGGTGATGCTGTCGGGACGGGAGAAATAGACATGTTCGAAAATGCAGGGGCGGGGCTTTTTGGCCGGGAACGGATGATGACTGGTCAGTCCGTCCGCATCAATGACAATGAGCTCGCCCGGCTCCACATCGCGAATATATTCCGCGCCGATAATATCGAGGGCACAGGTCTCGCTGGCGAAAATATAGGTGTCGTCGGACAGTTTGCCGAGCACCAGCGGTCGCACGCCAAGCGGGTCACGGGCGCCGATCAGTTTCTTCTGGGACAGCGCCACCACGGAATAGGCGCCTTCGATACGGCGCAGCGCATCCACTACCCGGTCGACAAGATTTGTATAGGTGCTGGTGGCGACCAGATGGATCATCACTTCCGAATCCGACGTGGACTGGAAAATCGCACCTTTCTCCACCAGAATTTTACGCAGCGTCCAGGCATTGGTCAGGTTGCCGTTATGGGCCACGGCAAAGCCACCGGACGACAGGTCGGCAAACAGCGGCTGGATGTTGCGCATGGCCGAGCCGCCGGTGGTGGAATAGCGCACATGGCCGATGGCGGACATGCCGGGCAGGGACTCGATCACCTTCTGGCTGTTGAAGTTGTCGGCCACATGGCCCATGGATTTATGGGAATGAAAGTTCCGGCCGTCAAAGGTCACGATCCCGGCGGCTTCCTGGCCGCGGTGCTGCAGGGCATGCAGGCCGAGCACCGTGTGGGCGGCGGATTCCTCATGGTTATAGATCCCGAAAACGCCGCATTCTTCATGCAGTTTGTCGTCATCGAAGGGATTGGTGCCAATCAGGTCCTGGGAGCCGGGGCGGGGAGCAGTAAATTCCGTCATATGGTCAACTCGTCACAATGGTTGTTGAGCGTCAATCGTGTGGTGGCCTCTGGGGCGTTATATGTCGAAACGGTTTCTATGTGAACCTTTTTTTATTCGTCCATCTTTTTCTTGAACAGTTCGTCCATCTCGTCGGTGTTCTCTTTGTCATAACCTTCCTCATCCCGGGAGCTGCTGGAGAAGGAGGTAAAGATGTTTTTCAGCAAACTCATATTTTCCCGGGTTTCTTCCGGATCGATATCGTCTTTGAGGGGGTTCATCGCATTGACCATGCTGGCTCCATATTCCACCAGCGGGCGTGATTTGGAATCCTGGTACCAGTCCGGGAAGTGTTTCGGTGAGACAAAGGTATTGATCACGAGGAAAATAACGCAGATCAGCAACATGCCGCGCAAAATCCCGAACAGCACGCCGAGACTGCGGTCGAGGGCGCCGACATGGCTTTCCTTGATTTTCCTGCCGATAAAAGTGGCGATAAATTTCAGCAGCATCAGGCTGACCACGCCCAGGAGGGCATAGGAAATGATGCTGGCCATGATATCCGGCTGAATCAGTTCCCTGGCATAGGGGGCGGCAAGGGGCTGCCCCTGCAGGGTAAGAATCAAGGCCCCGGCCCAGGCCGCGAGGCTCAGCGCCTCGGTGGTAAAGCCCTTACTCCAGGACACAATGCCGGAAATCACCAAAGTGGCGAGGACAATGATGTCAAACGGGTTCAGCAAGCCTTCCATCAGTTTCCTTCCAGGTCGACGGCAATCAGGTCGACCAGTTTGCGGATTTCATCCAGTTCCACCACGCGCAGGTCCTTGCCCTTGTGCTTGATATTGGCCGGGATATAGGCCTGCTCGAAGCCGAGCTTGGCGGATTCCTTGAGCCGGGCGTCGGCCTGGCCCACCGGCCGGAGTTCCCCGGACAGGCTGATTTCCCCGAACAATACCGTGTTTTTGGCGATTGAATAGCCGGACAGCGAGGAAATCAGGGCGGCGGCGACGGCCATATCGGCGGCCGGTTCCGAGATCCGCAGCCCGCCGGCCACATTGAGATAGATATCAAAAGCGCCAAGGCCGAGGCCACAACGGGCGTCGAGCACGGCGATGATCATGGAGAGCCGTCCCGAATCCCAGCCGACCACGGCCCGGCGCGGGGTGCCGAGCGAGGACGGCGCCACCAGGGCCTGGATTTCCACCAGCATGGGGCGGGAGCCCTCCATGCCGGCAAAGACCGCCGAGCCGGCGACATCGCCGGTATGGTTGCCGAGGAACAGGGTCGAGGGGTTATGCACCTCCTGCAGGCCCATGTCGCTCATCTCAAACACACCGATCTCGTCGGTGCCGCCGAAGCGGTTCTTGACCGCGCGCAGGATGCGGAACTGGTGGCCGCGGTCGCCTTCGAAATAAAGGACGGTATCGACCATATGCTCCAGGACCCGGGGACCGGCGATCTGGCCGTCCTTGGTCACATGGCCGACCAGCACCACAGCCACATTGCGCCGTTTGGCAAAGCGGATCAGTTCCTGGGCACAGGTGCGGACCTGGGCCACGGTGCCCGGCGCGGATTCGATGGTGTCGGCAAACATGGTCTGGATCGAGTCAATGACCACCACCTGCGGCAGGTCACCATGTTCCAGAGTGGCGATGATGTTGCGCAGATTGGTTTCGGAGCCGAGCTTGACCGGATTATCCTCCAGCCCCAGCCGTTTGGCGCGCATGCGCACCTGGCTGGTGGATTCCTCGCCGGAGATATAGATGGTGCGATGGCCGCTGCCGGCAAGCCGCGCCATGGCCTGCAACAGGATGGTGGACTTGCCGATCCCCGGATCGCCGCCGATCAGTGTCGCCGAGCCCGGCACCAGGCCGCCGCCGCAGGCGCGGTCGAATTCGGCCATGCCCGACATCATGCGGGCGGGCGGGGTTTCCTCGCCCCTGAGGTCGCCGAGGTCGATCACGGTTCCCCTGGCCGGGGACGAGCCCTTGCCAAGCCCGCTGGGCAGACTCTGGTCGGTTTCCTCGATGATGCTGTTCCATTCGCCGCAGGATTCGCATTGCCCCATCCATTTGGACGTGACGCTGCCGCAGGACTGGCAGACATATGTGCGACGGGCTTTGGCCATGGGTCAGGCTTTCAGAATTTCCATCTTGATCGGCCCTTCGGCCTTGCCGTGGATGAATTGCTCTACATAATCATTGCCACTGTGGTCGATATCGGCCCGCGGGCCGCTCCAGATGATATTGCCCTTATAGATCATGGCGCACTTGTCAGCGATCTTGCGCACGCTGGCCATGTCATGGGTGATGCTGAGCGCTGTGGCGCCGAGGTCCTTCACGCATTCCACAATCAGGTCGTTGATCACATCCGCCATAATCGGATCAAGACCGGTGGTCGGTTCGTCAAAGAAGATGATTTCCGGCTCGTCGGCAATGGCGCGGGCGAGGCCGACGCGCTTCTGCATGCCGCCGGACAGTTCGGCCGGGCTCAGCATGGCCACCTCCGGCTCCAGGCCGACCCGGCGCAGTTTCTCAATGGCGACTTCCTTGGCGTCCTTGCGCGACATTTTCTTGGTGGCAATCAGCCGGAAGGCCACATTCTCCCACACCGGGAGGCTGTCGAACAGGGCCGCGCCCTGGAACAGCATGCCAAACTTGCCCATGATCCTTTTGCGGTCTTTGCCGGACATGCCAACGGTTTCCTCGCCGTCGATCTTGATGCTGCCGGCATCGGGCTCGAGCAGGCCGAGAATACATTTCAGCGTCACCGACTTGCCGGACCCGGAGCCGCCGATGATGACCATGGATTCCCCCGGCATCACATCCAGATCGATGCTGTCGAGCACGACTTTGCTGCCGAAGGCTTTTCTCACGCCGCGGAGACTGATTTTTGGCACTTCTTTATTCTGGATCTCGGTCATGACGAAAAGAACATCTCTGTTACGATATAGTTGGTCAGCAAAATCAGCATGCAGGCGGAGACCACGGCATTGGTGGTGGAAATGCCCACACCCTGGGCGCCGCCGCGGCTGTAGAAACCGTGGTAGCAGCCCATCAGCGAGACGACAAAGCCGAACACCGCGCCTTTGGTCAGGCTGGCGCGTACATCAATGGCTTCAAGGAAGTCCATGGTGGTTTTCATATAGACGCTGGGGTTGAAGCCGAGCTTTGTGGTGGCGATCAGGAAGCCGCCCATCACGCCGATGGTGTCGGCTACAATCACCAGCATGAACGGCATCATGATCAGGGTTGCCAGGATGCGCGGGGCAATCAGATATTTAAAGGGATCGGTGGACAGGGTGCTGAGGGCGTCGATCTGTTCGGTGACCCGCATGGTGCCAAGCTCCGCCGCCATGGAGGCGCTGACCCGGCCGGCGACGATCAGGCCGCAGAGCACCGGGCCCAGTTCGCGCACGATGCCAATCACAACGATTGACGGCAGCACGCTTTCCGCATTGAAGCGGGAGCCGCCTTCATAAATGTTGAGCGCCAGCGCGGCGCCGGTAAACAGCGCGGTCAGGCCCACCACCGGCAGGCTGTAATAGCCGATAGTCATCATCTGTTTGAACAGCGCCCGCGGATAGAAGGGCGGGGCAAACATATGGGAAACTGCTGAGGTGGCAAAAACCCCCAAATGGCCGGCCGCCTGCAGAAACATGAAGAACACGCGGCCAATTCTGGCAAGAAAATTCATTACTCCTCCACCCGCTTGTTATTTTACCGGGATATAAACACGATGATATCGTTCCCGAACACCGGTCAGAATTTCGTATTGGCTTAGGTTAGACAGTTCAGACGCCTTTTCAAGTGTAATATGCTGTCCCAGCAATTCAATTTCATCGCCCTCGGAAACAGTGCTGAACCCGGGCCCGGTGATGTCGATGGCCAGCATGTCCATGGAGACCCGGCCGACCACCGGAACTTCGCGGCCGGCCAGATACAGGTGCCCCACATTGTTGAAGACCTGCAGGTAACCGTCCGCATAGCCCACGTTGACAATGGCGATGCGGCTGCGATGCGGTGCATTCCAGGTGGAGCCGTAACCGACACCCATACCTTCGCGGACTTCACGCACCTGCAGAATCCGCCCGGATATGGTGAAAACCGGGTGGATGTCGGCGGGCAGGGGCGCGTTAAGCGACGGATTGCCGCCAAACAGCAGCAGGCCCGGGCGCACCATGTCAAAATGATAGTCCGGCCCCAGCAGGATGCCGCCGGAATTGGCCAGTGACGCCGGGATGCCGGGGAAGGTGGCGCTGATCTTGCGGAAGGTTTCGAGCTGCTGCTTGTTCAGGCTATTGCCTTTGTCGTCGGCACAGGCCAGATGGCTCATGACCAGGGCGATATTGACCTCTTTGAGCGGGCTCGCGTGATTGAGCAGCTGCGCGGTCTCATCCGGCGAAAAGCCGAGCCGATTGATGCCGGTATCAAAATGTAGGGCGCAGGGCAGGCCCTGGCCGTTGGCTTTCCACAGGGCGAGCTGTTCCGGGCTGTTGATGACCGGGCGCAGCTTATGGTCGGTGAAATAGGCCTCATGACCGGCAAACAGCCCGTTCAACACATAGATGCAGGCATCGGGGGTATGGTGGCGCAATTCCACGGCCTCGGCCAGGTTGGCAACAAAGAAGTTCGCACAGCCGGCTTCGTGGAACAGGGCGGGCGCGACCTCGGCGATTCCCATCCCATAAGCATCGGCTTTGACCATGGCGGCGGCATCGGCGTTCGCGGCCAGCTTGCGGACAGCACGGTAATTATCGACGATGGCCGGCAGGTCAATGGTCAGTGTCGCCTGGCAATCGACGGGCAGGGAAGTCATGGTTTCCCGTGGCATCAGTTAAACTGCTCCGGCAGATGATCATCGGCCACCGGCGGGTCGGTAAATTTGGTGGTTTCGCTGTTGAACATCAGCTCGATAATGCCGGTGGGACCGTGACGCTGCTTGCCGATGATGAATTCGGCCTTGCCGTGCATCTTGTCGCATTCCTCAAGCCAGATGGCATGCTCCGGCGTGCCGGGGTCGGGCTGCTGCTGGTGCAGGTAATATTCCGGCCGGTAGACAAAGGTCACCATATCGGCATCCTGTTCGATAGAGCCGGATTCCCTCAGGTCCGACAGCAGCGGGCGTTTGTTATCGCGTTGTTCAATGGTACGGCTGAGCTGGGACAGAGCCAAAACCGGAATCTGAAGTTCTTTGGCCAACCCCTTGAGACCACGGGTGATTTCGGAAATTTCCTGCACCCGGTTTTCGGGGCCGCGACCGCGATCGCTGCCCTTCAATAGTTGCAGGTAATCGACGATGATCAGACCTAGGCCATGCTGCCGTTTCAGGCGGCGGGCCCGGGTGCGAAGCCCGCCGATGCTGAGCGACGGGGTGTCGTCGATGAACAGCGGCAGTTCCTCCAGTTCCATGCTGGTACGGGCCAGGGCAGCGAACTGGTCCTGGTTGATCTGCCCCTTACGCAGGTCCTGAGACGGCAGGTTGGCCTGCTCGGCGAGAATACGGGTGGCCAGCTGGTCGGCGGACATCTCGAGCGAGAAGAAGGCCGTCACGGCACCGCGGTTTTCCTCGTGCGTGATGCCGGCGCGCAGCTGCTCCAGATAGAATTTGGCCGCATTGAAGGCGATGTTGGTGGCCAACGCGGTTTTCCCCATCGCCGGGCGTCCGGCCAGAATCATCAGGTCTGACTTGTGCAGGCCGCCGATGTGATTGTTGATGGAGGTAAAGCCGGTGGTGATGCCGGACAGCTTGCCGGCATTTTTACGGGAGATCTCGATAATGTTGACGGCATCGCCGGCCGCTTTGGCAAAGGATTTAAAGCCGCCTTCGGAAGCGCCGGTTTCCGCCAGGGAATAAAGCGCCCGTTCCGCCCGTTCGATCTGATCCTGGGCCGATTTGTCCACATCATGATCATAGGCGTCGTTGACGATTTCCGTACCCACATTGATGAGTTCGCGTTTCAGGGCCATCTGGTGGATGATCTGACCATATTCGGTGGCGTTGATGATGCTGATGGCGGAAGACGCCAGGGAAGCGAGATATTTGGCGCCGCCGACATCCTCCAGATGTTCTTCACGCTCGAAATAGGGTTTCAGGGTCACCGGGGAGGCCACAAGTCCTTTCTCAATCAGCTTGCGGGTCGCCTCAAAGATTTTCTGGTGCGCGGGATTGATGAAATGCTCGGCTTCGAGGAAATCCTGGACCTTGGCCAGAGCTTCATTATTGGTCAATATCGCGCCGAGCAGGGCCTGTTCGGCTTCCAGGTTATGGGGCGTTTCCCGAAAGGTGGCGTTGACCACATTGTCGTTCTCGTTAATCTCGGGAATATCAGGAAAATCTGCCATATTTTGAATTTCTGCTCCGACTCTTTACTTGATCATACAAGATAAGAACAAAAAAGGGCAACCGTGAGGCTGCCCTTCAGAGAAATTATTTTTGGAAGAAAATTATTCGGATTTTTCTTCTTCAGCTTCCTCGGAAGCTTCTTCGGCTGCAACTTCTTCAGCGGCTTCCTCTTCGGCAGCAGCTTCAACTTCAACTTCAGCTTCTTCAGCCAGCTCAGCAGCAACTTCTTCAGCAGCTTCGGGCTCAAAGTAATCTTCAACAGAAATTTCTGCAGCTTCTTCCTCGACAGTGGTATCGATGCCTTTGGCCTGCATTTCAGCTTCAGCTTCGGAACGGGCAACGTTAATCTGAACGGTAACGCTGACTTCCGGGTGCAGACGGATTTCGATATCTTCGAGGCCCAGGTTCTTGATCGCCCGGTCCAGGACAACCTGGTTGCGGGAAACGGTGTACCCCTGGTCGGCCAGCACGTCCACGATGTCGCGGGTGGAAACGGAGCCGTACAGCTGTCCGCTTTCACCGGCGGAACGAATGATCACTGCGGATACATCGTTCATTTTACCGGCAACGGCTTCAGCTTCTTTTTTGGCTTCCAGGTTGCGGGCTTCGATGTCCTTGCGCTGTGCTTCAAAAACCTCAAGGTTCGCTTTGGTGGCGCGAAGGGCTTTGTTCTGCGGCAGCAGGTAGTTACGGGCAAAGCCGTTTTTCACAGATACCACATCACCGATCTGGCCCAGTTTTGCAACGCGTTCAAGCAGAATGACTTCCATGATAAATCTCCCTACTGAATCACATAAGGCAGCAGAGCCAGGTTCCGGGCGCGTTTGATGGCGCGGGCCAACTCACGCTGTTTCTTGGCGGAAACGGCGGTGATGCGGCTGGGAACGATCTTGCCACGTTCGGAAACATATTTGGACAGCAGACGTACGTCTTTATAGTCTATCTTCGGCGCACCTTCACCTGAGAAGGGGCAGGTTTTGCGACGGCGGAAAAACGGACGACGGGCACCGCCGCCTGACCGTGGAGAATCTTTTCTTTCTGACATTTGGTAATTCCTTTATGAGAATTTCTTAGGAGTCTGACCGTTTGTTGTCGTCACGGTCATAGCGTCCGCCACGTCCTTCACGTTCCTTGGAACGGAGAACAACGGATTCACCATCTTCAAACTCTTCAACACGGATGGTCATGTAACGAACCACATCCTCGTGCAGACGGGAGTTGCGCTCCAGCTCCGCAATAGCGTCGGCGCCGGCGTCAACGTTCAGGTGAACATAGTGACCTTTTTTGTATTTCTTGATACGATAGGCAAGATTACGCAGACCCCAATATTCTGATTTGGTAACTTTACCGCCATTGTTTTCGATAATGGCTGTCAGATCATTGGTAATCGCTTCAACCTGTTGAGGTTGGATATCCTGCCGAGCGATATATGTATATTCATAACAAGGCATCGGTATTCCTTTTAACCTTAAGAGTTTCAACATTCCGGGGTGACCACGAATATCAAATGCGTCACATTACATAATCAACCGGATTGGGTTCCGCTCCCGACAAGCAGGGGCAGAAGGCGCGATATATACATGAACCTCCCGCAAATACAAGCCTTTTCCCGGAAAAAAGAGCGGAATTCGGGAAATAATTTCCCGTCGCGGTCCGGGAGCGGGAAAGCAGGCCATATTATCGCCTAATTTGGCCCTCTATTTCAAGTTCCCTTGACACTGTCCGGGCATGCGTTATGAGAAAGGGCAGGACATCACAATTAAAAGAGGGATGACATATCTATGGCACGTGCATTCACCTTCCCGGGACAGGGAAGCCAGGTTGTGGGAATGGGCAAGGAACTGGCGGAAAGCCGCCCGGTAGCCGCCCAGGTATTCGAGGAAATCAACGACGCCCTGGGCGCTGACCTGCGGGCGATTATGTTTGAAGGCCCTCAGGAAGACCTGACCCTGACCCATAATGCCCAGCCGGCCCTGATGGCGGTCAGTATTGCGGTCATGCGGGTGCTGGAAGATGACTTCGGTGTCAGGCTGCAGGATGCCGCCGCCTATGTGGCCGGTCACTCGCTTGGCGAATATTCCGCCCTGACAGCCGCCGGGGCACTGTCCCTGACCGATGCCGCCAAACTTCTGCGCCTGCGCGGTGAAGCGATGCAGCGGGCCGTGCCGGTCGGCGAAGGCGCCATGGCCGCGATCCTCGGCCTCGACATGGACAAGGTTGAGGAAGTCGTCGCGGAAGCCGCAGAAGGCGAAGTCTGCACCGCCGCCAACGATAATGCCAACGGTCAGATCGTGATCAGCGGGCATAAAGGCGCCGTTGAACGGGCTATCCCCATTGCCAAGGACAAGGGCGCCATGAAAGGTGTTTTGCTGCCGGTGAGCGCCCCGTTCCACTGCGCACTGATGCAGCCGGCTGCGGAGGAAATGAAAGCCGCCCTGGCGGAAACCACCATCAACCAGCCGGTGGTGCCGGTGATTGCCAATGTCACGGCTGCGCCGGAAACAGACCCGGAAAAGATCCGTGAGCTTCTGGTGGAGCAGGTGACCGGCCGGGTCCGCTGGCGTGAATCGGTGCTGAAGATGGCCGAGCTCGGCGTGGATACCCTGGTGGAAGCCGGCGCCGGCAAGGTTTTGACCGGCATGGTGCGACGGATTGACCGCTCGCTTGCTGGAGTTTCCCTGCAGACTGCAGAGGATATCGAGGTATTTGCGGCCTCGCTGAAAAGCTAATTGATACGGGGAGTATGAGACAATGTTTAATCTTGAAGGTAAATGTGCGCTGATTACCGGCGCTTCCGGTGGCCTGGGCGCCGCCATCGCCAGATCCCTGCATGCCCAGGGCGCCAAGGTGGCGCTCTCCGGCACCCGCGTTGAGCCTCTGGAAGAGCTGGCCAGGGAACTGGGCGAGGGCGCCTATGTGGTTCCCGCCAACCTGAGCGATCCGGAAAGCGTTGCCGCCCTGCCGAAAGCTGCGGAAGAAGCCATGGGTCAGATTGACATTCTGGTCAATAACGCCGGGATCACCCGGGACAACCTGGCCATGCGCCTGAAGGACGAGGACTGGGACCTGGTGCAGCAGGTTAACCTGAAAGCGGCGTTCAAGCTGAGCCAGGCCATGCTGCGCGGTATGATGAAGCGCCGGTTCGGCCGGATCATCAATATTACGTCCGTCGTCGGTGTCACCGGCAATCCGGGGCAGGCCAACTATGCCGCCTCCAAGGCCGGACTGATCGGCATGAGCAAGTCCCTGGCGCAGGAAGTCGCGAGCCGCGGTATCACCGTGAACTGCCTCGCCCCCGGCTTCATTGAAAGCCCGATGACCGATGTACTCGACGAAGGCCAGAAGGACCGGATTCTCGGCAGTGTGCCCATGGGACGGCTTGGCCAGGCTGATGAAATTGCGGCCGGCGTGGTCTATCTCGCCAGCGAGGAAGCCGGCTATGTAACCGGGCAGACTCTGCATATTAACGGCGGCATGGCGATGATTTAACCGCCGGGGGCATATAAAGCTTGGCAAGGCGCCGGAATATATGTTAGGTAGCCCTCGAAAATTTGAAATGTTTCAATTAGATGGCAAAAAATCGCAAGATTGTCTTTTGAAAAATCTGATCTTGGGGTATTTAGTACTGGTTCGCCAGACATAGTTTTGTTACTAACTGGATCAGGAAGGTCCACAGAACTAAAGGAAATAGAATATGAGTGACGTAGCTGAGCGCGTTAAAAAAATCGTAGTAGAGCATCTCGGTGTCGAAGAAGACAAAGTTACGGATGCTGCAAGCTTTATCGATGATCTGGGCGCAGACAGCCTCGATACTGTTGAACTGGTTATGGCATTTGAAGAGGAATTCGGTTGTGAAATCCCGGACGATGCAGCCGAGAAAATCCTGACCGTCAAGGATGCAATTGATTTCATCGAAGCCAACGCGTAAGTCCGCTGGCCTGCTTGAATCGTCAAATGCCGCGCAATTCTGCTCATGCCGTATCCGGTAGCAGTGTTGACGCGGCTTTGTCATATTTGAGGCATATTACCCGATAATAATTTTAAAAGAATAGAGGTTGATATTATGAGACGAGTGGTAGTTACGGGACTTGGATTGGTCACCCCTCTTGCGACGGGTGTTGATCTGACCTGGGAAAGACTGATTGCCGGGGAATCCGGTGCCGGCCCCATCACTAAATTTGACGCATCCGACCTGTCCTCGCAGGTTGCCTGTGAGGTCAAACAGGGCGATGGCTCAAACGGGACATTCAACCCGGATGACTGGATGAGCGCCAAAGACCGCCGCCGTGTTGACGATTTCATTCTTTACGGGATTGCGGCCAGCGACATGGCTCTGGAAGATTCCGGCTGGAAACCGGAATCCGAGGAAGAGCGGTGCCGTACCGGCATTCTGGCCGGATCCGGTATCGGCGGTCTTCCGGGCATCCAGGATGAATCCATCAATATGCATGAACGCGGTGTGCGCCGGGTCAGCCCGCACTTCATTCCGCGCTGTCTGATCAACCTGATTTCCGGCAATGTCTCCATTCGCCACGGCCTCAAGGGACCGAACCACGCGGTTGTTACCGCCTGTGCGACCGGTACTCACGCGCTGGGCGATGCGGCCCGTATCATCGCCCTTGATGATGCCGATGTCATGGTGGCCGGTGGCGCCGAAGCGGCCATCTGCCGGATCGGTGTGGCCGGATTTGCCCAGGCCAAGGCGCTGAGCAGCCACTTCAACGACACCCCGACCAAGGCGTCCCGTCCCTGGGACCAGGACCGTGACGGTTTCGTGATCGGCGAGGGCGCCGGTATGGTGGTGCTGGAAGAATATGAGCATGCCAGGAAACGTGGCGCCAAAATCTATGCGGAAGTTGTCGGTTACGGCATGTCCGGCGACGCCTACCATGTGACCGCTCCGGCGCCGGACGGCAACGGCGGTTACCGGGCCATGGAAATGGCTCTGAAACGCTCCGGCCTGACGCCGGACGATATCGACTATGTGAATGCTCATGGCACTTCCACGCCGCTCGGCGACGAGCTCGAATTCGGTGCTGTGAAAAGGCTGTTCGGCGACGCCGCCGGCAAGATTGCCATGTCCTCCACCAAGTCCGCCATCGGCCACCTGCTGGGTGCCGCCGGCAGTACCGAGGCCATTTTCTCGATCCTGGCCATGAACCATGGTGTGGTTCCGCCGACCCTGAACCTGGACAACCCGTCCGAAGGCGTCAGCGGCATCAACCTGGTACCGCACACGGCCCAGGACAAGAAAATCAATGCCGTACTGTCCAACAGCTTCGGCTTTGGCGGCACCAACGCCTCCCTGATTTTCAAGGCGGTCTGATACCCCATGCGGGGGATGTGGAAATATATTATTTTGCTGGTTGTGGGCAGCGTCGCATTTGCGGCGCTGTTTGCCTTTCTGGGCTATCGCGAATTCACCGGCAAGACCATTCTCGAGGAAAATACCGTCTATCTGCTGCCTAAGGGGCAGGGAGTGGGCAAAACCGCTTTCGACCTCGCTGATAAGGGCATCATCAGCAACGGTGATATTTTCCGTCTCGGCGTGCGCCTGGCGGGCCGGGATACCTCTTTCAAGGCCGGAGAATATGAGATAGCCGCCGGCTCGACCATGCAGGACATCATGGAGCTGCTATCCAGCGGCAATGTCATTCATCACAAGCTGACCATTGTCGAGGGCTGGACCAGCCATCAGATTGTCACCTACCTGAACAGCATCGACAATCTTTCCGGAGACATTTCCGCCCTGCCGGCGGAAGGCAGCATTATGCCGGAAACCTATCTCTATACCCGGGATGAGTACCGCAACGAGCTGATCAGCCGGATGCAGGCGAGGCAAAAGGAATTCCTGCTGGATCAGTGGTCACTCCGCGATCCGGACCTGCCGCTGAACAGTCCGGAAGAGGCCCTGGTCCTGGCCAGTATTGTCGAAAAGGAAACCTCGCTGGAGGAAGAACGGGCCCGTATTGCCGGGGTCTTTCTCAATCGGCTGCGCAAGAAGATGCGCCTGCAGACTGACCCGACTGTTATCTATGGCCTGACCAAAACCGGCGATCTCGGCCGCCCTTTGTCGAAGAAGGACCTGCGTACCCATACTTGGTATAATACCTATGTGATCCGGGGACTGCCGCCCACTCCCATTGCCCACCCGGGAAAAGCCAGCATCATGGCCGTCATGCATCCGTTGCCGACAGAGGAACTTTACTTCGTCGCTAACGGAGACGGCGGTCACAGCTTTGCCGTCACCAATGAGGAACACAACCGCAATGTGCAGAAATTGCGGGGGCTGGAAAAAGAGCGTAGGCTGAACAGCAACTAGCAGGTCTGCGATCAGTCTGTTGACTGTAATTGCCTAATTCGCGCCCCAATAGTATATTATTAATACATAATCCTACGCATACCCGAGTTGAGTTTCAGTTCGATTTTATTCCTATAATTTGAACAGGAGCATAGCTATGTGCGCACGTCTCATTCGCCTGCCGTTTGTTGTCACTATTATCACCGCATTCTGTCTTTTGCCTGCCGCACTGCAGGCCGGTGAAAAACAGGAAAAAATGGAAAAATCCAAGACTGAAATGGAAAAAGCCGCCGAGGAGGTTCAGACTGTTGATCCGGCCGCCGGCCCGGTAGATGAAGCCACTCCGCAAGTCAATGACAGTATGGAGACCATGGAAACGCCGGAATCCAAGGCCGTTTACAAAAAATCCGAAGAAGAACTGACGACGGATCAAGACAAGCCGGAGTAGTTCAAAGGGAGCACTGGGGAAAGGAACCCTCGAGGTTCCTTTTTCATGTTTTGTCCGGAAGGGTGCGCAGGAAGCGATCCATCAGGGAGGCGGGAAGAAGCCGTACGGCACCGCCGAACATCAGCCTGGTTTGCCAGGGGAAGGTGATGCGTGCTTTGTTTTTCCGGAGTGCCTTGCGGATTATCCTCGCGGCCTTCTCGGCGCTCATGAAAAATGGCATGGGAAATTTGTTGCGGCGGGTGATCCGGCTCTCGACGAAACCCGGGCAGATGACATTGACTTCAATACCTTCCGACCAATAGGCGCCCCTGAGCGCCTCGCCATAGGCCTTGACGCAGGCCTTGCTGGTGGAATAGGCCGGCGAGGAGGGCATGCCGTGGTAGGCTGCCAGTGACGCCATGATGGCGATTTGGCCGCCACCCTGCTGCCGCATCAGTTCCAGGGCCGGATGAACGGTATGGAATACACCGCTCACATTAGTCGCGAAAATCTCCTCGGTATGCTTTTCCAGATCCACATCCTTGTGAAAGCCCAAGCCGATCCCGGCGTTGGCAATGACCAGGTCGAGGGGGCGTTGACGGTGGCAGTCGGCGATCCAGCCGGCCATGGCGTCCTTGTTGCTGACATCAATGACCCTGCTATCGGCTTCGGCGCCTTTTTCGCGACAGGCCTCGGCCACTGCCGTAGTTCTCTCCGGGTCCCGGCCGGACAGAAACAGGGTGACGCCAGGCGCCGCATATTCCAGGGCGAGAGCTTCGCCGATGCCGCTGCTGGCACCGGTAATGAGAATGGATTTAGGATTGTCCATTTGGGCAAGTTCCTGCTATAGCATTACAAAATGTAAACTATAGTGAACAGACAGGCGGCTGCAAATGACTTTATCGAGCATGACCGGGTTTGCCCGCATCCAGGGCCATTGGGAAAACTACAGCTGGGTGTGGGAAATCAGAAGCGTCAATGGGCGAGGACTGGATATCCGGTGCCGTATTCCATCCGGATTTGAAGCGATGGACCAGACCGTGCGCGGGCTCCTCAAGAAGCATATCGCCCGGGGCAGTGTTAACGTGAACCTGCAACTGCATCGGGAAAGTGAAGAGGTCCAGGTCAAGGTCAACCAGCATGCCCTGGACCAACTGGTCCAGATTGTGACGGATACCAGCGCCAACAATCACCTGCCGCAGCCGGACATCGCCAACCTGATGAGCGTGCGCGACCTCGTGCAGATCATCGAAGGCGAAGAGGACGAGGATTTCCGCAGGGCCAGGGACACGGCCATCGAAGACAGCTTCATGGACGCCATCGCCGCGCTCAAGGAAAACCGCCTGCAGGAAGGGGCCGCCACCACTTCGATGCTGGAAAAAATTATTGCCGAGATCGAGCGTGGTGTGCAGGAAGCGACAGGCATTGCCGCCGGTCAGCCGGAGCTGATCCGGACCAGGTTTATGGAAAAAGTCAGCTCCCTGCTGGACGACAAGGCAGGACTTGATCCCGACCGCATCGCCCAGGAAGTCACCATCCTGGCCACCAAGGCGGACGTCAAGGAAGAGCTGGACCGGCTTGTGGCGCATATCGAGGCCGCGCGCAAACTGCTGCAAGCGACCGATCCGGTTGGACGCAAACTTGATTTCCTGTCCCAGGAATTCAACCGCGAAGCCAATACCCTGTGCAGCAAATCCTCCGACATTAGCCTGACCCAGGTCGGGCTGGCGCTCAAGGCGGCCATCGATCAATTCAAGGAACAGGTTCAGAATGTCGAGTAAGGCCCTCTCCATGGATATCAAGCGTCGCGGACTTCTGCTGGTTCTGTCGTCCCCGTCTGGCGCCGGGAAATCCACCCTGAGCCGCCTGCTGCTGGAAAAAGACGACCAGATAACCATGAGTATTTCGACCACCACCCGGGAACCGCGGCCGGGCGAAGCCGATGGCGTCGACTATAATTTTGTCACTATTCCAGAATTTGAAGACCTCGTGGCGCAGGATGGCTTCCTGGAACATGCCCGGGTGTTTGACAATTACTACGGCACGCCTGCCGCACCCGTCGAGAAAGCTCTGCAACAGGGCCGGGACATCCTGTTCGATATTGACTGGCAGGGCACCCAGCAGCTGGCGCAGAAGGCCAAGGGCGACCTGGTCCGGGTCTTTATCCTGCCGCCCAGCAAGGATGAGCTGGAACGCCGTCTCAGAGCCCGGGCTCAGGATACGGATGAAGTGGTGGCCAAACGCATGTCCAAGGCCAACCAGGAAATCAGCCACTGGGCGGAATATGACTATATCATCGTCAATGAAGACCTGGACCAGGCGGAAGAAGAACTCTTTTCCATCCTCAAGGCGGAACGGCTGAAGCGGGAGCGCCAGACGGGACTGCTTTCCTTCGTCAAGGACCTGATGGGCGAGGAAGATTAGGATTCATAGTGCCGCGCCAGGCGGCAGAAATCCTCTACACTGAGTTCCTCGGCCCGGGCAGTTTCCTTTATTCCGGCAGCTTCCAGTTTCGGCAACGGATCCACACCCAGGCTCTTCAGGCTGGCGCGCAGCATCTTGCGGCGCTGGCCGAAGGCGGCGCTGACCACCCGTTCCAGGACCTTTTGGTTTGGCGTATCGGGTTTCTCTTCATGGGGGGTGATCTGGACAATGCAGCTTGTCACCTTGGGCGGCGGCACAAAGGCCCGGGCCGGGACGTCAAATAGTTTGCGTGCCTCGGCCCGATACTGCGCTAGCACTGACAGCCGGCCGTAGGCCTTGCTGCCCGGCTGAGCCACAATCCTGTCGCCCACTTCCTTCTGGAACATCAACGTCAAAGACTTGTACCAGGGCAGCCAGTTTTCTGCGGTCAGCCATTTGATCAGCAGGGCGGTGCCCACGTTATAGGGCAGGTTGGCGACGATGCGGATGTCCTTGTCCCCGGGATCGCCGATCAATTCCCGTTCATCCACCTGCATGGCGTCGCCGTGGATGACCTCCAGCCGCCCGGGATAGGCGGCCTGAATCTGCTTCTGGGCCTCGATACAGCGTTCATCCATTTCCACCGCAACGACCCGGTAGGCGCCGTTCATCAACAGGGCGCGGGTGAGGGCGCCGGGTCCGGGCCCCACTTCATAAATCACACTGTTGCTGAGGTCGCCGGCGGAACGGGCGATTTTGCCGGTCAGATTGAGGTCGGTGAGGAAATTCTGCCCCAGAGATTTCTTGGCGGCGAGGCCGAAGCTGTTGATGACCTCCCTCAGCGGCGGCAGTCCGTCGTCGGTCATGCAACACCCCTCTGCCGGGCCATGAATTCGGCGGTTTTGAGCGCCTTGATAAAGCTTTTCGGATTGGCCTTGCCCTGTCCCGCGATATTGAGCGCGGTGCCGTGATCGGGGCTGGTGCGGATCAACGGCAGGCCGAGGGTTATGTTGACCCCGCCGTCAAAATCCAGGGTCTTGATCGGGATCAGGGCCTGATCGTGATACATGCAGACCGCCACGTCATAGGTGGTGCGCGCCAGGTCGTGGAACATGGTATCCGCCGACAGGGGACCGAAGATGGTCAGACCCTCGGCTTGGAGCTTTTTCAGGGCAGGACCGATAACTTCGATTTCTTCACGACCAATGCCGCCCTCTTCTCCGGCATGGGGATTGAGCCCGGCCACGGCGATGCGCGGCTGGGCAAGGCCGAAATCCTGCCTCAGGGCCCGGTCAACTTTGCGACAGGTTTCAATAATCAGGTCTTCGGTGACAAGCTTTGGCACCTCCGACAGGGGGACATGAATGGTCAGCGGAATGACCCTCAGCTCGTCGCAGGCCAGCATCATCACCGCCTTTTGCAGCTCGCTGGTTTTATCGGCACACTGCTGGGCCAGATATTCCGTGTGACCCGGGCAGTCAAACCCGGCCCGGTAAAGTACCGACTTCTGGATCGGCGCCGTCACCAGTCCGGCAATTTTATTTTCAAAGAAAAGCTTAACGGCCTGATCCAGGGCCTGGATCACCATGGCCGCTGTTGCCTGGGAGGGAGAACCGGGAACCGCCTCGGCGGCGCAGGGAATATCCAGCACCGGCAGGGCCTGATCAAACAGATCGGCACAGTCCTCCGGGGCCTGTATCTCCTGAACAGGCGTCGTAGGGGACAGCTTTTCCAGAATGGCGGTAGAACCGAGCACAAAGAAAGGAGGAAGCTTTTCCTCCTCCCGGGAGTGCCAGGCCTTGCAGATAATTTCCGGACCGATACCGGCCGGTTCGCCGATGGAGACCGCCAGTGGTTTTGCTGGATTACCTGTAGTCGATAATGGCATCGCGGCGCAGGTCCCGCAAATGACGCCGGGCCATCAGGCCAACGCGCTGGTTTGTGAGGTTGTTTTGCACGGCCTCATATCCGGGGATATTGATCTCGGGCACCTCCCGGTCGCAAATCACCATCAGCCGGAATCCGTCATCTTCCCGCAGTGGCTTGGTAGCTGACCCGACTTTGGTCTCCAGCAGGGTCTTGTGCATGGCCGGCGGGAGTTCCCCAACGGTCAGCGTGCCCAGGCTGCCGCTGCTGGTGGCTTCAAAAGCTTTGGCTTTTGCTTCCACATCGTCACAACCCTCAATCTGTTTCCCCATGGAATCGACCGCTTTTTCAAGAGCGGCGACTTCATTTTCCTTGGCCCCGGCGGCAATTTTGAAGAACAGGTGCTTCAGCGTCACCTGGGTATCATCGGGACTGGGGGTCAGAACTTTTCGCTTATTTTCGAGCTGCAGGACATAAAAGCCGTCTTCCCGCTCAATGGGACCAATGATATCGCCCTTTTGCGCACCGCTGACTGCGGCGACAAATTCCTTGGGCAGCTCGCTTTTCATGACCCAGCCCATATCGCCGCCAACGGCAGAAGTTGTGGAGGCAGAAAACTGCCGCGCCATGATGGGGAATTGTGCGGAACCGCTTTTGAGCTGGTCATAGATGCGCTGAGCCGCCTGTTTGCTTTCATCCCGGCGGGTATTGTCGGTAACCAGCAGGAAAATTTCCCGGATGCGGTATTCATCCTGGCCTTTGTTGTGCTCGAAACGCTCGATGGTGTTGTAGATCTCATCATCGGTCACACTGACCTGCGGCATCAGCAGGCCGCCGACCACCTGTTCCCAGGCGAGGCTGGCTTCAATCTGCTTGAGCATGGATTTTTTATCGATACCTGCCTGGGTAAGCTGTTGCTCGAACTGCTCCGGGGACAAATTGAACTGCTG
Source organism: Emcibacter nanhaiensis (assembly GCF_006385175.1). Lineage (NCBI taxonomy): Bacteria > Pseudomonadati > Pseudomonadota > Alphaproteobacteria > Emcibacterales > Emcibacteraceae > Emcibacter > Emcibacter nanhaiensis. The sequence goes on from NZ_VFIY01000004.1 coordinate 423,175, forward strand.
GGCGTAGCCGGCGAAAGCCTGTTCCTGCTCCTCCTGGGAGATAACCGCCTTGTATTTTTCTGCTTCACCGATTTTCAGTTTATCGTCAATCAGGCTTTGCAGGGACTGTTGCTGAACATATTTTGTTTCTTCCTGGTTCAGTTGCTGCCGGCCGGAGGACAGCAGGAACAACAACATGCGCTGTTTGAGATCATAAAGAGAGATGACCTCGTCATTCACAATGGCAACAATCTCCTGAACATCATCCAGTTTCTGTTGTTGCTGCTGCGCCCGAAGAGGTGAAGCTGAAAAAACGATGCAGCCGAGGAGGCTGTAACAGATCAGCCTGAACAAATTTTTCATTCCTAGTACTCTCTCAATCCCTATGGCCTTCATTGCCCTTTGTCTCTCTTCTAAACTCTTTTATTTTAAAAATCCAGCCTAACCCAGATTCTTCAGGACAAACCTGAAGTGGATGGTTTTCGACGGAGCAATATCGCGGTCTGACGTAAACCTCTGTTCATACCGCAATCCGAATTCAAGACATTCGTCCCGATAGATCACCCCGGCATCATATGAAATGGTTTTTTCGTTCAGAAGGTCCTGCACCCAGCTGCCGTGCACGGTCCACTTTTTGTTCACATAGACCTCGGCGCCCATGCCCAGCTCCTGCCGGTTGAGAAGCTCGGTTCCGGTAAGGTCCGTGGTATCCCGGTCCAGGTCTAGATAGCGTACATTGGCCCGGAACCATTTCCAGCCGCCGGAAACAAGCATTTCATTGCGCCGCAGGGCAAAGCTGTTTTTATCCAGCCGGAAGCGGTGCACATAGTCCAGATGCTCCCCGAGGCTGACATCCAGGCGGCCGACAAAGTCCGAGAGGTTGCCGTCAAAGCCGGAACCGACCGGATAGGCTTCGCTGTCATCGACGCGGTAGCTTTGCCCCAACGTGGCCTGCAGGTTGAACAGGTTGGAATGGAGACTGTAACGCACACCGTAATTTACCCGGGTCCCGCCTTCCCACAGGTCATAGCCATTGTATCGGTTGTGATTGAACAGGTTGTTTTCGTCGAATTCGAAGTTGCGGCTGTCTTCGTTGGTGATTTCAGGAATATTCTTGTCATTGGGGGCAACAACCACACTGACCAGCGGTTCAATGATTTGCTGGGTGCTTTCTCCGAGCCGGATGAAGGGCATACGCCAGTCCAGGGCAAGCATCGGCAGGAGGCGTCCGTAAGTACCGTCTTCACCGGCATATTGCTCCCGGTCGGGGTCGTCGGTAGCGCGGTTGTAATAGACATCCCCCCGCAGACTGGCTGAAAAGGTATAAAAGTCACCCATCGGTCCCTGTATGGGAAGGGTCCATTCGCTGCCGAGACTGGCCCGGTGGGTATCCATGCCCTCCGCACGATAGACTGAAGCCGAGTTGAAATTGGTCTTCAGGGTGCTGTTCCAGAACAGGGGGCGACTGACCAGATTGACATCCATTGCCGGCAGGGCTTGCGGGGTCTTGTTGATATCATCCACTTCGTCCAGGCCCTGGAAACCATATACACCCAGCGTGGCATAATCGTTACCGTTGAACCATTCGAGCCGGGCGTGGCTCTCCAGCACGTCCGACTTGTCGGCATAATAGCGCCGCAGGTAAGTATCGTCACTCACCCAGTGCAGGGTATAGTCCCACTGCCAATCGCCGATGTCGAACGGCTGGAAGGTATCCAGGGTGAATTTGCCGTCGGTCAGGAAGTGACCGCGGATCTCGTGATCTCCGGTTTTCTCAAAGTTGTCATCCCTGACATTGACGTTGGAAAATGATCCGTTGATGCGGAACTGGCCGTTGCCCGTATGCTGGCGGAAGGTGCCGCCGGCGACAATTCCCTCGTCAGAGGAGATGATCGGTTCGAAAGTGAAATCCCGGTGCGGATCGATGGCGACATAATAGGGGATATGGGCAAACAGGCCGAGCTCGCCTGAACTTCCAATGTCCGGGACAAGGAAGCCGGACATATATTTTACCGTGGGATCCGGGTGGGAAAAGATCGGCGTATAGAATACAGGAATACCGGCCACTTCCAGCACCACATCCTCATAGCGGATGATATGATCTTCCTCGTCATGGGTAACTTTTTTGGCCCTGATCTGCCACAGAGGATGTTCCGGACCGTCTTTGAGGCAGATGCGGCAGGGCGAGTAGGCGGCATTGCGCACAATGGTCTGGTGGCCGCGGCGTTCGCCCTCGCGCGCCATAAGACGGGAATCGTCGGAAAACAGGACGCGCACATTGCGGATAAAACCGTCCCTGAAACTATCCTCCAGTTCGGCATTTTCCACATAGAGGATATTACCGCTTCTGTCCCGGATCGTGACCTTGCCGTCCGCTTTGACCATGCCGGTCTTTTCATTATAGGTGACGGTATCAGCCCTGAGCACCCGGCCATCCTGATACAGGGTGACGTCGCCGCTGGCGATGACTTCTCCGCTGTCGGGATCATATGTCACTCTGTCAGCGGCGAAATCGATCGTCTCCCGCTGATAGTCTTCTTTACTGCTGTCGCCATCAACATCCGCGCCATGGCTGACCGGGGCCACGAGCGTACAAAGGGAGGTTGAAAGCAATAACAATAAAAATGATTTTTTCATGGGGGCTTGTTTTACAGATTTTTGTTTTTCTTGCCTACTTTAAATTATTGAAATGACTGTTAAAGAAGTTTTTTGCCCTTGCGGGCATTTGTCAGGCGTTTCTTCTTGAACATCCGCATGCAGGGGGCTATCTCTTTTATAAGAACATTCTAGATGTGACATAGACGTAATTGAGGCAAATATGAAAATAAATTTCCTGAAAAATGAAGTGCCCCAAAAAGGCAACCTTGTGGTATTGGCCTATAGTGATTGCAAATTGTCAACTTTCGCCAGAAAAATTGACAAGGAAACCGACGGTCAGCTCAGTCGGGCAATGAAGGTGTCGAAATTCAAGGGCAACTTCGGGGAAATTATCTCCATTCCGGCGCCCTGCGGCCTGAAAGTTTCCAATGTCCTGGTGATGGGACTTGGCAACGCCGAGGACCTCAAGGAACTGAAGCTGCAGCAGGCGGGCGGTAAAATCATGGCCCGTCAGATGACCTGCGGCGAGGAAGAGCTGTCTGTCGCTGTCGAGGCCGTCAAGAAAGCGGACATGAGCGCCGAAGACGTCGCCGCCAATATCGCCTATGGCGCCAAGCTCCGTCGTTACCGGTTTGACAAATACCGTACCAAGGAGGCTGATGACAAAAAGCCGTCGGTTATCTCCTTCAATATCCTCTCGACCGCTGCCGCCAAGGCAAAGAGCCTGTTCGAGCCCATGGACAAGGTGGCTGACGGCGTGCTGTTCGCCCGCGACCTGGTCACCGAGCCGGGCAATGTGATTTATCCCGAAAGCTATGTGGAGCAGATCAGGGAACTCTCCAGCCTCGGTGTGGATGTGGAAGTCCTCGGCGAAGACGAGATGGAAGAACTGGGCATGGGTGCCCTGCTCGGCGTTGGCCAGGGCAGCGCCAGCGAATCCCATCTGGTGATCATGCGCTGGCAAGGCTCCGACAAGAAAAAAGCGCCGCTGGCCTTTGTCGGCAAGGGCGTTACCTTCGATACCGGCGGCATCAGCCTGAAGCCGGGTGCCGGCATGGAAGACATGAAATTCGACATGGGCGGGTCAGCCTCCGTTGTCGGCCTGATGAAGGCGCTGGCCGGGCGCAAGGCCAAGGTCAATGTTGTCGGCGTCGTCGGCCTGGTGGAGAACATGCCGTCCGGGACCGCCCAGCGTCCCGGCGATGTGGTGACCAGCATGTCCGGCCAGACCATCGAGGTCATCAACACCGATGCCGAAGGGCGCCTGGTGCTGTGTGACGCGCTCTGGTACACCCAGGATCGCTTCAAGCCGAAAATGATGATCGACCTCGCGACTCTGACGGGCGCGATACTGATCTCGCTTGGCCAGGAATATGCCGGTATCTTCTCCAATGACGACAAAATTTCCGAACAGCTGTTTACGGCCGGCGAGCAAACCGGGGAAGGGGTCTGGCGCCTGCCGCTGGGGTCTTCCTATGACGAGTTGATCAATTCCGATATTGCCGACATGAAGAATGTGGGCGGCCGCAATGCCGGCAGCATCACCGCCGCCCAGTTCCTGCAGCGCTTCGTCAATGATGTTCCCTGGGTCCATATCGACATTGCCGGGACGGCCTGGAAGCAAAAGCCGTCTGACCTCGCCGAAAAGGGGGCGACCGGCTACGGCGTGCGTCTGCTTGATCGCTTCATCCGGGACAATTACGAAGACTGATGACCGACATCAGCTTCTATCATCTCCAGCGTCAGTCCCTGAACCAGGCCTTGCCGAAGCTTCTGCAAAAGGTTTTGGAAAGGGGACATCGCGCCGTGGTGATCACCGGCAACAAGGAAATGATGGAGGAGCTTGACCAGGTGCTATGGTCCTTTGATCCGGCCAGTTTCCTGCCGCACGGCAGCAAAGGGTATAAATGGGCTGACAGCCAGCCGGTTTATATTTCCACGGAAATGGAAAATCCGAACAAGGCCGATGTCCTGGTGCTGACTGACGGGTGCAAGATGGAAGATTTTGACGGATTTGCCCGGGTGCTGGAAATGTTTGACGGCACAGACCCTGAAAAAGTTCAGGCCGCCCGGGAACGCTGGACGGCCTATAAATCCTCCGGTCATACATTGACCTACTGGCAGCAGACCGAGGCAGGGGGATGGAGCCAGAAGGCCTCCTGATCAGAACGTCGGCACACCTGCCGGACGAACAAATTCGAATTCCCTGATTTCGATGATATCGCTAATCACAAAACCCTTGCGCGGCGGATATTTCTTCTCGATCAGTCGAACGACCTCATCTTTGCTCGCGCATTCGAAGGTGAAAAAATTCAGGTCAGCCCAGGAGGAATCAAAGCTCGGATGAACACGACCATCCCTTTCATAATCGCGGACCTGCTGGTTAAAGACCGCAGCCTCAAATCTTTTAATGTCTTCCAAGCCGTCGTGCATATTCGTCACCACATAACAAAAATAGATACTTTAAAGATCCCAACCCTCTTTTTTTCTGGTTGAAAACCTTTATAGGCACGGAAGGTAAAACCGTTCTTAAGAAACAAATAAAACTTTAACTAGATCACCCCTGTAGCGATTTATTTTCAATTTTCTCGCTGATTTCCAGCCATTCGGCTTCCCGGGCCTCCAGCTTGTCAGACAATTGTTTGCGTTCCCGGGTGAATTTTTCCAAAGCCACCTGGTTTTTCGGATCCTCACGGTCGTAGAGTTTCGGATTCCGGAGTGCCCGGTCGTATTTTTCGATTTCCGATTCCAATGATTCGATGTCCTGTTCCAGAACGGTGGCCTGTTTTTTGAGCTTTTCCAGCTCCAAACTATCGGAAGAGGAATCAGCTGGTTTGTTATTAGCTTTTCTTTCCGCCTTCTCGGGTTTTTCTCCTGAGCGTTGCCGCAGGATGAATTTCCGGTAATCCTCCATGTCGCCGTCATAGCTGCTTACGGTACCGTCATGCACCAGCCACAGGCGGTCGGCACAGGCTTCGATCAGGTGCCGGTCATGACTGATCATGATCACGGCACCCTCGTAAGCATTGATGGCATGCACCAGGGCCTCGCGACTCTCCACATCCAGATGGTTGGTGGGTTCGTCGAGGATCAGGATATGCGGGGCCCTGAGGCTCATGATACAGAAGAGAAGGCGGGCTTTCTCACCGCCGGACAGGTTTTCGACTACGGTTTCCGCCTTGTCGGCCCCGAAGTTAAAGCTGCCGAGGCGGGCACGAACCTTGCTCTCCGGCACATCCGGCATCAGCGCCGTCAGATGACTGAGCGGTGTGCCTTTCGGGTTAAGTTCATCCAGCTGATGCTGGGCAAAATATCCGACTTCCAGTTTGGCGGATTTTTTCATTTCCCCGGCCATGAGATCCAGGCGGCCGGCGACCAGTTTGGCAAAAGTGGATTTGCCGTTGCCGTTCTGGCCGAGCAGGGCGATCCGGTCATCCATATCCATACGCAGGTTCAGGCGCTTCAACACCGGCTGTCCGGGGCTATAGCCGACTTCGCCTTTTTCCAGGGTGAGCAGGGGCGGCGCCAGCGGCGCCGGGTTGGGAAATTCAAAAGAGAAGCTTCGCTCTTCAATGACAGCTTCCAGCGGCTCCATTTTCTCCAGCATCTTGACCCGGCTCTGGGCCTGCTTGGCCTTGCTGGCCTTGGCCTTGAACCGGTCAATGAAACTCTGCAGGTGCTTGCGCGCCGCTTCCTGCTTGGCGATATTGGCCTGCCGCAGGGCCAGCTGTTCCCGGCGCAGCTTTTCGAAGTCGTCATAGCCGCCGGTGTAGAGTTTCAACTTGCACTGCTCCAGATGCAGGATGGCGGAGACTGAACTGTTCAGCAGGTCCCGGTCATGGCTGACGATAATCACCGTATAGGGGTAGGTGCGGATGAAATTTTCCAGCCACATCACCCCTTCAAGATCGAGATAGTTGGTGGGTTCGTCCAGCAACAGAAGATCGGGGCGGATGAACAGGGTGCAGGCGAGGGCCACCCGCATGCGCCAGCCGCCGGAAAAGGATGAACAGGGACGGGCCTGTGCTTCCTTATCAAAGCCGAGACCGGCCAGGATGCTGGCGGCACGGGCATGCGCCGTATGGGCGTCGATATCGGCCAGCCTGGTGTGTATTTCGGCAATTTTATGGGGATCGGTTTCGGTCTGTGCCTGCGTCTCCAGCTCCTGAAGCTCGTGATCTGCGGCCAACACTGTCTCCAGCAGGCTTTCGGGACCTCCCGGGGCTTCCTGGGCCACCTGGCCGAGGCGTGTACGGTTCTGCAGCTGGATGGCGCCGCTGTCCATCTCAAGCTCTCCGGAGATCAGTTTCAACAGGGTTGACTTTCCGGCGCCGTTCCGGCCGACGATACCCACCTTGTGACCGGCCGGAATGCGGGCCGACGCCCCGTCAAGAAGCAATTTGCCGCCGATACGATAACTGATGTCCTGAATTTGTAGCATATTCTTTTCCGGTTTCCTGTTGGCTACAGGATTTAACAGGATTTCTTAAAAGTGCAACGGATCATTTCTACTGTTGCACAAAGTTGCGGAAGGCACTATAAACCGCCGCAAACTGCTATTTTATTTACAAAAGGATTGAAGACATGGCTATCCAGCGCACCTTTTCCATCATTAAACCCGACGCCACAAAACGCAACCTGACCGGCGCCATCACCAAGATGCTCGAAGACGGTGGCCTGCGGGTTGTTGCTTCCAAGCGCATTCACATGACCAAGGAACAGGCTGAAGGTTTCTATGCTGTGCACAAAGAACGCCCGTTCTTTGGTGAACTGGTAGAGTTCATGATGTCAGAGCCGGTTGTCGTTCAGGTTCTGGAAGGCGAAGATGCTGTGGCCCGCAACCGTGAAATCATGGGCGCCACCAACCCGGAAGAAGCTGCTCCCGGCACGATCCGTAAGGAATATGCCCTGTCTATCGGTGAAAACTCCGTGCACGGATCGGATTCCCTGGAGAACGCGGAAATCGAAATCAAATTCTTCTTCAACGACGACGAAATCGTCGGCTAAGCTGAAGAACGCCCGTTAAGGAAAAGGCTCCGCAGTGCGGAGCCTTTTTTGTGTCTAGTCCTTTTGGGACCGTGTTTCCTCTACCACTTGTCGGAGCGTTGCCAGGCGGTACCCCCCGATCAGAATATTGTCGCCGATGATAAAGCTGGGGGTTCCGGAGATATTCAATTGTTCGCCAAGCGAGGAATTTTCCCGGAGCGTGCGGTCGATGATGGGATCCAGCATGTCAATGGCCAGCTTTTGCTCATCGATCCCCACCTCTTTGGCGATTTTGAAAATCAGTTTCTCTGTCAGCGTCTTGGTATTTTGCAGCAGCGCTGTATGCAGCTCCAGATACTTCCCCTGTTTCTTGGCGGCAAGCACAGCCTTGGCCGCGGTAATGGAACTTTCCTTGAGGATGGGATATTCCTTATAGATAATCCTGATGTTAGGATCCTGTTTTTTCAAGGCTTCAACGGTGCTGAGGCTGGCCTTGCAGACACCGCAATTATAGTCAAGGAACTCCACGACGGTAACATCACCGTCGGGATTGCCGTCCACATAGCTGACATTGTCCTCATAAAGCGGCACATGCAGTTGCTTGAGTACTTCCGCCGTATGACGTTGCTGCAGGATACCGATAACCTCCGGGATGATGTCGGGATTATCCAGAAGATATTGACGGATCATCTGGTTGATTTCCATTTTCTCTGCCGGCGTGAAGTTGCTGTCCTCGGCAAACGCCGGGGCAGAGAATATAACGGTGCCGATTAGAGCCAGCGTGCTGCCGGCCTGACGGCAGGCTTTGGGGAGGTTTGAATACATCGGAATTTCCTGAATAGAGTTTTCATCGGTCGGCGAAGAACAGTGAATGGTCTCCGTTTTGATCATCATTGTCCGGCTTTTTATCCGGCAGGGGTGGCAGTTTTTCCTGGGCGTTCGGGCTCAGGTTGGATTGTGTCGTAACCAGGATATCCTGGGCCCGGATCCATTCAGTGGAATTTTTCGGCAGGTTATCCATGGCGAACTTGGCATTGACCATGGCGCCACGTACGTCCCCTGCAAGCAGGAAACGCTCCGCAGAGGCATAACGGGTCATAGCTTCGTTACCCTTGCGATGATAGGCAATGGACGCCTGCAGCCAGGCAAAATAGTTGTTAGGGTCTTTGGCAAGGGCATACTTAAGGCTATCCAGCGCCTCATCCACCAGCGCATCATCTTCGGTATTCAGCAGCGCCTGGGCGAAGGAAACCCGGATCAGGGGATTGGACGGCAGATATTTTACCGCCTGGCGATAGGCATCACCTGCTTCCCGCACAAAACCGTTTTCAAACAGGATTTGTCCCTTGGTTTCATAAAAATAGGGATCCTTCGGCAGTTCCTCGATCAGGGAGTTGATTTCCCTGAGCGCCTCCGGCACCTGGTGCAGCTTGTGATAGGCGAAGGCCCGGGCGTAACGGGCATAGACGCTCTGGTCAGATTGCGGATACTTGTTCAGGGTGGTCATGCCCGGCTTTAGATAGCCGAAAAGCTTGGCCTGCATGCGCTTGAATTTATATTCCATCACCGGATCCGGCGGGGCCTTGTACCAGGGAGAGGAGGTGACCCGCTGCCGCAGTTTGGATATACGTTCGATACTGACCGGGTGAGTTCGGGCATAGGGGTCCTGCTGATAGGAACTCAGCAGTTCCTGGTCCCCGAGGTAATCCAGGAAGCTGATCAGGCCTTCACCGCTCTGGTGCGTTTTTTCCAGAATAGTGAGGCCGGCCTGGTCGGCGGCGGATTCCTGGGTCCGGCTGTATTTCAGATAGCTCCGCGTCCCCAGATGCTGCCCACCTAGCATCAGGGCCATACCGGCATCGCCCGAGCCTGCGGCTATGGCGGCGGCGCCAAGCAGGGTGCCCAGGATGGTCATGGCGGTGGCGCCTTTCAGGCCGTCAGAGAAACGAGTGATATGACCGCCGGTGATATGGCCGGTTTCGTGCGCGAGAACACCGACCAGTTCGTTATAGTTTTTGGCCTCGATAATCAGACCGGTATGGATGAAAATATTCTGTCCGCCGGCTACAAAGGCGTTGAGAGATTTGTCATTGACGATATAGGTATCGACGGAGTCCGGGGTTAAGTCGGCGGCTTCAAACAGCGGCTCAGCAAAGTCCCGGATAGTATGCTCTATTTCCGCGTCCCGCAGGATCGACAGCCCGCCGCCGCGTTGCGCCTGGGCAACAGAAGTGAAGATCATACTGAGTGGAAGTATGACCGCAAGGGTTCTCACTAACCCGTTATTTGCCGCTAGAAAAGACATCATCGATAAGGTATGGTTCCTCCGGAATTACGTCAAATAAAAACGCACCACACCCCCATTCACATCCCTGTTATAATTAAGACAAAAAAATAAGGCCCAATCGTGACTGGACCTTATTTATATTGTTACTGCGTCAGCAGAAATCAATCACCGAAAGCGCGCTGCCACCAGCCTTTTTTGCCGCCTTTGGGCTTGTCTTCGCTTTCCTTGTCCGCGGCTTCCTCGGATTTGCTGCCAACCTCGATAACATTCACAAACGGGGAGGGTTCCGGTGCGGCCTTGGTTTCCGGCTTTTTCTCGGGCTCCCGTGCCGGTTTGGCAGCTTCCTCGGCCGGTTTTTCCTCCTGGGCAGGTTCCGCCTTTTCTTGCGCTGCGGCATCGGCTTTAGGCTTGCGGGTCCGGCGGCGCTTGGGTTTTTCTTCCTTCACGGCCTCTTCCGCAGCGGCTTCCCCTTCAGCGCCTGTGGTTTCAGCAGCCTCACTGGCTTCTTCAGCCTGGCCTGCATTCTCTTCCTGGGCTTCCGTCTTAGGGGGGCGACGACGACGCGGCCGCTTGGGCTTTTCTTCGCCTTCGGTCGCCGTTTCGGCTTCAGGGGCTGTTTCGGGCTGTTCTGCGGATTCCGCAGTTACAGACTCCTCAGCGGCCAGGGCTTCACCCTGTTCTGTCTTGTCCCGCTTGCTGCGGCGGCGAGGACGACGACGGGAGGATTTTTTCTCACCGCCTTCAGCTGTTTCTGCTTCTCCGGCAGATTGCTCTGCGGGTTCGCCAGTTTCAGCCTGTTCGCCGGCAGCGGTTTCCTCAGTAGCTTCCTGACCCTCGGCGCGATCTTTCTTGTTGCGGCGGCGGGGGCGGCGGCGGCGCTTGCGTTTCGGTTTTTCCCGCTCTTCTTCGTGATCTTCGGAAACATCGTCCTCCGTCACATCGACAAGTGTAGAAACATCGACACCCAGCTGCAGGCTGTTTTTCGCTTCAGTTTTCAGCTTCTGCCCTTCGGTCCGCTCCATGCGGTAGCCGTTCTCTGTCAGGCTTTCGTCAATGGAAATGCCGACACTGAAGCCATAACGCTGTTCCAGTTCCATCAGCTGCTGGCGCTTCTGGTTCAGAATGTAGATGGCAACATTGGCCGGCAGGTAAAGCACCAGGTTGCTGGACCGTTTGCGGATCCCTTCTTCCTCGATTACCCGGATAATGTGCAGGGACTGGGATTCCACGGACCGGATAATCCCGGTGCCGTCGCAGTGCGGGCAGGTGCGGGTGCTGGATTCAAGAACCCCGGCGCGCAGACGCTGGCGGGACATTTCCATCAGGCCAAAGGTGCTGATTTTGCCGACTTGGATGCGGGCCCGGTCGGATTTCAGGCATTCCTTCATCCTGCGCTCGACAGAACGGATGTTGCCGCGATCTTCCATGTCGATAAAGTCGATCACGATCAGGCCGGCCATATCGCGCAGTTTCAACTGCCGGGCAATCTCTTCGGCCGCCTCCAGGTTGGTCTTGTAGGCGGTTTCCTCGATATTATGCTCTTTGGTCGCCTTGCCCGAGTTCACGTCGATGGACACCAGCGCTTCGGTCGGGTTGATGACAATATAGCCACCTGAGCGGAGCTGGACCGAGGGGTTGTACATGGAATCGAGATGGCTTTCCACCTGGAACCGCTGCAGGAGAGGGATGTCATCCTGGTAATTCTGAACCTTCTTGGCGTGGCTCGGCATCAGCAGTTTCATATAGGCCTTGGCCGTCTTATAGCCTTCTTCGCCTTCAACAAAAATTTCATCGATCTCGCGGGTATAGAGGTCGCGAATACTGCGCTTGATCAGATTGCCTTCCTCATAAATCATGGTCGGGGCAATCGACTTCAGGGTCAGTTCGCGGATCTTTTCCCACATACGGGTCAGATAGTCATAGTCACGCTTGACTTCGAGCTTGGTGCGGCTGGCGCCGGCGGTGCGGATGATGCAGGCCATGCCCTGCGGCATGTTAAGGTCGGCCAGGATGGTTTTCAGGCGTTTGCGGTCCTGGCCACTGGCAATCTTGCGGCTGACGCCGCCGCCATGCAGGGTGTTGGGCATCAGGACGCAGTAGCGGCCGGGCAGGGACAGATAGGTTGTCAGGGCCGCGCCCTTGTTGCCGCGCTCTTCCTTGACCACCTGAACCAGGATGATCTGGCGTTTCTTGATGACTTCCTGGATTTTATATTTGTGACGCAGGCGTTTCGCCATGCGCAGGCGAAGTTTTGCTTCTTCCTCTTCGTCGTCGGAATGAAGGGATTCAATTTCTTCGTCACTGCTTTCCTCGCCGTTGTCTCCGGCGGCGGCTTCCCCGGCTTTTTCGTCATCGGATGTTTCAGCCACGGCTTCAGAGGTTTCTTCACCCTGTTCGGCTTCAGCTTCTTCCGGTTTTTCCGAAGGTTCCTCGGCCGGCGCTTCTTCTTCCAGAATGTCGGCGTTGGCAGCGGCTTCCTGGGCGATCAGGGCTTCCCGGTCGGCGACAGGAATCTGGTAATAGTCGGGATGGATCTCGCTGAAGGCAAGGAAACCGTGCCGGTTGCCGCCGTAATCAACGAACGCAGCCTGCAAAGAGGGTTCGACCCTGGTTACCTTGGCGAGATAGATGTTTCCTTTAAGGGGTTTACGGGATGTGGACTCATAATCGAATTCCTCCACACGATTCCCGCGAACGACGGCTACACGAGTCTCTTCCTCGTGCGATGCGTCGATAAGCATGCGAATTGCCATTTAAATAGTCTCCACGACAAAGTTCGCTCAAACGCGCAGGGGGAGTAGCCTCCTGTGGGCGAGCTGAACTTTGACTTATCATGTTTGGTTGTTTGGATAAGAGGGAGCCCATCGCTTGTTCCAGCACTGCGGCGTTAAACCGGCTGGAGAGAACATCTTGGCAGTTTACTGCCGGATCTGTCCCTGGGAATTGATGAGCTCTGAATTTCATATTCGGTTACTTTAATTATTATTTTTATTTTCCTGCGAAAATAAAGTGCCCCGGTTATCGGGAGAAAAGAAATACAGTCACCTGAAATTTCTTTCTGTCAGACGCTTGTATCAATTTTCTGTTGAGGAAGTCTTGCCTCCCCTCTGACCATTGACCAATTCGTCTTAAATCTTGTCAACCTTCGGCGGATATTTCCATAAATAACTAAACAGGTTACGGAACTCCACCTTCCAGTATTCCTATAACATAAGCCGACAAACTGACTGATACAATAGAGAAAGTGATAAATCCCCGGAAAAGATGAAAAAAACTTTGGTTCTGCGCCAAATTATATTAAAAATGGGATACAGGCGAGATTGGGAACAATAAGGAAATATGATTTTCAACAAAACAGTATCGAAAGCATTACTGCTCTTTTGTCTGTTAATTTCATATGTTTTCGGCGGATCATATGCCTTTTCCGCCGTTCCGGAAGTGACTGCCGCGCGGATCGGAGAACACAAGGGGCGAACCCGCTTCGTTCTGGAAATGAGCAAGAAAGTGGACTTTTCCATCTTCACGCTGGCCGATCCCAACCGCATCGTAATCGATATTGCCGAAGTGGAGTGGAAAATCGGCCCCGGTGGGGCGGATGGTGACGGTTTTATTGCACGGTACCGCTACGGCCTGTTCAAGCAGGGCACCTCGCGCATTGTCCTTGACTTGAAGAGTCCCGTGAAAGTGGACAAGTCATTTTTCCTGCCGCCGACAAAAAGCAAACCCTATCGCTTCGTCATTGATCTCAGGAAGATTTCCCAAAAGGAGTTTGCCGGCACGATCCGCAAACCCCGGCAAATGACGGCGGCAACCCGCCCGCCGCAGCCGGTGGTGGAAAGCACCCGCTCAGGCCGGACAAAAAAACTGATTGTGCTTGATCCCGGGCACGGCGGTCACGACCCGGGCAACCTGGGTAAGAACGGCTCGTCCGCATATCCGGAAAAAACCGTTGCCCTGACCGCCGCCAGGACCATCAAGCAGGAACTGGAACGGACCGGACGTTATGAAGTTATCCTGACCCGGGACCGCGATATCTATGTCAAACACCGGGCCCGAAGCCATGTGGCCCATGCCCACCAGGCCGACCTGTTTATCTCGGTCCACTGTGATTCCATCGCCGATAGCCGGGTCAGGGGCGCCACCGTCTATACCCTTTCCGAAAAAGCGTCCGACCGGGAGGCCGCTGCGCTGGCGGCGCGGGAAAATAAATCCGACATCATTGCCGGCATGGACCTGGAAGCGGAGCCGGACGAAGTACAGGGCATCCTGATCGAACTTCTGCAGCGGGAAACCATGAATCTGTCCAGCAGTTTTGCCACCGAACTGGTCGGCCAGCTCCGGCAGTCAACCCTGCTCAGGACCCGGCCGCACAGAACGGCTAATCTTCTTGTGCTCAAGGGGCTCGATGTGCCCTCGGTCCTGCTGGAACTTGGCTACCTGACCAATAGCAATGACGCCCGCCTGCTGATGCAGAAGGAAACCCAGCAAAAAATAGGACGGTCCATCGTCTCCGCCGTCGATCGTTATTTCCAGAAGAATTTTGCGTCAAATTGAATATATTCTTTGTTCAAATTAAAGAATTGGGCCATATAGATGACACATTGGGCAACTATCAGGTTGCCCGTACCAGCGGGCTTAGAGTTTAGTTTTATCATCAACTGTCAGGCATAATGTCGAAACGGAAAAAGATCTGGATAAACATTCTTGGGGCGACCACGGTTGTGGTTCTCGTCGGCTTTGTCTGTGCCGTTGTCGGCCTGCTTTATCTCCTGAACAGTTATGGCCGCGACCTGCCGGACTATCACCAGTTGGCGAACTATGAACCGCCTGTGGTCAGCCGGATCTATGCCGGTGACGGAAGCCTGCTGTCCGAATATGCCCGGCAGAAGCGGCTGTTTGTGCCGATCTCCGCCATTCCCAAGCCGTTGATTCAGGCGTTTATCTCGGCCGAGGACAAGACGTTCTACACCCACGGCGGAATTGATTATCTTGGTGTGCTCAGGGCGGTGCTGGTCAATGTCAAAAACGCCTTCAGCGGCCGCCGGCCGGTCGGGGCCTCCACCATTACCCAGCAGGTCGCGAAAAACTTCCTGCTGTCCGGGGTGGTCAGCTATGAGCGCAAAATCAAGGAAGCCATCCTTGCGTACCGGATCGAACGCGCCTTTACCAAGGATGAGATCCTGGAGCTTTACCTCAATGAGATCTATCTTGGCGCCGGCTCCTACGGGGTGGCGGCCGCGAGCCTTTACTACTTCAACAAATCCCTGGACGAACTGACCCTTGAGGAAATGGCTTATCTGGCCGCTCTGCCCAAGGCGCCGAACAATTATCATCCGGTCCGCAAATATGACGCCGCGGTCGGGCGGCGCAACTGGGTCCTGGGACGCATGGCTGAAGAAGGCTATATTTCCAAGCAAGAGGCCAGCGAGGCCGGCCAGTATCCGCTTGTCGTCCGGAAACCGGAACGCACCAATATCTTCAAGGCGGAATATTTCACCGAGGAAGTCCGCCGCGAACTCAAGGATCTTTACGGGGACGATGAACTGTATGGGGGCGGACTGTTCGTACGCACCACCCTGTCACCCCGTTTTCAGGCCATTGCCGAACGGGAACTGAAGAACGGCCTGATCACCTATGACCGCCGCCACGGCTATAAAGGACCGGTGACCCGTTTTTCAAAAGAGGAAGACTGGCAGGCGGAACTGGCCAAGCTCGACGTGCCGCTGGGGATAGACAGCTGGCAGCTTGCCGTGGTCAGGGATGTACAGGAGGAAAGAGCTTCTATCCTGACCAAAGACGGTACATTGGGCCAGATCCCGCTGGATGAGGTCAAATGGGCCCGCAAATGGCTCAAGGGCGAATATCTGGGGCCGCGAATCAAGGCGGTGAGCGAAGTACTTGCTGTTGGCGATGTCATCATTGTTGAGCAACTGCCGGGCGCAAAGAGCGATCAGGTTGACCCGGATTTCTCTGTCTACGGCCTCAGGCAGATACCTGAAATCAACGGCGGCATCGTCGCCATGGATCCGCATACGGGCCGCGTCCTGGCCTTGTCCGGAGGCTTTGACTATAGCCTCAGCGAATATAACCGCGCCACACAGGCCAAACGGCAGCCTGGCAGTGCCTTCAAACCCTTTGTCTATGCCGTGGCCCTGGAAAAGGGCTTTACCCCCTCCAGCCTGATCCTGGACGCGCCCTTTGTCATGGAGCAGGGCTTTGGCCTGGGCAAGTGGAAGCCCAAGAATTCCAGTGATAAATTTTACGGCCCCAGCACCCTGCGGCTGGGCCTGGAAAAATCCCGGAACCTGATGACGGTTCGCCTGGCGCAATATATCAAGATGGACGGCATCGTCGATATTGCCGACCGCATGGGCATCACCCATAATCTGCCGCCGCTGCTGTCCATGTCGCTCGGGGCAGGGGATACTACTCTGATGAATCTCACCGCGGCCTACGGCATGATTGTCAACGGCGGCAAGAAAATCACCCCGACCCTGATCGACCGCATCCAGGACCGCTACGGCGATACTATCTTCCGCCATGACAAGCGGGAGTGTGAAAACTGTCAGGTGGAAGACTGGCAGTATCAGGAAGAGCCGAAACTGCCTGACGAGCGCAAACGGGTGCTGGACGCGGTGACCGCCTACCAGCTGGTCTCCATGATGGAAGGCGTGGTCCAGCGCGGCACGGGTATCCGCATCCGGGCGTTGGGCAAACCGCTGGCCGGCAAGACCGGCACGTCCAATGACAGTTTCGATACCTGGTTCATCGGTTTCTCCCCTGACTTGGTGGTCGGTGTCTTCGCCGGGTTTGATACACCGCGCTCTCTGGGTAACCGGGAAGAGGGGGCCAGTGTCGCCGTGCCGATTTTCCGCGACTTTATGAAACAAGCGCTGAGGAACGAGCCCTCTATCCCGTTCCGTATTCCGCCGGGGGTAAGATTGGTCCGGGTCAATCCGAAAACCGGTCAGATCGCCCAGGCCGGAGAAAAGAATACGATCCTCGAAGCCTTCCGCCAGGGAACCTTCCCGACAAAAACTGCAGATGTACTTGACGGATTTAATTCACTGGTGCAAACAGGGACCAAAGTTCGCACCGGTACCGGTGGAATCTACTAGTAACTTGTAATTTCACGGAAATACATCAAGATGAAAGCAGAAACCCAACATCACGTTGATAAAATCAAGCAGTCTCTCGCACTGCTGAGGAGGCATCTTTGACTGGGATGTCGCAAATGACAGACTGGCAGAGCTGAACGCCCTTTCCGAAGACCCCGAACTGTGGAACGATCCCGCCAACGCACAGAAACTGATGCAGGAACGTCAGAAGCTGGATCAGGCCATTACCCTGTGCAAAGACGTGGAACAAGACCTCAATGACAATGTCGAGCTCATTGAAATGGGCGAGACGGAAGGTGATGACGAAGTTGTCGCCGAGGCCGAACAGGCTATTGAGGCGCTGACTGAAAAAGCCGGCGAAATGGAGTTCCAGACCCTGCTGAGCGGGGAAGCCGACAGCTTTGATACCTATGTGGAGATCCATTCCGGCGCCGGCGGAACCGAGAGCCAGGACTGGGCCAGTATGCTGCTGCGCATGTACACCCGCTGGGCCGAGCAACATGGCCACAAGGTGGAAATGATCGAGTATCACGCCGGTGAGGAAGCCGGGATCAAATCCGCCACCATCCTGGTCAAGGGCGAGAACGCCTATGGCTGGCTCAAGACCGAAAGCGGGGTCCATCGCCTGGTGCGCATTTCCCCCTATGATTCCAACGCCCGGCGTCACACCAGTTTCGCCAGCGTCTGGGTTTATCCGGTGGTGGATGACAATTTCGAGGTGGAGATCAATGAAAGCGACCTGCGTGTTGATACCTACCGGGCCAGCGGCGCCGGTGGCCAGCACGTGAACACCACCGACAGCGCCATCCGCATCACCCATATTCCGACCAACATTGTCGTGCAGTGCCAGAATGACCGCTCCCAGCACAAGAACCGGGCCACGGCCATGAATATGCTGAAAGCGCGGCTCTATGAGGCCGAGCTGCAGCGCCGGGAAGAGGAAGCCAATGCGGAGCACGCCAGCAAGACCGAGATTGGCTGGGGCCACCAGCTGCGCTCCTATGTTCTGCAGCCTTACCAGATGGTCAAGGACCTGCGCACCGGCGTGGAAAGCGGCCAGCCCGACAAGGTGCTGGACGGCGATCTGGACCAGTTCCTGACCGCCGCCCTGGCGGCCCGGGTGCACGGCACCACGGCGGAAGTGGAAGATATCGACTAGAGAGATATCCTGAGCAGAAAAACAAAAAGCCTCCCGATAACTTGGGAGGCTTTTTTAATTCTTTGTCTTAGAAAAATCCGTTAAGCTGTTTTCTGTCCTTCGGATTTAATCTCCACAGACTTGATTGCTTTGGGGGCAGACTCCTGCATGGGATTGTCCCTGTGGGTCAGGGAGCCTTCGACGAAGGCGCCGGCTTCCACACTCAGGGTTTCATGCATGATGTCGCCCTTGACCTTAGCGGATTTTTCAAGACGGATATTGCGCCCCTTGATCTGTCCGCTGATAGAGCCTTTCACAATAACATTATTGGCCACAACCGTGCCGTTGACAGAGCCATGTTCGCCGACAGTCAGGGATTCACTGCGCACATCCCCCTCGACAGTGCCGTCGAGCTGAATTTCGCCTAATGTTGTAATGTCTCCGCTGATTGTGACGTCTGAACCGATGATGGAAGGGGCTGCATTGTTGCTGGGTTTCATAGTTTTCACTTCTTTAGCTTCTGGAATATTCCTGCCGCTTGATTTTGAGAACATCTTCTGCTGCCTTGAATAGCTTCAAAGGATTAATGGGTTTACCGTTGAACCAGATCTCGTAATGCAGATGGGGGCTGGTGCTGCGCCCGGTGCTTCCCATCAATGCGATCTGCTGTTCAACACTGACCTGCTGGCCACGTTTAACCAATATCTTCGAAAGATGGCCATATCGTGACTTAAACCCGTTTCCATGGTCGATTTCGATAAAATTCCCGTAAGCGCCGTTGCGGCCGGCTTTTGTCACCACCCCGTTGCCGGAGGCATAGATCGGTGTTTTCCACCAGCCGGCCATGTCAAGGCCGTGGTGTTGGGCCATGGTTTTCCGGAACGGGTCCCGGCGCGGACCGAAGCCGCTGGAGATATAATATTTCTTGGCCGGGATAGCCACCGGCATGCTCTGGATCGCCGCTTCCAGGTCAATCAGCTTGTTGTAATGGGCCTGCAGGCGGGCGAAAGGTTCAGATGGCGGCAGGGTTTCGTCGAAGCCATCGGCAAAAACCACCAGCGGACCACCCTGACCAGCCAGTTCGGAGGAGGGGCGATCCTGGGCAATCTGCATCAGCTTGTCAGTTTTGATGCCCGATTTCTCCAGGGTGTTGTCGATATAGGCCAGTTTGCCGGAAATGCCGCGGATCATGACTTCAGCCAGCTCACGCTGCTGGTTTTCGATTCTGTTCAGCTCGAACCGGTAGTAGTCCAGTTCCTTGAGCCGGGCATTATATTCCTGCTGTTTGTTCTTGCTGCTGAACACATGGGAAATCAGGTCGGCGCCGCCGCCTTTGGCCTCACTGGCCTCTGCAGCCGGGGCAGCCTCCTGTTTTTCGGCCTGGTCAGCCTGTTCCGACAGGGACTGGTCGGTATCAATCAGCTGCTGCAGGTAGATCTGTCGCTGTTCCAGATTACGGGCTGTCTGCTCAATATCATTCTTGAGGGCTTCGAACTGCTGGTTCACCAGCTCATATTCTCGGTTGGCCTGTTGCACTTCCGCTTCCTTGGCGGACAGGATCTGCTGTTCGAAAGCGAAAAAGACAGAGGTGACGATGACCCAGGTCAGCAGGGTCAGAAGCAGACCGACAAAGATCAACTGGGTCCGTTCCGATACGGTGATAAAACGGACAACGCCATTCGTCCTGAAATACATCTGTCTCTCAGGAAAATAGCGGGCGCTAAGTTCTCTCAGTTTTCTGGCAAGATTACGTATCGGTCCTACCCCTGCTTGCTAAACTAATTGCTTCTAAATCAAAGCTTTTCTTTTATAGACGGCATTTGATACCAAATAGTAAAGGATTGCAACGGTTTTTAATATAATTATGAACCAGATAGCGGCAAATAATAGGACTCGTCGAGCCCTGCCGCGTCCCGTGCGGGAATATTAAACGGCGGCTTCAACCTGCCGCTGAAATAGTGCCGGACCAGTTGCTGGTATTTTTCCTTGCTGTCCCATCCATATTTGTCGCACAGCCAGGCAAACCATTTCTGTCCTTTCGCGACATGGCTGATTTCCTCGTCATAGATCACCTGCAGGGCCGCGACGCTTTTGCTGTCGCCAAAATTTTCCATGCGCCGGATCATGCCGGGCGTGACGTCAAGGCCCCGGGCTTCCAGCACCATGGGCACAATCGCCAGCCGGGCGGCAAGGTCATGACGAGTGTCAAAAGCGGCCTGCCACAAGCCATCGTGCGCGGGCAGGTCACCGTAATGGCTCCCCAGCTCTTCAAGCCGCTGTTCGATCAGCATGAAATGCCGGGCTTCGTCATCACCGACCTCCACCCAGTCGTCAATAAATTCATCTGGCATATCATGCCCGAAACGGGCGACGATATCCCAGGCAAGGTCAATGGCATTGAGTTCGATATGGGCGATGGCATGCATCAGGGCGATGCGGTTTTCCACACTGCCGCCTTTGCCGCGTTTTGGCATATCCTTGGGCAGCAGCAACTCCGGCTTGTCCGGCCGGGCAGGGCGCTCCTCGGGAGAGGCCTGGTCCCGGCTGGTATATCCCCCGTCTTTCCAGACCCGGGCGATCTCGCGGGCGACCGTTGCCTTGTCCCGGGCGCTGGCCGTTCCCAGCACCCGCAGTGCCGCCTCGCAAATGGAAAGAGGTTCGCTCATAGGGTTTTAAAGTTCTTTGGCCGCTGC
Source organism: Emcibacter nanhaiensis (assembly GCF_006385175.1). NCBI lineage: Bacteria > Pseudomonadati > Pseudomonadota > Alphaproteobacteria > Emcibacterales > Emcibacteraceae > Emcibacter > Emcibacter nanhaiensis. The sequence continues at coordinate 443,974 of NZ_VFIY01000004.1, forward strand.
CAGAACCTCTTCGGCATGGCCCTTGACCTTGACCTTGCGCCAGATATTGCGGATCACACCTTCACCATCAATCAGGAAAGTGGCCCGCTCAATCCCCATATATTCGCGGCCGTAAAGCTTCTTCAGCACCCAGACGGTATAGTCTTCACACAGGGTACCTTCTTCGTCGGACAGGAGCTTGACCTTGAGGTCCTGTTTGGCGATGAAATTCTGGTGCCGCTTGATACTGTCCCTAGACGCGCCGAGAACGACAGTATTGGCCGCATCAAACTGGTCAATCAGACTGGTAAAATCCTTGGCTTCGGTGGTGCAGCCCGGGGTGCTGTCTTTCGGATAGAAATAGAGCACAACATTCTTGCCTTGGAAATCCGACAGGGAAACAGTGTCGCCGGTCTCATCCGGCAGGGAAAAATCAGGGGCTTTCTGACCAACTTCGAGCATTTGTAGTTCTCCAATCTGCGTCTTGTGATTTATTCGACCGGTGTTCCAAACGGGGTAACCGGTGCAGGAGGTATCATGTTTTTCGCCGGCGTTTCAATAATTTCCTGATAGATTTCATATACGGCCTGTTGGGCGGTACGGATCTTTTCCTCGAGTTCTTCCAGAGATGCTGTATTGGTACGTTGCAGCAGAGTTTTCACCAGGGCCTGAGGTTTGTTTTCGCTTTTCGAGGCACTTCCCATGCAGAGCCGGAGCAGAAGCTGCACTGTCTGCATCAGATTCGTCGCATGGGACAATGCCTCCGCCACATCAGCCGAGATAACCCCGTGCTCCGCAGCCTGCCGCAGGAAGTCAAGGATATTGGGGCTCAGGATTTCCGGCTTATCGGCGCCATGGGACAGCAGGAGATACTGGCAAATGAATTCAATATCCACCAGACCGCCCTTTGTGTGCTTGACGGCCCAGAGGCTGTCGGCCTTGAATTCCTGGCGCATGCGGTTGCGCATTTTTGCCACTTCGAACAAAAGATTATCCTGGTCCCGCTTTTTGTTGGTCAGGATGTTGTGGATGGTCCGTTCCACGGCGTCGGTAATATGTCGCTCCCCGGCAATGGGTCGGGCCCGGGTCAGGGCCATATGCTCCCAAGTCCACGCCTTGCCTTCCTGGTATTGGTTGAAGGTATCCAGATTGACGGCAATAGGTCCCGCATTGCCGGATGGCCGAAGGCGCATATCCACTTCATAGAGGCGACCTTCACCGGTCATCGCCGTCAGGGCGTTGATGATATGCTGGCTCAGGCGGGCATAATAGTGATTGACGCTCAGGGATTTCTTGCCGTCGGAGAAGCCGCCGGGTTTGCTGCAGTCATAAATAAACACCAGGTCCAAATCAGAGACGGGAGTAAGCTCATACCCGCCCAGCTTGCCCATGGCCAGGATACAGAAGGAACCGCCTTCGATGACGCCGTGTTTGAGGGCAAATTCCTTTTTAACCTCCTGCAGCATGCGGCAAACCACCACTTCAGCTATCCGTGTCAGATACCTGCCGGACGTCCGGACATCTACTACATTTCTGAGGATCTGCACCCCGACCTGGAACTTCTGTTCATTGGCCCATTTGCGGACGATATCCAGAACATCCTGAAAGTCCAGAGCCATTGCCAGTTGTTCCGCCAGGCTTTCCTCAAGCTCTTCACGATCAGGAAAAGACTCAAAGAAGTCCGGTGTCAGCACCGCATCCAGGAGCAGGGGCCGCCGCGCCAGCTGTTCCGACAGGGAAGGGGCACTGGTCATGATTTCCGAGATCAGCTCCAGCAGCCAGGGGTGGGCGTTGATAAAGGAAAACAGCTGAACCCCTGAGGGAAGCTTGGACAGAAAATCATCAAACCGGCGCAGCGCGCCATCCGGGCTGTCCGCCTGAGAGAAGGCTTCCAGGATATGAATGCTCAGGCCGCTTAGGATCTTTCTGGCCCGTTCGGTGCGGCAGGCCCGGTAACGTCCCATCAGCCAGTTCTGGATAATATCGTAGGCCCCCCGCGGGTCTTCAAATCCGTTTTCACTGATAATTTCCAGTGTTTCTGGGTGATAGTCTTCGTCGGTAGGAAATTGCAGCACCCGCTCGGTCTGGGACTGCGGGGTCTGGTGGCTTTCTTTCAACAGCGCGTCAAAAAGTTTATGGACCTTTTCCAGGTGTGCGACCGTCGCTTTTTCAAAATCCTCCACCGTTTCAAATCCCATGAAACAGGCCACCCGGTAAATATCCTCGGGCCGCTCCGGAATGGTATGGGTCTGGTCATCGTTGATCATCTGCAGGCGATGTTCCAGGGTCCTGAAATAGACATAGGCAGTCTGCAATATGTCATTATCCTCCGGTGCCAGGCGGCCTTCCTCCACCAGGACATTGAGGGCGTCGCAGGTAGGGGCTACACGGAGCGCCGGCTCCCGACCGCCGGAAATCAGCTGGTGGATCTGGGCATAAAACTCGATTTCCCGAATTCCGCCCGGGCCCAGCTTGATATCCTGGCCGGCGAGGGTGATGTCGCCGTGTTTATGGTGTTTGTGGATCAGCTTCTTGATGGCGTAAATATCTTCCAGCGCCGCATAATCCAGGTGCTTGCGCCAGACAAAACCGCGAATACGGTCCAGAAATTCCTGGCCAGCCTCAATATCCCCGGCAATGGGGCGGGCCTTGATCATGGCCGCCCGTTCCCAATTGAGCCCGACGCTCTGGTAATAGGTCTCGGCAGCCACCATGGAGATGGCGACCGGCATGGCCCCGGGATCGGGCCGCAGCCGCAGGTCGGTACGGAACACATAGCCGTCCGCGGTCCGGTCCTGCATGATATTGACCAGGTTTCGGGTGATCTTGATAAACAGGTCACCGGGAGACTTTCGGCCCGTATAGCGCACAACATCCTGGTCAAACAGGACAATCAGGTCGATATCGCTGGAATAATTCAGCTCCCGGCCGCCCAGCTTGCCCATGCCCAGCACCGTATAGCCGCTGTTCCAGGAGGGAGACGGTGCATTTTCCCCGGCCTCAAGGTCACCCCTGGAGATGGCTTGGAAGATCAGATGATCAACGGCCAGGCGGACAGATGTTTCGGCAAACCAGCTCAGTGTGCCGGTAATCCGGGGCAACGGCCATGTCCCGGACAAATCCGCCCATCCGGTGAGAAGGGCGACCTTTGCCTTGCCAAGCCGGAGTATTTGCTTCAGGCTGTCTGTGTCAATAGCGCGCGGATCCAGCACCTCCAGCTCGCTTTCCAGCGCCAGAAGACAGTTGTCCGGGGATGAGCTCAATAGGTCCGCCAGAAAATCCGGATGACGGGCAGCAAGAGTTGACAGATAGGGGCTGTTGGACAAAATCGCCCGCAGAAGATCCCTGTTGTGATCCCTGGCCAGAAGTTTTTCAAAGTCCGTTAATCCCCGGTCAAGGCACAACTGGATAAAATCGACGAGCTTTTTATCAGATGTGGCCTCGTCTGAGGGAAGCGGTAGAGGGACTGAAAATCGGTTTGTCACAAATGCTTGCCTTAATTTGAATGATTTTATTCTTTAGAGTAGCGCCCGATAGATATTAGCTGTAAAAAAAAACGCAACAAAGAGAAAACTGGAATTGCGCAGACCTACGGGAACATTAAAGATCTTGTCCATACTGCTGGCCCTGCTTGCCTTGTCAGTGCTGGTCTTTATATGGCGCCTGAGCATGGGACCCGTAGCCCTGAACTGGGCAGGACCGTTCATCAAGTCAAATCTTGCCCGCAGCTTTACCGACATCCGCATCGATTTCGATGATGTGGTGCTGACCTGGCACTCCGCCCGGGACCGCGCCGAGAAAACCAGCGGCATTGATATCCATTTCGTCAATGCCTCCCTGACCGACATCGAAAATGAGTTGACGATCAATATTCCGGAGGCGGATATGGAGTTCAGCGCCCTGGGCATGATGCGCGGATTGCTGGCCCCGGTCCGGGCGGATTTTTCCAAACTTCAGTTCGAAATCGTCCTGCCCAAGGAAATCTGGGAAGGGGAGAGCAAGGACCCCCTGCAGGTCAGGCTGCAGCGCCTGCTGGACGATTTCCAGACCAGTCAGAAAATTATTCCCCGTATCACGCGCCAGCTTCTTTCTGAACCGGCCCCTATGAATGCGGCGGGTTATCTCAGGGATCTGACCTTTCGCGACAGTTCCTTCAACATCACGGATGAGGCGTCAGGCAGCCGCTGGACCATCCCCGGAGCGGTCCTCAACATGAAGCGCACCGCGGACGGTTTGCTGGCCCTGTTTGAAGGTGATATCCACTACAGGGACAGAACAGAAAGCACGCCCCTGCATCTGTCGCTGGCCCACAATAACAAGCGCAAGGACGCCATACTGCAGCTGCGTTTTTCCAACCTCTCGCCTGCGGTGATTACCGCCGGCATGCCGAAAATGGAGCAGGTCAAATCGGTAAACGTTCCGCTTACCGGAATCATAGACGTGTCGATTGGCACGGAGCTTGACCTGACCAGTGTCATATTCGAGCTGGAAGCCGGCAAGGGCAGCCTGAATGTTATGGACCTGTATCCCGCGCCGGTAGAAACCGACAGTCTGTTGATCAGCGGCCACTACAGTGGTGAGAAAAAAATTATATTCCTTGACCAGTTTGAGCTTCTCCTCGATGAGGCTGCAATCCGGGGTGACGGCCTGCTTTACGGTTCAGTAGACACGCCCGGGGCGACGATAAATGCCTCGATCGAGAATCTTTCCTTTACCAATCTGGTGTCCTACTGGCCGGCGGAAAAAGCGCAGGGAGCGCGGAAATGGATCGCCAAAAATATCAGGGCGGGATCCGTCCAGAATGGCGCCATCGATGTGAAGATTGACCCCGGTATGTGGGCGGCGGATGAACTGCCGCGGGAAGCGTTCCAGTTTCGTTTTGATATCAAGGATGTGGTGGCGGACTATTTGCATCCCATGCCGCTGCTTCGCAATGTCGCGGGATCGGGGTATCTGACCCTGAAGGACTTTACCCTGACGGCGAACCAGGGCGAAATTGACGGCGTGCAGGTCAATCAGGGCAAGCTTCTGTTCAGCAACATTGATATCAAGAACGGTTCTGTCGCCACATTCACCATACCGCTGCAAGGAACAGTGCAAGACATACTGGCCGTCATTGACAGCAAGCCCCTGGGCTATCCGTCAAAATACGGCATCGAACCCGGCAGCGTGACCGGACAGGGCAAGGCAATGCTCTCCCTTGATTTTCCGCTCCTTAAAAACCTCAGCCTCAAACAGGTCAATTTCAAAGTCGATGCGGATATCGAAAACCTGAAGATCCCGCATCTGTCCGATAATCTGACCATCGGAGACGGCAGCATAAACCTGGTGGTTGACGGGGAGGCCCTGAAAGCTGAGGGAAATATTCTCCTGAACGGGGTTAAATTTGCCGCCGTCTGGAATGAAAAGTTCAAGACCGAAGAAAATGAACTGCCCACCAGCTATCACATCAAGGGGGATCTCGCCGGATATGACTGGGAGGCCTTCAAGCTGCCGTTCAGGTCCTATATCGACGGACCGGCCCATCTGGACCTGCAGCTTGTCGGTAAAGGTGCGAAAATGACCTCCGGGACCGGCAAGGTGGATTTGACGAACAGCCAGGTCACATTCGAGCCCATTGGCTGGTTAAAGGAAAAGGGGAAACCGGGACAGGCCGACTTCACCCTGAATTTCGGCGACGGCAATATCATCAAGGTCGATGACATCAACGTTACAGCGGAAGATTTCAAAGTGGACTCAGAAGTCCTCATTGTCGAGGACCGTACAGCCCGTCTGGCCCTCCACAACCTTCAGATGCCTGACATGGACTTTGATATGGAGGTGGCCTGGAACGCGGAAAAGCAGAATTACAATGCAATCATCACTGCACGTGAATTCAATGCGCGGCCGCTGCTCGATATTCTGAAAAACTCTGGTGCCGGAGATGATGAAAATAAAATGCCGGATTTTGATGTCTCGGCCCGATTTGACAAAATAACAGCGGAGAACGGCGTCATTCTCTGGGATGCAACGTTTGATGGCTCCTACACCCAGGATGACTTTCGCCGCATCGATTTCAAATCCTTTTTTGAGGATGGTCGGGAGTTCACAGTCACGCTGGCGCCGGGGGAAAAAGATCGGGTGCTGACCGTCAAAAGCAGCAATGCCGGTGAAACCCTGCGCGGGGCCGGCGTTTTCAACAACGGTGTGAACGGCACCATGGAAATCGTCGCCGACTACGGCAGAAAAGAGAACAAGCTGTCCATCGAGGGCAAGATGACGGCCCAGGATTTCCTGATCAGCGATTCCCCGGGGGTTTCAAAATTGCTCGCCGATGAGGATTTTGCCAAGGCGCGGGAAGAACTGAAAAAGGGCGGGTTGAATTTCGAAAAATTCCAGATGGACTTTCACCAGTACAACGGCATTCTCGACATCAAGAAAGGCACCGCCAAAGGCTCCTCCATCGGGGTCACCATGTCCGGCAAGGTTGACCAGGCCTATAACGAGGTGAATATCGAAGGGACCATCGTTCCTGCCTATGGCCTCAATTCACTATTCAGCAATATTCCCATTGTCGGCACCATTCTGACCGGCGGCAAGGACCAGGGCATTTTTGCCGCCACCTTTGTAATGACCGGTACCATGCAGGAAACGGAAATCAAGGTGAACCCGCTGGCGGCCCTGGCGCCCGGCATCCTCAGGAACCTGTTCAGCGCCATTGGCGGATCGGACAAAAAATCACTGCGCGAGGAGGCCGAGAAACTTCAGGAAATTACCCCTGATACCCCGGCCCCGAAAAAGCAGGATGAAAACAGCCCGGATTAGGCCGGCTCCACCAGGATATGCCGCTTTTTACCGGCGGACAGCTTGATGGTGCCTTCTTCATTCAGCTGATCCAGGGTAATCAGCTGCTCGCTGTCTTCCACCTTCTCGTCATTGAGGCGGGCGCCGCCGCCCTTTACCAGACGCCGGGCTTCGCCCTTGGATTTAGCGAGACCGGCGAGGGTAAACAGATCACTGAAGGTAATGCCGGCTTCCAGCTCAGCTTTCGGGACGGTGATTTTCGGCAGGTCGGCCGCCAGGGATTTTTCCTCAAACGCTTTGCGGGCGGTTTCTTCCGCGGCTCGGGCCGCATCCTCGCCATGACACATCTTTGTCGCTTCGTTGGCGAGTATTTTTTTGGCCTCGTTGATCTCTGCGCCTTCGAGGGCTTCCAGTTTCTCGATTTCGTCCAGAGAAAGCTCGGTAAACAGACGCAGGAAACGCCCTACATCCGCATCATCCGTGTTGCGCCAGAACTGCCAGAAATCGTAAGGGGACAACATGTCATCGTTAAGCCAAATGGCGCCCCCCAGACTTTTACCCATCTTCTGGCCGTTGGCCAGCGTCACCAGCGGAGTGGTCAGGCCGAAGACTTCTTTCTGGTCCACACGTCGGGTCAGTTCGACACCGTTGATGATGTTTCCCCACTGGTCGGAGCCGCCCATCTGGAAACAGCAGCCCTGGCTCCGGTTCAGTTCCAGAAAGTCGTAGGCCTGGAGGATCATGTAGTTGAACTCGAGGAACGTCATCGGTTGCTCACGCTCGAGGCGCAGCTTGACGCTCTCGAAGGTCAGCATCCGGTTGATGGTGAAATGGGTGCCCATATCGCGCAGGAATTCGATATACTTCAGTTCGTCCAGCCAGTCCGCATTATTGACCATGATGGCGTCGCTCGGCCCGTCACCAAAGGTGAGGTATTTTTCGAACACCTTGCGGATACCGTCCATATTTTCCTGGATCTGTTCGTCAGTGAGCATGGCCCGGGATTCATCCCGGCCGGTGGGATCACCAATCCGGGTCGTGCCGCCGCCCATCAGGACAATCGGTTTGTGGCCGGTCTTCTGCAGATGACGCAGCATCATGATCTGCACCAGGGAGCCGACATGCAGGCTTTTCGCGGTACAGTCAAAACCGATATAGGCCGGTACGATTTTCTCCTCCAGGGCCTTGTCCAGGCCTTCCATATCCGTGCACTGGTGGATGTAGCCCCGTTCTTTCATCACGGAAAGAAAGGAGGACTTGGGGTGAAAATTTTCGGCTGTTTCGGTCATTTTCTTAGTCTGTTTCGTTGGATTGTGACGTCAAATTAATTTGTTGTAAGAATTCAGGCGCATCATGTAGCATAGGTTAGCTGAATAATTAAACGGAAACTTCATGGAAATACAGCCTTCCGAGGAAAAAATCCTTTCTGTCGGCCTGATGAGCGGCACTTCGCTGGACGGTGTTGACGCAGCCCTGCTGTTGACTGACGGTGTCACAACTGAACCTTTCGGCCATCCTGTTCATATACCCTACAGCAGGGAAATCCAGAATTTGCTCCATGAAGGACTGGCGACCGCGCGCCTGCACGGCAAGCCGGTCACGAGCGATCCCAAGATCCGCCATGTTGAGGAAATCCTGACCGAACACCATATCATCGCAGTGAAAGACCTGCTTTCCGACAATGGCCTGAAAAGCAAGGAAATCGAAGTGATCGGTTTCCACGGCCAGACCTTGCTGCATCGCCCCGCGGAGGGCTGGACCTGGCAAATCGGCGATGGCCAGGCCATGGCTGATACGTTGCAGATCCCTGTCGTCAGTGATTTCAGAAGCAACGATGTCGCTGCCGGCGGCCAGGGCGCGCCACTGGTGCCGATCTATCACCTTGCCCATATTGCCGGGCGGCCGGGCAATGCCACGCTGGCCATTGTCAATATCGGCGGCGTCGCCAATATCACCTGGATTGCCGCCAGCCGGGCGCCGGAGGACCTGATTTCCTGTGATTCAGGACCGGGGAATGCGCTGCTCAATGACTGGATCGCCAGAAATACCGGTGAGGATTGCGACCAGGACGGCGGCTATGCCCGGCAGGGCACGGTCGATGAGGCCCTGCTTGCCCAATGGATGGCGGACGACTATTTCAGGCAAGCGCCCCCCAAATCCCTTGATCGCAATAGTTTTACGGTACCGGGCTTGGACAAGCTGTCCCTTGAAGATGGCGCCGCGACCCTTACCGCCTTCACGGCACAGGCCATAGCCGACACCCTGAAGCTGTTCCCGAAACATCCGGAAAGCTGCTTTATTTGTGGCGGCGGACGACATAACCCCGTCATGATGGAGGAAGTGGAGAGAAGGATTTCTCCGGCGCTGATATCGCCGGTTGAATCAATCGGCTGGCACGGTGATTTTATCGAGGCTGAAGCCTTCGCCTTTCTGGCGGTAAGAAGGCTCAAAAACCTTCCTATCTCCTTTCCCGGCACGACCGGCGTAAACCGTCCGATGCCGGGAGGAGTCATTCATCTGCCGACAAATCGCTGATTAATAGCCGAGCCGTTTGGTCAGATATTCGTCAATCTTGCGCACCAGTGGCTCGTGATGGTTTTCATAAAAATGATCGGCATTTTCGATCTTTTCGTAGTCGATGGTAATGCCTTTCTGACTCTGCAGTTTTTCCACCAGTTTCTGCACAGACGGTTCGGAGACCACCGTGTCGGCTGTTCCCTGCATGATCAGCCCGGACGAGGGGCAGGGGGCAAGGAAGCTGAAATCATAGAGGTTTGCCGGCGGCGAGACAGACAGGAATCCCTCGATCTCCGGACGGCGCATCAACAGCTGCATGCCGATCCAGGCGCCAAAGGAAAAACCGGCAATCCAGCAGCTGGACGCATCCCGGTTAAAGGACTGCAGCCAGTCGAGTGCCGCTGCGGCATCACTTAGTTCACCAACACCACTGTCAAATTCACCTTGGCTGCGGCCGACACCGCGGAAATTAAACCGCAGCACGGAAAAGCCACGCCGGGCAAACGAGTGATACTGGTAGTAACAGATTTTGTTGTTCATGTTTCCGCCATATTGCGGATCGGAATGCAGGATCAGGGCGATCGGCGCATTTTCTCCCTTTCCGGGATGATAGCGGCCTTCCAGGCGCCCTTCAGGACCATTAAAAATAACTTCAGGCATCTTTAGTTTGTCTTACCTCACAAATGCAAAAGCAGTAATTTCCTCAATATATTGTGACCGACTGTCCGTTTGGCAATACCTTGACGTAATTGATTGCCGCGCCTATATGAACTATTATATATCTAGTATAAACAGGCTGGTCCGTCCGATTCCGTGCCTTTATAACACAAAAGCGGGACAAAAGGGCAAGCTCAGATTGGCAGAAACACATGTTTGACAATATTCGCCACGACATCTCTGTCGCGATGGAGCGGGACCCTGCAGCCAGGTCCCGGTTTGAAGCTTTCTTTGCCTATCCGGGCATTCATGCCCTGATCTTTTACCGCTGGGCCCACTGGTGCTGGAATTCCGGCTTCCATACAGCGGGACGCATTCTTTCCCACATCGGACGTGTTTTCACCGGGATTGAAATCCACCCCGGCGCCAAAATCGGCAAAGGTGTCTTTATCGACCATGGCATGGGCGTAGTGATCGGCGAAACTGCCGAAGTGGGAGACAACTGTACCCTGTACCAGGGGGTGACACTGGGCGGGACCTCGCTTGAGAAAGGCAAACGCCATCCGACTCTGGAGGAAGGCGTTATCGTCGGCGCTGGCGCCAAGGTGCTCGGCCCTATCGTGCTGGGTAAAGGCAGTCGTGTCGGCTCTAACGCCGTCGTTGTAAAACCGGTGCCTGAAAACACCTCCGTCGTTGGCATCCCGGCCAAGGTGGTGCAGCCTCCGGAAAGTAAAAAGAAAGACGATTTCTGCGCTTATGGCATGCCGACCGATGATATTCCCGATCCTATCGCCCGCTCTCTCGAGGGCATGTTTGACATGGTGTGCGGGCTTCGCTCCCGGATCGAGGAACTGGAAAAGGAAGTGGCCGAGTTGGAAACTGAAAACAGCCTGCTGGCCCGGGCCAAGAAAGAAGCCGAAGATAAAAAGATCCCGGCCGGCGAATAGCCGTGCGGCGAGGGTATTCAATTCCGATGGGGTAATTTCCATTGACCAGAGATATTGCTTATCTGGACTATAACGCCACAGTGCCGGTCCGGCCCGAAGTCATTGAGGAAATGAGCCGGGCCCTGGCCGCCGGCGGCAATGCCTCGTCCGTGCATACGATCGGCCGCAAGGCCAAAGCCACACTCGAAAAATCCCGCGCTACCATTGCCGACATGATAAACTGCCGCCCGCAGATGATTACGTTTACCAGCGGCGGTACCGAAGCCAACAATATTGCGCTCCGCTGTGTTGGCGCCGAACGATTGATCGTGGCAGCCACCGAACATGACTCTGTTCTTGATGTGGCGCGCCATTTTCCGGGAGAAACCGATATCCTGCCGGTATCGGAACGGGGTCTGATCGACAGGGCGGAGCTGGAAAATCTCCTGAAAAACAGTGACAGGAAAACCGTCGTCTCCATCATGCTGGCCAATAACGAGACCGGCGTCATCCAGGAGATCGCCGAACTGTCTGAGCTGGTTCACTATTACAATGCCCTGATGCACACTGACGCGGTCCAGGCTTTCGGCAAAATCCCGCTCGATTTCCGGGCCCTGGGTGTGGATATGATGAGCCTGTCCAGCCACAAGATCGGCGGCCCGCAGGGGGCTGGTGCCTTTGTCGCCTGGGAAAAAATTGATGTGGAGCCGCTGATCCGCGGCGGCGGCCAGGAACTGGGGCGGCGCTCCGGCACGGAAAACCTGCCCGGCATCGCCGGGTTTGGCACGGCGGCCGGTATGGTGCCGAAATCGCTGCAGGCCATGCAGCAGATTGGCGAGTGGCGCGACCGGATCGAACAGCAACTCAGTCGTCACAGCAACAAGGTTCGTTTTTTCGGCGCTGCCAGTGACCGCCTGCCCAATGTGACCAGCATCCTGATGCCGGACGTCAGCAGCGAAACCCAAGTCATGGCCATGGACCTGGAAGGTATCTGTGTCAGCGCCGGGTCCGCCTGCTCTTCGGGCAAGGTCAAGGCGTCGCATGTGATTACCGCCATGGGCGGCAGCGAGCAGGAGGCGTCCTCCACCATCCGGGTCAGTCTCGGCTGGAACAGCAAGCAAGAGGATGTAGAGCGTTTTATTACCGCCTGGTGTAAACTTTATGACCGGAAGCACGGCGCATGACCCGTCCCAACCTGCCCATCTATTTGGATTATCAGGCGACGACGCCGCTGGATGAGCGGGCGCTGGACGTGATGATGCCTTATCTCACCAGTAAATTCGGCAATCCCCATTCCATCAATCACAGCTTCGGCTGGGAAGCCGATGCCGGGGTGGAATTGGCTCGGGAACAGATTGCTTCCTTGATCGGGGCGGACGATGAGGAAGTGATTTTCACCTCCGGGGCGACGGAATCCAACAACCTGGCCATCAAGGGCATGGCTTATGCGCTCTATCCCGATAAAACCCATCTTGTCACCGTGGCGACGGAACACAGCTGTGTACTGGAAAGCTGCCGGGCGCTGGAACAAAGCGGCCTGGCGGTCACCTACCTGCCGGTGCAGCCGGACGGCCTTCTCGATCTGGATCGGTTGCGGGACAGTATTACCGATCAGACCGGCCTGGTCACCGTCATGGCGGTTAATAACGAAATCGGCGTCATCCAGGACATTGCCGCCATCGGCCAAATCTGCCGCGACAAGGGGGTAGTGTTCCACACCGATGCGGCCCAGGGCGTGGGCAAGATACCACTGGATCTGGCCGAAATGCCAGTCGACCTGATGAGCATCTCCGGCCACAAGCTCTATGGCCCCAAGGGTATCGGCGCGCTCTATGTCAGTGAAGAGCTGAAAACCCGTCCACTTCCGCTGATGAGCGGCGGCGGACAGGAGAGGGGCCTTCGTTCCGGCACTTTGGCGCCGGCCCTCTGCGCCGGTCTCGGCGCCGCCTGCGCGCTGGCGGAAAAGGAAATGGAGCAGGACAATATCCACGTCGCAAAGTTGTCCAGGCAGTTGTACGAGACAATCACTTCGGAACTGGAGGGTGTCACGCTCAACGGTTCCGCCGACAAGCGCTGGCCGGGCAACCTGAACCTGACCTTTTCCGGCGTGAAAAGCGACCTGTTGGTGAAAGGCATCCGGGATCTGGCGATCTCTACCGGATCCGCCTGTTCAACGGCTAAACCGAAACCGTCCCATGTGCTCACCGCACTGGGGCTCGACCGCAAACAGATCGACTGCAGCGTGCGCATCGGTTTCGGCCGCATGACCACCCGGGCGGAAGTGGAGTTTGCCGCCGGACTGATCATCGATACCGTCCGGAAGGCTCGTAATCCCTACTGAGGTGTGCCCCAGTTAAGCACCATTGGCAAAGGGCTTGAGGCACACATAGCACAGGGAATGGACCGGTGTCGGCACACCGTATTTTTGTCCCAGCCGATGAATGGTCCCCTGGATCCATTCCACTTCCAGCTTGTTGCCATGCAGCTTGGCATAGGCCTGGGAGGCCAGCAATTTCTGTCCGCCAAGCTCATCAACACGCGCCATAAACATGGGAACCAGGCCTTCCTGCAGGGTGACTCCGGAGGCATTGGCCACAGCCTCCGCTTCCCTGAGCGCCATTTCGAACAGGGGCCGGCTGTCAGGATCGCGGCACAGGGTGCCGGCATCAAGCCCGGTGACAGCGCCAAGGCCCGCATTGGCGGCCAGCAGGACAAATTTTTCCCATAACATCACCATCATATCGGGATGGCGGTCGCCCGCCATTGCACTGTCCCGGATCACCGTCGCGATTTTATTGTATTGTGTTTCCTCCATGCCGGCCGGGCCCGCATACATCATCATATTGGCGCCGCCGTTATGACGGATCACGCCCGGTTCCTCGATATTGGCGGAGACATAAATTGAGCCCGCGATGGTACGGTTGTCCCCCACCACTTCCGAGATCATATCCACGCTTTCCACGCCATTCTGCAGGGTCAGGATCACGGTGCCCGGCCCCATCATCGGCAGGCACAGTTTGGCGGCCTCCATGGTGTCATAGAGCTTGACGCCGAAGATGATCAGGTCCATCTCGCCAAACCCGGCAGGATCCGCCGCAGCGGTGAAGTTGGTGACGGTCGTCTCGCCGCTTTCCTCCCGCAGGGTCAGCCCCTTTTCGGTCATGGCCTCAAGATGTTTTCCCCGGGCGACGAAATAGATGTCATGGCCTGCCTCAGCCAGCTTAACGCCAAGAAAGCCGCCCATACCGCCCGCGCCGATAATGCCGATTTTCATATCTCACTCCTCCAGAAAGTCCATCACCAGTTTTGTAAAGTCCTGCGGTTTCTCCGCATGCAGCCAGTGTCCCGCGCCGGCCAGGGTTTCGATCTGCGCATAGGGGAACAGCTTATAGATCGCCGGGAAGAAGCTGTCCGGAATATAGTCCGAAAGCTCACCTCGAATAAACAAGCAGTCTTTTTCAAACGGCGTGCCGGTCGGCGCCGCCGCGATATCCGGATAATGGGCATCCAGTACGGGCAAGTTCATGCGCCAGTAAAAACCCTGATCCTTCCTGCGGGCCAGGTTGCTGAGCAGGAACAATCGCACCCCGGGTTCCGCAATATAATCTTTCAGGACATTTTCCGCATCGCCGCGGGAACTGATCGCCGCCAGGTCAATGGCATTCAGGGCGTCGAACACGCTGACATGATGGGGGGGATAGCTCACCGGGGCAATATCGCCGACAATCAGCTTGGTTACCCGCTCCGGATGGGTGAGTGCCAGCTGCATGGCCACCTTGCCGCCCATGGAATGGCCGATGACATGAGCGGTGTCAATATCCTGGTCGTCCATGAATTCAACTACATCTGACGCCATGGCGTCATAGCTTGTGTCGTCATCTTGGGGGCTTTCACCATGGTTGCGCAGGTCCAGGCAAAAGACGGAAAATTTCTCGCCATAGAGTTTCGCCAAGGTGCGGAAATTGGAGGCGGAGCCGAACAGGCCGTGCAGGATAATCAGAGGAAAACCATCCTCGCCATAGTGGTCAAATCGTAATTTCATCATTAACTCCGTGGATTGCCACAGACTATCGCAGCGGAGCGTTTTTTTAAATCAAAAGATATAAAAAAGCAGGAGCAAGCCCGGGGGTAACAGGCTTGCTCCTCAGAGACAGATAGAGGGGTAGTAGGGGTGTTACCGTTTAGTAGTAATTTCACCTGTCTCTGTGTCTACGTAAAGGGTTCCGACCTGGGCCCGGTTCAGGCTGCGGACGTCCACTTTCCATTTGTCGCGATAGATTTTTTCATTGCTTTCTTCATCAATGCCGACCAGGGCGCTGATTTTCTGAGCGTCACCGGGGCGCAGGGAAGAGTGTCCGTTTTCTTTCAGGAACTCCTTCACCAGGCTTTTGGCTTCGCTTTTGTCGACTGAGGCGTGCTCTACGGAACGCACGCCGTTATTGTCTCCGATGCTGTCGGCAAATGCCGGAGCAGAAAAAGCGCCGGCCAGGGCGATGATCGAAGCGAGTGTGGCAATTTTTACTGTGTGGTTCATTTTATGTCTCCTCAGGTATGCTGTGTGGTAGGCTCATTTAAGCAAATGACCTGCCGGCGGAGAAGCATAATGCGATAAAGGCAAGCTTCTGTGCGGTAAACGAAATTTCGCGCGATAAAGTGAGTTTCAGCTGCGACAAACGGTCGTCGCGCACAGGTAATTTTCTACAGGAACGGCAAAACGTGAGAGAGAATCTTCTCAACGATCACAGCTACACCTTCCTCATCCGGATGCATGCCATCGCTCTGATTGAGTGAGGTATCGCCCGCCACGCCGTCGAGGAAAAAAGGATAGAAACTGACGTTATATTTTTTTGCGAGCTGCGGATATATCGGATCAAACCGGGCTGCATAGTCAGGGCCCATGTTGGGCGGGGCGAGCATGCCGGCAAACAGTACCGGGATTTTTCGTTCCGTCAGGATGGAAAGCATCCGGTCCAGGTTTCCTTCGGTGATGACCGGATCAATGCCGCGCAGGGCGTCATTGGCGCCGAACTCCAGAATCACCAGGTCCGGGCCTCCGTTGATACTATCCAGTACCCATTCGAGACGCGACAGGCCGCCGGAGGAGGTATCGCCCGATACCCCGGCGTTGATCATGTCAACGGCATAGCCTTTGTCTTTCAGCGCCAGGGCCAGCTGTTCCGGGTAGCCTTCACCGGGCGGCAGGCCATAGCCGGCGGTCAGGCTGTCGCCGATGGCGAGGATCGTCGTCTCTCCGTTTTTCTCTTCCGACAGGGCAGGGACACCGCTTGTCGCAAAAATGACAGCAATCAGCGCCAATATATTGCCGGACAAGAATATTTTCCCTAATCGGGTTTTAAGTGTGTTTGCGTACATTATATTATACCCTTGTGAACAAAATGACCCCGCGCCCATACGGAAGTAACAGATAAATGACCGCCAGAAACATCGTTGAACTCGACAATATACATCTTGAATTTAAGGGCGAAGGCCATGATGTCAACATCCTGCGCGGTATCGACCTGACCATAGAAGCAGGAAAAGCCATCGCCATCCTGGGCCCGTCCGGGTCCGGCAAATCCAGCCTGATGTCGATCATGACCGGCCTTGAAAAGGCGACGCGTGGTGCGATTACCATTGCCGGGCAACGGATCGACCGGCTGAATGAAGACGACATGGCGCTGTTTCGCCGCGACCACATCGGCATTGTGCTGCAGGCGTTCCATCTGATTCCGACCATGACGGCGCTGGAGAATGTCGCCGTGCCGCTGGAGCTGGCCGGGCGCAGTGACGCCTTCGCAGTTGCCGAACAAAGCCTGCATGATGTCGGGCTCGGTCATCGGCTCGATCATTATCCGGCCCAGATGTCCGGCGGCGAGCAGCAACGGGTGGCGATCGCCCGGGCCGTGGCGCCCAGACCGGAAATTCTGTTTGCCGACGAGCCGACCGGCAATCTGGACGGCAGGACCGGCCAAGCGGTGATCGAACTGATCTTCGCGCTGCGGGAAAAACTCGGCACCACCATGATCCTGATCACCCATGATCCGGAGCTGGCCCGCAAATGCGACCGCATCCTCTATATCCAGGACGGCCTGATCGACCGGGTCGAGGAACTGACCGATGAGAGTGGAAAGGCGGCGGAATAGATGAATACGCTTCCCACAGCTTTGCGTTTCGCGCTACGCGAACTGCGGTCCGGCATCAAGCGCTTTCGCATCTTCCTCGCCTGCCTGTTCCTCGGCACCGCAATCATCGCCTCGGTTGGCTCGGTCACCACCAACATCACCGAAGGTCTGAGCCAGGAAGCCCGCCAGTTCCTCGGCGGCGACATTGAAATCAGCATGATGCAGCGGGATCTGACGCCCGCTGAAGAAGCCTTCCTGTCCGCCCACGGCACCATTTCCCGGGTCTCGACCCTCCGGGCCATGGCCCATCTGGTGGACCGGGACACCGAAGACAGTTCGCTGGTCGAGCTCAAGGCCGTGGATGAGCTTTATCCGCTGTTTGGCACCTTGAAATTCCAGGGTGAAGATGTACCCTCAGACCTCTATGCCGAAAAAGACGGCCGGCCCGCCATCGTCATATCCGAAGCCCTGGCCAACCGCCTGGCGCTCGGCCGCAGCGACCTGCTCAAGCTGGGCAATACCGTTTATTACGTCTCCGCCATCGTCACCTTCGAGCCCGATCGCTCCAACCAGGGCCTGCAACTGGCGCCGGGGGCGCTCATGTCCTACGCCGGGCTCGAGGCCAGCGGCCTGGTGCAGCCGGGCAGCCTGATCCGCAATTATTTCCGGCTCAAGCTCAACGACGGCATTGCCATCAAACAGTTCAAGAACGACCTCAAGGCCGCGTTTCCCGACGCTGACTGGCGGGTGCGCGACCGCGGCGACGGCGGGATGGGCATTCGCCGCTTCGTCGAACGGCTCGGACAGTTCCTGTCGCTGGTGGGGCTGACTGCACTGCTGGTCGGCGGGGTAGGGGTCAGCAATGCGGTGACCGCCTACCTGTCGGGCAAGACCGCCACCATCGCCACGTTCAAGATCCTCGGCGCCCGCTCCGGCATGATCATGCAGATCTACCTGATCCAGGTGCTGCTGATGGCGGCACTGGCGACGGCGGCCGGCCTGGTGCTCGGCGGGTTGATGCCGATGATGATCGGTGATCTTCTGGGCCGGTTCCTGCCGGTGCCGATTGCCGCCGGACTCTATTTCAAACCACTGCTGCTGGCGGGGCTGTACAGCCTGCTGATCACCCTGGCCTTCACCCTGTGGCCGCTGAGCCGGGCCCAGAATATCCCGGCGGCGCGGCTGTTCCGCCAGCTGGTACATAAAAGCGACCGGGTCAAATATCCCAAAGCCTTTATCGCCCTGATTACGGGCTTGCTGGCACTACTGGTTGGCCTGGTGGTCTGGCAGGCGGACCATAAAAATATCACCCTGGCGTTCCTCGCCGGCACGGTGGTGGCCTTCGCGGTGCTGTACGGGGCAGGGTGGCTGATCCGCCTTCTGGCCCGGAAAATGCCGCGGCCCAAGAGCCCGACCCTGCGCATTGCGCTGAGCAATATTCATCGGCCCGGCAACGCCACCATTTCGGTGGTGCTGTCGCTGGGGCTCGGCCTGATCCTGTTTACCGCCATCGCCCTGACGGAAAACAATATCACCCGGGAGATCAACGGCCGGGCCAGCCTCGAAGCGCCGTCTTATTTCTTCATTGATATCCAGAAAAACCAGTATGACGCCTTTACGTCGTTCCTGGGAAACCTCAACGGTGTCAAGGACATAGAGAGTGTTCCTAACCTGCGCGGCCGCATCACCCATATCAAGGACACGCCGAGCGAAGAAATGGAAATCGAGCAGGAAGGTCGCTGGATGCTGCGCGGCGACCGCGGCCTGACCTTTACCGACAAGCGACCGGAAAACAACCCGCTCACTGCCGGTGAATGGTGGCCCGAGGGCTATAACGGTCCGCCGCAGGTGAGCATCTCCCGGGAAATGGCGGATTACATGCACCTGAAGCTCGGCGACAGCATCACCGTCAATGTGCTGGGCCGCTCCATCACCGCCGAGATCGTCTCCATGCGGGAGGTGGACTGGGACACCTATGGCATCAATTATGTGGTCATGTTTGATCCGGAAACCCTGAAACCGGCGCCCTATACCTATCTGGCGACGGCCAAAGTTGCGCCCGAGCTGGAAACTGCTACTTTCAGGGCCATTGCAAAAGAGTTTCCCAATGTCTCCATTGTCCGCATGAAAGAAGTGCTGAGCACCCTGCAGGATATGCTGCTCAAGATCGGTGCCGCCGTCGATGTCATGGCCGCGATTACCATCCTGGCCGGGATTTTGGTGCTGGCCGGCGCGATTGCCGCCGGGCACAAGCGCCGGGTCTATGATGCGGCGGTGTTCAAGATCCTTGGCGCGACCCGGAAAGACGTACTCAGGGCTTACGTTTTGGAATTTGTCATCCTCGGCCTGGCGGCCGGCCTGGTGGCGATCGGGCTCGGTACCCTGGCGGCCTGGGGCATCGTCGTCGGGATCATGAACATGGACTGGCATTTCGCCCTTAACATCCCGGCGCTGACCATATCGGTAAGTATTGCCTTTACGCTGATCAGTGGCATGATGAGTATCTGGCTGGCGATGAGCGCCCGACCGGCCCAGGTGCTGAGAGAAATTTGATCCGGAGAAATTGCAATGAGCAACCCTGAAAAAGAAACGCCGACACCGAACAGCCTGAGAAGAACGCTTTTGACCGGCGGCAGTTCGGCGGTTTTGGGGGCAGGGGTCGGGTTCGCTCTTTCTGCCTCGGCCTCTGCGCAAACGCCCGCCATGGACGATGTCGCCCAGGCCCGCATCACCATCGGTGACAATGCGCGCTCCATCCAGGACAAACTGTCCGAGACCGTCTCGGTCAGGGACTTCGGGGCAAGGGGCGACGGCCGTAGCGACGATACCCGGGCGCTGCGGAAGGCGCTGGAACATGCGGCTAAAAACAAGATCATGATTGAACTTGAAGACCGGGACTATCTGGTGTCGGGCCTGCTGCTCTATAGCAAGGAAGCCACCAGCGTCGGCATGGTCTGCAGGGCCGGCAGGGCCCGGATCCAGGTTGCCGACGGCTTGCATGAAAAGCTCATTACCCTCAATGACGCCGAGGACGTGTTGCTGCAAAATATCGAAATTGACGGTAACGACCGCGTGGCCAAAGCGATCGATATCCGCAGCCGCGACGGCGGCGGAAATGTCAGCTTGTCCGGGATCACCGTTCGCGGCATGAAAAAAACCACCCAGTCATCCCAGGCCAGCGGCATTCTGGTCGGTGGTGAATTCGACACCGTCAGTATCCGCAATTGTCTGGTCGACGGCGTCACCCGGGATGGCAAAGGCGATTGCAAAGGGATTGCCGTGACCAATATGTCGGGCCTGGTCGCCATCGATAACTGCCATGTCGCCAATATCCTGGCGCCGCAGGATAATCTGATCGATGCCGACGGCATCGCTGTATTCGGGCGCAGCGATGTCGGTCCCGCCGATGACGATCCCGGGCTCGCTCTCATAGAGAACTGCACCGTCCGCAATGTTTCCGGCCGCTTTATCAAGTCCCAGCTCGGCGGCACGGTCGTCCGCGGCAACCGCTTCATTATTGACGATAATATTGCCCTGATCAGGAATTTCCGCGGCGTCGATTTTCAGCGCGGCCACGGCATCTGCCGGGACAATCTGTTCCTGATGGGGAAATTCAGCGGCGCAGAATCCGGCTGTTATATTGAATTCCAGAATAAAGCCCGGCAGCCGGAAATGTTTTCCATCGCCGAAAACAATAACGTCGTCGCGACACAGCGAATGCCATATTTCAGCATACTGGTTGCCGAGCATGGAAAAAACACCGTGCGCATGACGTCTAATTCCTGCGGCCCGGTCACTTTTGTTATCCGCTGTAGCGGCGCGGCCGGCGACTTTGCAAGCCATCACATCATCGCCCGCGACAATAGTGCGGACGTGACCGCCGCATTTTTCGGCACCATTAAGACCGAGGATTTCGGCGACAGCCTGCTGCTGGAGTTCAGCGACAACCGCAACCTGTCGGCCAAAGGCAACGAAGACCTGGTCTGGTACAAGGCGCCGTTCAGCATCGGCCACAGCTTCCGGTTCGGGCCGAACGCGGGCTATAGCGTGCGCGTTGACTGGTCCTTCGACTTTGACCGTCTGCCGCCCGGCAACAGCTTTGTCACCGGCGAGCAGTTAAATGATAACGCACCGGAGCGCATCGGCCGCCGCTATTCAGTGGTCAGCGACAATGGCAAGCAGACCGTCTGCAGTGACAGCCGGGAATACCGCCGCATCAATAGCGGCCAGTGGCAGAAATGGTTCTGAGGTCCGGCAAGGATTTCCACGCGGCCGGGTCTGACGAGCTGCGCGCCATCCTGGAAGCGGAACCCGGGACCTATGCCGAGGAAGACATCATCCTGGCCCGGGAGGCGATGGCAGCCCATAACAAACGGGTGACCGGCAGATGGATCAAGGCGCTGCGGCTGAAGATTGTCGTAACTCTGGCGATTATTGCGGTGCTGCTGGCGATATATTATTTTCCATAATATATATTATGCGCTTTTCTGGCGACATCCATGTCGCACTGATTTTCACCCTTCTCATGATCCTTGCGACAGCACTGCGGGGCCGGTTTTTCCGGTCCCGTTTACCCTCTATTCAGATTTGCTGAATAGCCTGCCCCTTCAAATTGGGGAGTTTGCTACATGAGTACGAAGCCAGATACCGGGTTGCCCTATCGCAACTTCCGGCACAGCGGACAACAGCTGTTCAACAGCGTTAATACTATACCACAGGAGGCGGCTAAAGATGTTGCCGCCCTGTTCTATAAAATTGCTGAAGAACTGATGGATGTTCACCGAGTCTATGAGCATAGAAAATCCATCAGAGAGGCAACCAGGCGTAGACAATTCGAGTTGCGTCAAATCCCCGTGGAGGTGTCGGAGAAAATGGCCTCCGGGATGTCGTTTGAGGACGCTGTGCAGTTCCTGAATGACTTTAACAACATCCCGCGAGAGACGGTTTATTCCTACTGGCTAAAGCACGTCAAACGGACAGAAGAAACCGCCCGCGAGGTCCGGGACGGTAAGATATTCGACCTGCACCGGCGCGGGGTTTCAACCAGCATAATTGCCGATGATGTCGGCCTGTCCACCCGGCAAGTTCAACGGATCATCCGGGAACAAAAAAAGGTCACCGAGATCCGGCACAGTCAGAACCAACTATGACCGCGGCCACAGTCAGAAACATCTATGTGACCGGCCGCATAGTTATTTCCGGCTATCCTGCAGCGCCCGCATGATGACCTGTTTTTCCATCAGAGGCAGATTTTCGAACTTGTTCTGCCACCTCTCCCGCTTCCGCTTGATCCGTTGCCGGTCGGTAAAGTTTTCACCGAGATACTGGTAGTCATGAAGTTCGAGCGGTTCCGGGTAATTCATCCACAGATATTCGGTCGCCATAGAGCCGCCGCGCGTCATGGCTTCAAAGGTGATATGCCGCCAGCCGTCGAGAAGCTCGCTATAAAGGTCAGAATAATATCCAGAGACCGCCACAGCGCACGGGAGCGCCTTCAGGGCCTCCAAAAGCTCTATGTGCTGCTCCCGGGTGTATTCGTGATTGTAGAGCGGTCCAGAGCGGCGGGTTTCCATCAGATAGGGCGGATCAGCATAGATAAACTCATCCCCGCAAAAATCATATGACCGGAGCCAGGTCACCGCATCACCATTCAGGACCGTTTCCCCGTGCCCTGCCCGCCAGCTGGCACAGACGGCCTTATCTATGTCGATCCCATAAGACACATCTGCCGGGCGCTTCAGGCGCATGATTGCGCCGCCGCCAAGGTGGGTTTCGATATAGACCCGATGTGGTGGGATATTGTTGATTATTTTCTGGTAAACCCCAGATCCATTTTTTCCGCCCGGATATGCCATTCTAGATCCCGCATAGTCATAAACATCTATTGGATCCGGCGAGTATAGCTGAAAATGTCTGTGTCGGCCAGCATAGAAAAAAGCAACTATGCCGGACTCTGACATAGTTGCTTCAGTCTAGGGAGGAAAATATCTATTACCGCTTCCGGGCTTTCACCACGCCGCCGCCCTTTTTGAAGCGATAGCCTTTTTTCAGTGTGCCGTTGGCCTTCAGGCCGACCTTGGAGCGGGTTTTACGACTTGTCTTACGTGCCATTGTCTGTGTGTCCTTTCCATGCTTTGACGCCCTTCTCTACCGAGCGTCCGACGATATAGCCCCCCAGCCCTATCTTGATGATTTCAAGTAGTTGAATTTCAATTTCTTCCGAGATACCGGGCGCAGTAACGCCCAGCCACTTGGCCACAATTAGCGCCGTAAATGTCAACATGGTGATAGGGCGCCAGATCCTCTGCAAAAGGCTTTCGCCCTGTGCCTCGGCAACAATTGTTGCCTTTGCGGCTTCCAGAAGCTTGGAATGATATTCCCAGATTGTCGCCTGAAGGTCCGCCTTTAGCTTCGCCGCCTGGTCTTTGTCGGGTACGGATTTATCCACAATTCCAAAGACCTTGCCGATAGCCTCACCGAGAAAATCTAGCATATTTTGCTCTCCAGCCTGTCCAGGCGCTTTTCGTGCGCTGTAAATTTGTCGGAATGGCTCTTGTGCTTCTGGTCATACTGACCAAGCAGGAAAGCCACGCGCAGCACCGTCAACAGCGTTCCGCTGTTCAGGGCAATGATGATCCCGTCTGCCAATTCCATACTCACACCCATTTTTTATGCCGGGCATACATGAAGCCGGCCCCGACAATGGCCGTTGTGACCATCAGTTTGTTGAGGGAATTGGAAGATTTTTCCACAGCATCGCCGATATCCTCGGCGGCGTCCGTGGTGGCGACGGTGCCGCCGATCCCGAGCGCGGTTCCAAGGGCGAAAAGTCCCCATCCGATAAGAGGCACAACCATTTAAGCCACTCCCTTGTAAAAAAGATGTTTTCCGATTTTCGCGGTCTGCTGTGCGCCGTAACTCCAGTCCGGCGCGGCAATGTAGCTCGCGAAATAGTGTGTGGCCCCGTCCGTAGGATCGGCCAGCTTGCCCGCTATCGCGTTGTCGGCAATCTCCAGGGCAAGTGCAAAGAGCGGGTCAGTTTCATCAACAGATAGAAGTTTGTCATAGTTCGGGTCCTTCGGGTTCCAGCATGAAAACTGATATTTCTTCCGGGCGACTGCGGCGATTGTGGGCCCGCTGTACCATGCAGAGGCGTTGTAACGGTTCATAATCACCGCCGCGACTGCTTCCATACCAGCGCGCCCTTCCCCACGTGCTTCACCCCAGAGAGTTCGAGCAAGAATGTCTTTATCTTTCATCTTCATATAACCCAATGTTCCGACCGCTCCCACCACAGCGAGAGCCAGCCAATTAGAATTTGTCATAGGTAATGGCCACCTGCGCCGACACGTCGAAACGTGTTATCTGAAAGCCGTAACCAGGTGGAAAATACAACTCCCGCTCAATGTGTAGTGTGTCACCAGCTTTGATTAAGGTGTACAAGACGGGGTAAATCTCACCGACCTTCCCCCGTAACTCAACACGCGGGCGGGCGGCGTCTGTCCCGACCGTGCTCAATCCCAGATAACAAGTCCTGAGAACAATTCCATTTAAATTGTCTTCAGGTAAAAAAAGGTTGACAGTTGCGCCAACGGCACTCCCAACAGTGTTGGCTTGATCCTCAACAATTTCGGCGCCGATCTTCCCGATTGATCCGCCATCGTCCGTCAATGGTTGACCAGCGACCGCAGTTGTCCCCGTGATTGTGGTGTTCCCCCCACCGTTCGAACGGCCATCAAGCGGGCGGTCATAGCCCATCAGGAAACCAACCGTCATATCCTCATCATTGGTGTTGACAATGGAAATCTGGTGGAATGGTTCAACCTGCCCGAGTTCGTTCTTAGCCTCGATCCCGAGAGCACGACCGACCGGTACACGACCGCGCCCATAATCGACCTCAAAAAAGCCGTGTGTGCAGTCATACGGGTAGAAGAATGTCGCGCCGCCCTTAACGTCAATTAACTTCACTTCCCCCGGTGCAAGTGTTTCTCTGTACATCCTATTTCCTTGTCATGATTGCCGCCGCGATCAGACCGGCCACAGCGACCCCGGCAAGCAACTTGTTATTGGTGTCCTGTAGTCCGCCCACGGTGCTGTTAAACGCCTGCCCCAGCGCCTCTGAATTGGCCGCAATAGCCTTATCAAAATTGCTCTTTCCATAGTCGAAACCTTTTTCCAGCGCGTCCCCGGTAAACTCCAGAATGGCTTCGGTGGTGTCGTCTGAAAATCCGATGTTCTCGATATGCTGTGTCGAGCCTCCCTGCAAATAGGTGCTGTCCGTCAGGGAGCTATCAATTTCCACAACTGAATTATCAGAATGATCATCGGTAATTTCCAAAGATGAATTATCGGAGTGATCCTCATAGATGTCCGTTACAGAATGATCCTCAAGGTTCGTCTGGGTATTCTGGTAACTGGACGTCTGGGAGGTTGAGGATTTTTGAGTAGAGCCGCCGCACATGGCTTATACTCCCGCCACCATCACCACTTCACCGACCATGAAACCGGCTTTTTGGGCCTGCTTCACCATCCCGGCCCGAGAGGTGAAAAAATAGATTTCATCCAGACCGGCACGGGCGGCAACGCCCTTGAGGTAATCCAGCACCGGCATGGTCAATGCCTGGCGCCTGCCGAGTGAGACCGCCCCGGAAATCCGGAAGGATTTTCCCTCGATCTTCAGCCACAGATATACAGACGGCTTGCCGTCAATATCCACGGCATAGGCCGGGACACCCCGCAAATAGGAAAGATCAGCCTTCGGGTTCTTTTCCGCGATAAGGTCAAGAGCCGTGTCAATCTGGGCACCCTTGAGGGTCCGGTGAGTTATTTTTTGATCAGCCATAGTCCCGCCAATGCTCCTGTAACAATGATCCCGACAACAAGGGCGGTATTATTCCCGCCCTTGCTGAAAAATGATGTGTCCGGTGCGCTGTAGGTGACGTTCCCGGAAACGCCGCCCTTGGCATAACCGCCACTTGCGCCGCCTCCGGTGAAGCCTCCAGCAAGGTCAATACCCGGCAACATCGGTTATTTCCTCAGCAGAAGGCCGAGAAGCGCTGCCGCCCCAAGGGCGATGCTGGCACCAATGGCCCAGGTGGGAAGGCCGGAGTTGGACGCCGCCGCAATGGCCTGCGACTGCTGCACACTCTCCTGGCCCTCAAGATAGTCATGAATGGCCTGTTCCTGCGCCGCCTGTGTGGAGACGGCGCTTTGCAGACCAATCTGCTTTTTGAGCAGTTCGAGGTCCAGATAGGAACGCCCGAAATCATTGACCACAGAGCCCAGATCCTCGCCGAGAATTTCAGAGAACAAACTCATGTTTATCCCCTCCCTTATCGCCAGCCGCCGACCGCCTCAACGATCGTGTTGAACTGCGCATCGGCGGAAAGCTCCACCTCAAGCACATGAGTGGCCTTAACGGCCTTACCGTCCAGAATGACCGCAGCCGGGATCATGTCAGGCGCGCGACCTGTGAACATCTTCTGCGAGACGATGCAGACATCATTGGCCGGAACATAGTCATGTTCCTCATATTCGGCATCCACCAGGTATTTCGGCCCCTCGATAATGACCGCATCATTGCGGCGGTAAACGAAGCTGTCCACTTTGTCAGTGAACATGTGGATGTGGTTAATCTGGCGACCGTCATTGTCGATGTCCAGGAAGCGGGTTCCCGCCACTTCATTGAACTGCTTGTGAACATATGTGATCGGACGAGCAGAAGCAGCCGGAACAGTCGTCGGATGCCAGATGCGGTATCCCTGAATGGATGGTGTCCAGGCACCGGCCAGCCAGTGAACTTTGATTTCAAAGGTGGATACGCCGTCCATGCTCCAGACGGAACTGTCTTCACCGTCACCGGTGGAGCAATCGGCCTCAGCAAAGTGAATATCCAGAATGCCGGTCGTGAAATCATAGCCTTTAGATGCATTGATTTTGAACAGCTGATCCGGAGCAAACTTGCGCTGTACCGTGTTGTTGACCAGCAGTTCCACATAGTCAACGACCGTTGCCATAGTTGCGGCATCACAAAGTACACCATCCTTGGCGATTTCCAGCCGGAGACCGAAATAGGTTCCGCGCTGTTCCACCAGGTCAACATAGCTCACACCGCCAGCGGCGGCGGGCGTGAATGTTTTGAAAAATTTAGATAGCCTGCGCATATCTTAAAAGCCCTTCTTTGCGTCTTTGATAAACGGCAACCTGCGCCCCTGATCCATCAGCACACCAGCGGCGAGAATGCTCACCACTGTCAGGCCGACAAAAACAAAGGGATTGCCCGTGTTGATTTTCATGGTTCCGCCTTAGCTGTTGATTTTTGCCAGAGCCGGTTTAACCGCCAGTTCCACCAGAGCAGCGGCAAGAGCCATGCCGATGGCTGTGTTAGCGATAACGTTCATGTTCAGTTTCATATGTCAGTTCCTTCAGTTAAAAAATTCGCCCCACGCGATATAGAAATTTGAAACTCCCTGAAGATGAACAACAAAAACGGGCCGTGGCAACACCACGACCCGAACTATCCGGATGATCCGGCCCGGAAATTCCGGGTTTTCTGGAATACTCAGAAAAACATTGTTTTTCCGGTCTCGATTTTCCCGAGACGTGACCGGATAAATTCCAGCTTTTGCAGATTTTTCACCCGGTCAATCTGGTCTTTTCCAATAGTCTGACCAACAACCTCAAGGTCTCGCGGCTCCGAAAGCTGCAGGAAGTATTTTACCTCTGCAGCCGACCTAAATTCGGTGCTGACCTGGGCCGGGCGTTGACTCGCTCCTATGATGTTGAAGCCATAGTGGCGGCCAGCCGTCAGAAGCAAGTTGAAACCGTCCAGACCGTCCGGCAATTTTGTCACCGGGAAGGACTGAGACATTTCATCAACTCCTACCGTGATCATTGCCATATCCCCAGTCGCTTCCCGCTGCTTTTTCTGGATATCCCAAAGGATATGAGACATCTTCGAAAGCGCCTCTTGCTGTTTTTTTGGCGCTGCCGGGGGCTGATACCAGACCTTAAAACCGTCACCATATCCCACCTTCACAAGCTCCATAAACTCTTGCAGGCTTGTTGTGTGGGTCATTCCCATTTTTCGGGCGCTTTCGGCCCGAGTATCCAGAAAATCAAAAACTACCACTCGGGGAAGTGGCCTAATAATCTGGTCCATCAGGGTGGATTTACCGGCCCCGCGCTGAGCAAATATACTGACAACATAGCCGTCCATTATGCGGCCTCCTCTTTCTGTTCTTCTGGTTCTTCCGGCTCCTGTTCCGGCTCCGGCTTTTCCGGCGTGACATTCTTCGCCCGGATGGCCCGCAATTCTTCCGAAACACTTTCCCGCTTCATGTTGAAGAACGTGAAGCCGAGCATCATGACAGGGCCGTATTTTGTCGGCGGCGCAATCATCCAGCTAATCGGTGATCCCGGTTCGCTGGCCAGCTTATAGATTTCATCGGCAAGGCCGCGCGCTGTGGCTTCCTCGTGTTGCTGAATGGCCAATGAGGTCAGCTCAATCTTTTGCGGCTCCAGGCGCTTGTTTACGATCCATTGAAGGCCGGAGAAGCAGCCCTTGAAAGTCTCATAAAACTGATCAGGCGTGAGAACGGTCGCCGGTTCAGGTTCCGGCGCCTGGGCAGAATATGCCGCCGCGCTGTCCCGGCCCTCGACTTCCTCCACAGGTGGTTCCGGATTGTCCCCATTATCCCCCATATAGGGAGTTGTGTATTTCCTCTGTAGTTGGTCCTGAAACTCCAGAATTATCAGATTGTTCGGCTGGGGTTTCGGGTTCTCCGGCTGAATTTCCGGAGTTTCCTGTTTCGGGCTTTCCGGCTGTTTCCGGGGAAAGTTCGGGTTTTTCTGGCTTGCTGTCCGGAGTTTCTGACGTATTGGCGCTTTCATGGTCCTGTGTCTCTTGTGATAAAGTAACCCCCCAGGCATTTTCGAAAAGTTCGACATATTCGCGGGCATCCCCGGCTAGTTCGAGTTCGCGGGCGCGCTGCAAGGCCGTTTCCTTGTCGCGGTTCGGGAAATCCCGGAACTGCCCCATCCAGTGACGGCCATTACAATACCGGAGAGATATTTTCCCATCACAAAAACGGCCAATTTCGCCGTTCTTATTCATCCGGACCGCCGCCACTTCACCGCAGTGATTTGGACACGGTGCCAGACCATCAATCGGCTTTCCGCCCGACATGGTCCCTTCAGGCAACGGAATGATATAATCCGTTATCAGATCCTCGGTCATTTGCTTCCTTTCCGTCCCCCTGCCCTAAATGGCTTCATCAACAAAGGCGTAACGATCCAGCGCCCTTGCAATCTTGGTTTTGTGTTCCCGGTCCCATAGAAGGCGCTGCATGGCTTCCTCTATGGCCTTGTCGGCCTCATCAGTGCTGAAAGTCTTTTCCTCATCCAGTGCGCCCCGGAGACGCAATACAACGAGGCTCCGGAGCGTCCCGGCTATATTCGATAACAGCATGTCCTGGAGTACATCGGCCTTTTCGGTGGTTCGCCGGCCGGTCGGCATAAACCGGCCCGGATTGCCGCAATATTCGACGGCCAGACTGTAGAGGGGATGCAGCGGCCAGCGGTAACGATTGCTGTCATTTGTCGGAAGTGTGATCCGCCGATTGTAAAGCGCCTCGGCAATGAGGGACCACATGTTGTCCAGAAATTCTTCCGGGTCTTTGCCGGTGCGGCTCTTAAGCCAGTCCCCGGCCATACGGGCTTCCAGTCGCCACACGTCCCTGTGTTTGATTTCCCCGTCCTCCGGTATCTCCGGCGCGTATCCGTTTTCCATCCAGATATCAATCATCCATGTCTTGCCGGACAGTTCGGTAATCTCCAGTCCCTTATCGTAGACCTGCACTTGGCAAGCCTTCTTTGAGCCTATGGTGAGGGTTTCAAGGCGGCAGTTGCGGGCGACAAAATCCCCGCGCGTTTTGCTTTCCTTCGGGCAGATAACCTGCCGGGCAATTTCCGGGATCATCTCGCCGGTGAAGCTGGGCGCTTCGATATCAAAGGCAAAGTCTACCCTGGACAGCTTGCGCCAGTGGTTGGAATTGATTGTGAACTGTTCCCGCTCCAGTATGTCGAAAACGCGCTTATGCAACGCCTCCAGTCCATATTCCCACAGTCCCGCCGCCGTGGCCCGCCAGTTAACAGCAAAAGACCGTTTCGGGCTTCCGAATTCAAATCGCAGATCAGGGCCGATCAGAACAAATTCCTTACCTCCAGCGGCACCAGTCGGAAGAAGCTGGAAAGCTTCGCCGCCAAACATGAATTCTATGGATGATTTGCGCCGGTCATCGCGCTCTATGGCTTCCGCCTTGGCATCCTTCAGGCGTTGCCACAGGTGGCCGGGCATGACCATATCAAGACTTTCCGCCCACCAGTCAAAATATGCCGCAAGCAGCTTGTAATCCTGCGGCACTTCTGAGTGTTTGATTTCTGGTGGTGTCCGATGGTTCATTGTGTGTCTTATGTAGATCAGACCCCCCCTGTTAGGGGGGCGGGGGGGTCTCTAAGTGCTTGATTTTGCTGAAATGGCCTTTTTCTGCCGGTGAAGGGTCGAAATGATCATTCTGCGGTCACGCATTGCCGCCTGCCCGGCCTCAATCATTTCTTCTACATCAAAGCCCAGAACGGGGGTTTTCTGGTCGATTTTGAAGGTGCTCATGGGGGTTTTCGCTTCACCCTGCACGTGCGCCCATATCTGACCGCCTTCATCAACGGTAAAGGTGACCTGTGCGGTCACCTCTGCCATTGATGTTTTGATTTTGGGAAGGCCATAACGATACTGGCCGTCATCACGGGTGAGGTTACTGGTCATCAGGGTGTCTCAGTTCGTCGATTTCAGCGGTCAGGGCGAGATTTTTTGATGTCAGTTCGCCGATACGATATTCTGCGGAACTAAGGTGTTCACAAACGCTACTCAGTCGGTCAGCAACAATTGTAGCAAGGCGCTTTACTGCCATCGTCCCCGGCCCGTCTTCCGGTGATAAAGTAGCCGCGACGCCTCTTAAAAATAGCAAAAGGTCTTTGTTTGACATTTCCATCACGTTATCCATCATCTCATTAATGAATTCAGGTCTCATAAAATCTTCTCCTAAAATGGGATTTCGTCATCCATATCACCACCAGCCGGTGGCGGGGTGCCGCCGCCTTCCCGCTTATCGAGAAGCTCTAGGCGGCCACCAAACTGGCCGACAATGATTTCTGTGCTGTACCGCTCAATGTCGTTATTGTCGGTCCATTTGCGGGTCCGCAGTTCGCCGGTGATGGCGATTTTGCCACCCTTCTTGCAATAGTTCTGCGCTACACCGGCCAGAGCGTCGGATACAATGGTCACACGGTGCCATTCCGTATGTTCCTTCCGTTCCCCTGTCAGTTTGTCCTTCCAGCTCTTGTTGGTGGCCAGAGACAGGGAGGCGATACGGTGGCCGTCCTGTGTGTGTCTGATTTCTGGATCAGCACCGAGGTTGCCGATCAGGTGTACAATGTTCATGGTGTTATCTTTCTGCTTCGGAGTTTGTGGGAATGTGGGGTTTGGCCTGAAGGCCAGGTGTTTTTTTAGGCTCAAGAGCAGGGCCGAATTCTCGAATAATCGCGGTACCAGTGCCGCCGACAAATGAAAGAAGGTGGACAAAGAGAGAGTGAGTATAACCCCACTCTCTCCCTGCTCCGTCGCCTTCCCTTTGGGCACCACCCCGCCGGGAAATACTTTTAAGGCCGCGCCAGATATCGCGCAGGCCGAAACCGATAAGTGTTAGAAGACAGCCGATCAGGCCGATAGTGAGAAAACTTATTTCCATACCGGGTCTCTCCAGACCTTGCGGAAGCGGGAAACCTTTTTTTTGCCGGCCTCGGTGATTTCGTACTGGTTGTAATATTCGGTAGGCTTCAGGAATTTGCCCGCGATCAGGCGGCGCACAGTGCGCGCGCCGTAAATTCCGAATTCCGGAACCGCGCCCGGAACACCGTCTTCATGGCAAATTCGGATAAAATCGGTTTGCGCCCGTGTCAGGCATGCCTTTTGGGTGTCGGTCAGCCTCATGATGCACCTCCCGGAAGATATTCCGGATAGTCCTCATAGAAACAGCCGGGATAATCCGGCGAAGGTTTCCAGCAATCTGAAGGCGCGGCAGTACAGCCGGACAGGGCGACAGCGAGCAGAACAATAAAAAGGCTCCATGCCAGAGCATAGGTTGACCAAAAAAGACGACACCAATTGACGTCCTCTCTCTTGTTCTCATGCATTTCGTGATCTTGCTTCATGGAATTCCCCTTTCCTACCGTTCTGTTTTCTACCGATGGACTGGCGGGCATTCAGGGCTGGGGGGACATCCAAAAATAACCCGCCGTCCGAACGGTAGTAAGTGCTACGCTGACCGTAGCAATATAAAAATTCATCAGAGATTAAGGAAAGTCAAGTAAAAAATATACGCTGTGCGTAGCACTTATAGCGTATCATTGCTTCAACCCCACGAGAAACAAAGGACGGTAGGCCATGAAAAGAGACCTCGCCTGGTATATGAATGAAGCCAAAAAGAGACACGATATTGGATCTGATAGAAAGTTGGCAGAGGCCCTAAACGTGGCTACAGTCGCACGCTGGAGAAACCCCCACAGACCCGATATCCCAACACCTTCAGTCATGGTAAAGTTGGCAAAAATGGCAGGAATTCCCGAAGAGGTCGCGCTTATTGATCGTGATATCTGGGATGCAGAATTCAGGTCTCCGGAACTCGTACCTACCTACAAGAAAATTCTAAACCATTTCCCGAAATATGCCGCCGCCCTGGTCTTCCTCTCCATGATGTTTATGAGCGACATTGACGGTAATGGTGTCGCAGGTGCCGCCCAGTTCGCGGGATGGGAAAGCTCGCCAATGGCCTTGGCTGCCCTCACTGTAGGCGACATGCAGGCTCCCTCCATATATATTATGCGCCTTTTGGATATCGCTAAACGGCTGTGTTCTGCTACTCACCGATCTCACCTCCTGGTTACACCGCATTAAATTTTAAGAGCCCTGTTACTCTGTTAGGTCTTTCAAGCAACCGCTCCAGGAGATCTTAATATCTCTACTACGAGAGCTATAGGTAGAATAATAAGTATGATTGACTCTATACAAAAACATGCTGTTATAATTTTGTGATATCTCGATTCAAGTAGAGCTTTTGTGTTATTTTTATAATGTCCAAAATTAGATAAAAATAGAGACCATGTTATGGTCGCAAAAGCGATAGTTGAGACAATAACCCCTGCACTCAAAATATATTCTACACTGTCGCGCAATTCGTTTTTGGAAGTATTTACAAGCAACAGGCTTGAAATATAGATTGCAAAGAAGAAAGCAGCTGCGGCATACGGAGCGTAAAACTCTTTAATATCATTGTGATCAAATTCGCTAGCATTTTTGTGACTTATAATTTTGGTATCGTCTTCCGTCGTCGACATTATGTTAGTCCCCGGTTTGTTTCCGAAAGGCAAAACTATAACATACAACCTTTAGTGGTTCATTATGCTTTATATATATTAAAAATATATCTTATAGGGCAGATTGGTCGGCTTAATGCAATCTGGCTGGCTTGATCGTCGGTATCCCGCACCTCGCGGCAGGTAATATTATCCTTTTGCTTACCCTGAATCTCTTCCAGGACTGCCCGCCAAAATCATAAAATTCGCTGTTTTTGTTAATATTTCTTCTGCAACCGGTACTCCGCCCCCGACCCCTATCATCCCCATTTTATTGCCTTTTTTTTGGTTGCAAAAAATTTAGTTAAAATTTTAACTTATTGATTTTAAATAAAAATTTGACTCTTTTGCCCTGCGTGGATATAGTCTGGCCGATTTTTGGGTAGATGAAGGATCCGGACAATAACCGGCAAAAAAGGGGCGGTCGAGTAACTGGCCGCAGGGAGCCCATGATAAAGAAAAACAAAAAGACAGCGATTGGGGATATTACACCGCAGGAAGCCAGGGCCATGGTTCTGGTCCAGAATGTACTGGCGTTGCGCCATCGGCTTTACCGCATGGCCAGCGAAGCAGCACCGGACCATAACCTGAAAAGCTCGGAGCTGGCGCTGATCGTCTCCCTCGGCCGCAACGGCACCCAGTCCATGAGCGACCTGGCCAAGGCGTGTTTTTTCTCGCCGCCCAATGCCACCTATATCGTCTCCTCGCTGGAGAAAAAAGGCCTGGTCAAGCGCGAACGCTCCGACAAATCCAGCCGGGTGGTCTATGTCAACCTGACGCCGGCCGGCGAAGCGGTGTTTGAGACCGCCTTCCCGCAAATCGTTGCAAAGTTCCGCACCTTCTTTGACAAGCGGCTTTCGCTGGAGCAGATGGACTATCTGGAACTGCTGCTGGGCCAGCTGGTGAGCGACTGACCCCCTGCTCCGGGATTGATTTCCGACTGTGAAATAAACATTTAACGACGGTTTTATTATCGGCTATCGTACTATGGTTATGTTTCGTAATCTGGTGAGATAGCTGTTGTGTTGAACCGAAAAACAATTTCCGTCGCCGTCATTGTCCTTGTCGTCCTGTCCGGCCTTTATTTTCTGGTCTGGCGCCCTTCTTCCGCCGCTGACGATATGGTTTATGTGACCGAAGCCCTCGATCGCGGCTCCATCAACCGCAGCATCTATACCTCCGGCACGGTGCAGCCGGTGGTGTCGGTTGATGTCGGCTCCCAGCTGTCCGGCCAGATTACCGCGCTCTACAAGGATTATAATTCCGAGGTCAGGAAGGACGAGATCATCGCCAAGATCGATCCCCGCTCCTTTGCCGCCCGGGTGCGCCAGTCCGAGGCCGATGTGGCGCTGGCCGACGCCAACCTGGAAAAGGCCAAAGCCAGCCTGGTGCAGGAACAGGCCCTGCTCCACCAGGCCGAACTGGCCTTCAGGCGCCAGAAGGAGCTGCTCGGCCGCGGCAACGTCTCACAAAGCGCCTATGACGAGGCGGAAGCCAGTTACAAGACCGCCGAAGCGGCGGTGCTGGTCGCCAGGTCCCAGGTGAAGAATGCCGAGGCGGCGCTGTTGCAGAGCCGGGAAAACCTGGAACAGAACCAGCTTGACCTCGACCGCACCGATATCCGCTCCCCCATTGACGGGGTGGTGATCGACCGGGTCGTCAACGTCGGCCAGACGGTGGCCGCCAGCATGTCGACGCCGGTGCTGTTCACCATCGCCCAGGACCTGCGCGAAATGCAGATCGAGGCCGAAGTGGATGAGGCCGATATCGGCAATATCCGCGACGGCAATATTGTATTCTTCACCGTTGACGCCTTCCCCGACCTCAAGTTCGAGGGCAGTGTCCGGCAGGTGCGCCTGGCGCCGGAAGAATCCCAGAGCGTCGTCACCTATACGGTGATTATTTCCGCCCGCAACGAGGAGCTCAAGCTGCTGCCCGGGATGACCGCCAATGTGAATATTATCACCGGCCAGCGCAAGAATGTGCTCAGGGTCCGCAACCAGGCGCTGCGCTATTCGCCGCGCGATGAAAGCCTGGTGGTGGAGGCGGAGCCCCTCTCCGCCCCGCCGGCCAACGGCAGCCGCTCCGGGCCGCGCCTGCCGGAAGAGCTCAACCTGACCGACGCGCAGCAGGCCGAAATCGATGCGCGCCTGAAGGAGCTGTTTGACAGCAACCGGGACCGTATCATGGGCCCGCCGCCCGGCGCCGCCGAACGGGACGCCATGCGCCAGCGCATGAACAATATCTTCCGTGAAGTGCTGACGCCGGAGCAGTTCGACCTGCTGGAAAAGGAACAGAACAGCCGCGAACGGCCCCGGGACGGCGTGCTTTATACCCGGGACGCGGACGGTCGGCTGGTCCGTTATTCGATCCTGATCGGCATCAGTGACGAGGATTACACCGAAATTATCGGCAACCCGCCCTATCTTTCCGCCGGCACTGAGGTGGTCCTCAGGGAAAAATCTGTCAGGAAAGACTGATGGCCGGACCCGGGACCCCAACAGCCGCATCGCCGCTGATTTCCTGCATGGAGCTGCATCGCCACTACCAGCTCGGCGATTCCGTCGTCCGGGCCCTGGACGGCGTCACCACCTCCATTGACGAAGGCGAATATGTCGCCATCATGGGCGCTTCGGGCTCCGGCAAATCGACCTTCATGAATATGATCGGCATGCTCGATGTGCCGGATTCAGGAGAGCTCTCCATTGACGGCCGCCGGGTCGGTGAGCTCACGTCCGACGAACTGGCCCGGCTCAGGAATGAACGGATCGGTTTCGTCTTCCAGCAGTTCAACCTGCTGTCCCGGGCGACGGCGCTGGACAATGTCAAACTGCCGCTGCTCTATTCGCCGATGGCCTCGTCCGAGATGACGCCCCGGGCGATGGAATGCCTGCGTCTGGTGGGGCTGGAAGAGCGGGCCGGCCACCTGCCCTCGCAGCTGTCCGGCGGCCAGCAGCAGCGGGTCGCCATCGCCCGGGCGCTGGCCAACCGGCCGAAAATCCTCCTCGCCGATGAACCGACCGGGGCGCTCGACAGCAAGACCTCGCGCGATATCATGGAGCTGTTCACCAGACTGAACGACCAGGGGATTACGGTGATTATCGTGACCCATGAGCAGGAGGTGGCCGATTACGCCCGGCGCCAGCTGGTGTTCCGGGACGGCAAAATCATCCACGACAGCGCAGCAGAGGGAGAAGCGGCATGAGGCTTGCCACCAGCGTCACCATCGCCCTCAACGCGCTCAGGCTCAATGCCCTGCGCAGCTTCCTGACCATGCTCGGCATTATCATCGGTGTTGCCGCCGTAATCGTCATGGTGTCCATCAGCAACGGCGCCCAGCAGCAGGTCGAAGCGGTGATCAACAGCCTCGGCACCAATATCCTGATGGTGCGTCCCGGGGCCGGTTTCATGGGCCGGCGCAGCGCCGGTGCCGGCACCGACAAACCCTTTTCCGAAAAGGATTTCGAAACTCTGCAGAAGGAAGTAGAGGATGTCTATGCCATGACCGGCTCGCTGACCGCGTCCGCCCCGGTGATCAGCGGCAATATCAATTGGCTGACCAGCATCCAGGGCGGCCATGTGGGCTACCTGAAAACCATGGACTGGGAACTGGCCAGCGGTCGCAACTATACCGACCAGGAAGTGCGCTCGGCGGCCAAGGTCGCCATTCTCGGCCAGACTGTGGTCGAGGAACTGTTCGGTGATGCCGACCCGCTGGGCCAGCGCATCCGCATCAAGAAAATCCCCTTCACCGTGATCGGGGTATTGCAGGAAAAGGGCCAGAATGCCTTCGGCCGCGACCAGGACGATATTGTGATCATCCCTATCTCAACGGCCCGCAAGCGCATCGCCGGACGGGACGAAACGGTGCCCGACCAGGTGCCGTCCATCACCATCAAGATGGAAGACTGGGTTGACCTGGACGCCGCCAAAACCCGGGTCGAGGACATCCTGCGGGAACGGCGCAAGATCAAGGCCGGTGATGCCGATGATTTCGGCGTGCACAACCTGTCGGAAATGGTCAAGGCCCGCACCTCGACGGAAACCACCCTGTCGGTCCTGCTGGCGGCGACAGCGGCCATCTCCCTGATAGTCGGCGGCATCGGCATCATGAATATCATGCTGGTCTCGGTGACTGAACGCACCCGGGAAATCGGCCTCCGGCTCAGCGTCGGGGCGCGCAAGCGGGATATCCTGCAGCAGTTTCTGGTCGAGGGCATCACCCTGTGCCTGATCGGCGGCCTGATCGGCATCGTCATTGGCGTCGGCGCTACGGTGATGATCAGCCAGATCGGCAACTGGCCCATCGTCATCGGCCCGTCCGTGATCCTGCTGGCCATCGGCGCGGCAGCCGCGGTCGGGATTTTCTTCGGCTATTACCCGGCGCACAAGGCCGCCAATCTCAATCCGATTGATGCCCTGCGCTACGAATAAGCTCCCTCACCTGTGACACCGTAAAGGGCTTCCAGTCCCGGGGCAGGCGTCCGGCAACAGCGTCACCGTCACCGATCTCAAAAGCGAGCACGGTCTGCAGGCTGTGGGACAGTATGGCATAGGCGCCGTCCCTGCGGCCGGACAGGAAGATCAGATAGTCTTTGTCAGCCGACGGATAAAAGGCCATGGTCTGGCCCGGCATATGGATATCCAGGATCTCCGGCGCACTGCCTTTGACAAGCTCCTTCACCTTGAAGGCGACCTGCATGGGAGAGTCGGTCGGCGAGGCGGAAAACTGGCGGTCCAGCGGTCGGGCGATCGCAATGACCGGCGCCGTCTTGACGGCGTCCTCCAGAGACCCGCTGAAAACTGTGAACTGCTTGCCGGTAAGGGAAATTTGTGAAAAGGCACTCCCCGGCAAAAGTCCGGGAAGTGCAGTTAAGAACAAGAGTGGGAAAAACAGCTTTTTGATAAGTGAAGAAGAAACCATTTTTCCCCTTTATGGTTAGTTGGCGAACTTTTTCCGCCGCGCCCGGACCAGGAAGCCAAGTCCCATGGCCAGAAGCAGGCCGGCGGCCGGAGCGGAAACCACAGTCCTTGTCACGAACAGCTGGTAATTCCCTGTACTCCATTCATCAAAGCCGGTTCCGGTATAATCAAATCCGCTGACGACGGCATAGAAGATGCCAGTATAGTCCATGATGAAGTCGAAAACAAAGGAATCAGGACTTTCAAATTCGTCATCACTATAGGTGATCAGGTTCATGTCCTCATCAAAAATATACAGGATGGAGTCAAAAAAGTCGTCATTGTTCCAGTTCACCAGGGAAATGACCTCGAGGTTGAAAATATCGCCCTCTTCACCTTCGAAGGCGTAGAAGTCCAGCTGTTCAATTTCTGAAATACTGCCTTCGATGGAAATGGCGTCTACCAGCCAGCGTTTGTTGGCATTATCCCCCTCGACAAGTGTATTCGGCACCACTAGTTTTTCCAGTTTCACTTCCTGAGCAGTGTCAAACCAGCTGTGGTCGCCGTCTGTTTCGTCGACAACCTGGCCCTGTTCGTTGAAGGTCAGCTTGATGGCGGAACGTTCGCTGAAGAAACGGTCGG
This sequence comes from Emcibacter nanhaiensis, assembly GCF_006385175.1. Classification (NCBI taxonomy): domain Bacteria; kingdom Pseudomonadati; phylum Pseudomonadota; class Alphaproteobacteria; order Emcibacterales; family Emcibacteraceae; genus Emcibacter; species Emcibacter nanhaiensis. The sequence goes on from NZ_VFIY01000004.1 coordinate 482,969, forward strand.
TAACGACAGAATCTGCAAAGCTGAGGCCGGCGCTGTAACCGGATCCCATCAGGTGCAGGGTGGTTTCGTCGGCATTGCGCGGTCCTGTATAGGTCGGCAGGAAGGCATCATCCGGCGGCGTTCCGGTCGTCGGCAGCCCTTCCCCGATCGGCCCCCAGGCTTCATAGTGACGCAGGCCGACGGTATGACCCAGCTCGTGGGCGCCGGTCTGGGCGCTCTGGATTGTCGCGGCGGCGGCAATATTTTCAGGCGTATCGGCCAGGCCGGTCAGTGCGGTAAATATTCCGAGATCACTCAGGATCGCCCAGGCATTGCCGTCAATGTTGGCGTTATCGCCACGGTTCAGGTTCCGGAAATCAATGGATTCTGCGATACCGAAAGTGACAGAGGTAATGGTTCCGCCGTCAGCGACGTTGATTCCTGCCGGCCCGGAGCTCGCACCCTCTCCCGGCATGTTGGCGTTAAAGAACATGGTGCCGTATACGCCGTCCTCGGGAGCTTCGAGAACAAATTGGTAGTTAAACCCGGCATAGTCGGCCTGGAATCTCTGCTGGATATATTCACGCTCGGCCTGGGTATAAATATGTTCATCGAACTCGAGGGTGACGTCAGCGCCCGTTCCATCTGCGTTTTCCTTGAACGTGCGGCTGTAGGTGCCGGTTGTGGCACTGTCAAAGTCCAGATAAACAACCTGCGGCCCCGAAGCGTTGGCGCCGGTCGAGGCAGGCCTGGATACCTGCCCGTCGGCAAAACCGTCGGCAACAACTGAACTGGCGACGGGAGCGCCGGACTGAATGATTGTGTCAAACCTGCCGCCGGACAGCATTTGCTCCTTCTGGGACATGGGCGCATTTTGCCAGTGACTGCAGGTGGTGGAATGCGTATGGGTCACCAGACTGTTCAGGTCATCAACCGACAGCATCGTACCCAGGGTCGTTGCATAGGCCGGCGCGCCCATCGCGACGACCGAGATGGCCCCCAGGAGGGCCACTTTCTTTATTTTTGAAGTTGTATCGTGAAAATCCATGGTCATGGAAAATCCCCTTCCGTAAGAATAAAAATATATATTCCCGCCTCGAAGGCAGGTTTTCATTTGGCTTACATTTGTGGGAAAGACCGGCTTGTGACTTTCCCTCCCCGGCCCTGTCGGGTATTTTTACAGTTAGTGATCGACAGGGCAGCCAATCATGGTTAATGCAAATTTCACGCCAGATATTAATAGACGGGAGAAAATAAGGGGATTCTAAAAAGCGTGAAAAAACAGGTATATACAAACTGTAAAGATTACTTAACACATTGTATTTATTTGACTATTATTATTTTGCATAAAATATACAAATATTATTACGCGGCTTTTTCTACAATTCGAATATTATTCTAATAGGCTGCTTCTTAACCTTAAGATATTCCGCCGAATCTGATAATGAACGAGCATCCAGATGGCCACCCCCAAAGAACCGCCCCACCAGACGCAGAAACTTTCATTCTTCGAAATTTTTCGAATCTTTCTGCTGCTGGGCTGCACGTCCTTTGGCGGACCGGTCGCTCACCTGGGCTATTTCCGCGAAGAATTTATCACCAGGCGTAAATGGCTCAGTGATGAGGATTATGCCGACCTGATCGCCTTCTGTCAGTTTCTGCCGGGACCGGCCTCAAGCCAGGTGGGGATGGCTATCGGTCTGACCAAAGGAGGCTATCGCGGGATGTTTGCCGCCTGGCTGGGGTTCACCCTGCCGTCAGCCCTGCTGATGTTTCTTTTCGCCTTTGGGGTGCTGAGTTTCGGGGAACTGGGCTACAGCGGATGGATTGCCGGACTCAAGGCCGCCACGGTCGCTATTGTCGCCCATGCCCTTGGCGGCATGGTTTCGAGCCTTGCTTCCAGTGCAAAGACCGCGACAATCGCCGTCGCGGCGATGGCATTGGTGTTCCTGGTTTCCGGCGCCTGGGGACAAATACTGGCCATTGTCGCCGGCGGGGTTGCGGGACTTCTCTGGCTGAGACGCGAGGGACCGGCCATAAAACCGGAAACACTGGGGCATTCCGCCCATATGGGCGTGTCGCTGGTCAACCTGATCATATTCGCGGTCCTGCTTGCCGTCCTTCCCCTGGCTGCCCTTTACTCAGCGGATATTGCGTTGCTGGACAGCTTTTACCGCTCGGGGTCGCTGGTGTTTGGCGGCGGTCACGTTGTCCTGCCATTGCTGCAGGCGGAAATGGTGGAAAGCGGACTGGTCGGCACCGACGATTTCCTGGCCGGATACGGCCTGGCCCAGGCTGTACCGGGTCCCCTTTTCACTTTTGCCAGCTATCTCGGCGTTCTGGCCGCCCCGGACAAATCAGCAGTCACCGGATCGATCATTGCCACCGTCGGCATCTTCCTGCCCTCCTTTTTCCTGGTGCTGGGCGGGCTGCCGCTATGGAACCGCTTCCGCGCCCTGGCCGTTGCACAAAATGCCATGATGGGCATCAATGCCGCGGTAGTCGGTCTGGTGGCCGCCGTTCTCTATACGCCGGTGTTCACCGCCACCATTACCGGCGTCATGCCGTTTCTGATCGCTGTCGTCAGTTACCTGCTGCTGCGCTACTGGAAACTGCCGCCCTGGGCGCTGATTATGCTGGCGGGCATTGTCGGGCATTTCCTGTTGTAATCAGCCTTCGAAGTGCTCCTCACTGGCCTCGCCTTTCATAATCGCCACTACTTCGTCCACATCGTCGGTGACGCGGATCAGGTCAAGATCTATGGGGTCGATGGTACCGAAACGGATCATGGTTTTTTCCAGAAAGGGAATAAGATGCCCCCAATATTCACTGCCGAAGGCGACCACGGGGAAATCGGTAATCTTGTCGGTCTGCATCAGGGTCAGGGTTTCAAACATTTCATCCAGGGTGCCGAAGCCGCCGGGCATCAGGACAAAACCCTGGGAGTAGCGCACCAGCATCAGCTTGCGCACGTAGAAATGCTTGAACGTGGTGCTGATATGCAGATAGGGGTTGGGCACCTGCTCATGGGGCAACTGGATATTGCAGCCGGCGGACAGGGCGCCGTTTTCATAGGCGCCGCGGTTTGCCGCCTCCATGACGCCCGGCCCACCGCCGGTCATGATGGAAAAGCCTTCCCTGGCCAGCTTGCCGGCGATCTCGCGGCTTTTCTGGTAGTAGATATGGTCCTCACCGAAGCGGGCTGAGCCGAAGATGGTGACGCAGGGCCCCATTTTTCGCATCAGGTTAAAGCCGCGCCACATTTCCGCGGATACCTTGAACAGGCGGCGTATATCCCTGTACCAGCCTAGTCGTTTACTGAACATCGTGAGTATCCGGGCCTATTTTCTGGTGATATTGAGAATTCTGACCGGCTTTTCCATGATCTGGCCCTTAACCGGCGAGTTCGGGTCCTGCATGGGTACGTTGGTCGGTTGGTTCTGGATCTGCATGACCACTTCCATGCCGTCAGTGACGACTCCAAATGTGGCATAGCCTTGTTTGTCAGGGTTACGGTCGCTGCCGTAATCAAGGGCACTATTGTCCCCGATACAAATAAAAAACTCGGACGTGGCGGTGCCCGGCTCGAGCCGGGCCATGGAGATCACGCCGTTCTGATGGGAAATACCGGTCATTTCCGTGGTTTCATGGGGGACAGGCGGCAGGGGCTTCACCGCAGGATTGCGCCCTCCCTGGATCAGGGTGATGGTTGTATTGGCAGGCCGCTGGTTATCCATGCGTACCGCCCGGTAGAACTGGCCGCCCTGGTAGATGCCGGCATCCATATTCCTGAGGAAGTTCTTGACCGTGATCGGGGCGCGTTCCGGATAAAGCCGCAAGCTTATATTGCCCTGCTCGGTCGTAATGACCACATCGACGGTTTTCTCAGGTGCCGAAACGGCGGGAACAACTGCAGCAAGCAACATCAGACAGGATAAAAGTATGGTGCCAATTGCTTTTAAACGGCCTCTATTCGCCATAATGCTCCCCTTCCAGCGCTGTGGCCGGGAGCTCCCCGTCCTCCCCGGCCTGTTTTTTTGTCTGGCGAATATACCACAGGGTAACCAGAAACAGAAAACCCAGGATTGAATAGTTGATGATATTCATACTGGCCCAGCCGAGGGTGGCGAAGACCATGCCGGAGGTCAGCGACGCCGTTGCCGTCATGCCATAGACAAAGGTATCGTTGATCCCCTGGGTGAAGGCTTTTTCCGTCTCGCTATAGGCTTCCGAGAGGAGGCTGGTGGCGGATGTAAACATGAAGTTCCAGGCCACACCGACCAGGGCAAGAGACAGATAGAAATTGGTCAGTTTCACATCATAGATGGCGATGGCGGCGGCAATGGCATAAAATACCATGCCGGCCAGAATGACAGGAATATTCCCGAACCGGGCAATCAGGGTTCCGGTGAAGAAGGCCGGGATAAACATGAACAGCACATGCACCTGGATGACCGTGGCCGCGTCGGCATTTTCAAAGCCGCAGAAGACCACGGCAATCGGGGATGCTGCCATGATGAAGGACATCATGAAATAGGCCCCGCCGCCGTTGAGCACGGCGCAGATAAACGCCGGGCGCCGGATGATCTCCAGCAAGTTGGCTTTTGGTGCATGATGGCCCTGCCCTTCCTCATGATCTTCCTGTCGGTGATGCCGGTGGGGAATATGCAGCAATCCCATCGGCAGGTGAGCCAGGATGCTCAGCGTCACCACCAGGGCGCAGGGTCCGGCAAAAGTGAAGGGCCCAAAGGCGTCGTTGTAAAATCCGGTAATGGTCGGCGTCACCAAGGCTGCCAGAATGCCTCCGGCCAGCACCAGGGAAATCCCCTGTTTCTGGAAATCCGGGGGGCTGACTTCCATGGCGGCAAAGCGGTAATAAGCGGCAAAAGCCTGGTAGATCCCGTGCAGCAGGGTCGCGAAACAAAACAGGCTGAAGCTCTGGATATACAGTGCATAAATGGCTAGGGAGCCGCTGACGGTGGCGCACAGGGCGCCAAACTGGAAGCCCCGCTTGCGGCCGAAATATTTCATAAAGTAAGACGCCGGGACAGCCATCAGCGATGCGCCGACAATGCCGGTCGCCATCGGCACCGTGGACAGCAGCGGACTTGGCGCCAGCATTTGCCCGACCAGCACCGCATAGGTGATCAGGGTCATGCTGGAGGCCAGGATGAAGGCCTGGCAGATGCACAGCAAGGCGATGTTGCGCTTGTAGTTGTGGGCAAGGTCGATCACAGGGGCACCACCAGTCCGTCATAGCCGGGCTCAATATGCGCCGGCAGCTCCCGCTTCAGGGTGTCATAATCCATGTCCCAGGTCATGTGGGTGAGAATAGCCCGCTTGGGCCGGACCCTGTCAATATAGTCGAGGGTCTGGGCCAGATGACTGTGGGTCGGATGCGGAGCGGGCCTCAGCGCATCAACCACCCACAGATCCAGATCCTGAAGATGGACGAAACTTTCTTCAGGTATTACATTAAAATCGGTACTATAAGCCATTTTATTTAAACGATATCCATAGGATTCTGACTCACCATGGATTTGCCGGAACGGCTGGATATCGATGGCCCCGATCCGGAACGGCTCAAGATTGATTTCATTCATATTGGCAATGGCCGGATAGCCGGTCTGGCTCTGGAAAATATATTCGAAGCGCCGGGTCAGGACCTTCCGGGTTTCCGCATTGGCATAGACGTCCACTTTCTGCTTCATGCACTGGGCAATGCCCCGGAGGTCATCTATGCCGTGAGTATGGTCGGCATGATCATGGGTATAAAGCACACCGTCGAGCCGCATGATGCCATTGTCCAGGCACTGCTCGCGCAGGTCCGGCGTGGTGTCAATCATTACCTGGGTCTCCCCCTCCTCGACCAGGATCGAGGAGCGGCGGCGGCGGTTTTTCGGATTATTCCGGTCGCAGGCCCCCCATATTTCTCCGATCCGGGGTACTCCGCCTGAGGTGCCGCATCCGAGTATGGTGACTTTCATGACAGGAGTTCCTCAGGGGCGCCGGGTTTTGCTGAACAGGGTAAAGAAATTGTCGGTGGTGGTCCGCGCCAGATCGTCATAGTCCCAGTCCAGCAGATGGGACAGGAACTCGGCGGTATATTTCACATAGGACGGCTCGTTGGGCTTGCCTCTTTTCGGCACCGGCGCCAAGTAAGGCGCATCGGTTTCAATCAGCAGCCGGTCACGGGGAATAATCTTGACCGTTTCCTGCAGGTCCGTGGCGCTCTTGAAGGTGACAATGCCGGAAATGGAAATATAGCAGCCCATGTCCAGGCAGGCTTCCGCCAGGGCGCGGCTCGCGGTAAAGCAATGGATCACTGCCGGATAGGCCCCGCGGTCCATTTCCTCTTTCATGATGACGGCGGTATCCTCGTCCGCGTCCCGGGCATGAACCACCAGCGGCAGGCCGGTTTCCCGGCTGGCGGCGATATGGGCCAGGAAATTGGCCTTTTGCAGGTCGCGCGGCGCATGTTCATAAAAATAGTCGAGCCCGCTCTCGCCGATGCCGACCACTTTTTCCGGCTTGGCCAGTTCAATCAGCTGTTCCGCGGTAATGCCGGGTTCCTTTTCGGCCTCATGGGGATGGCTGCCGACAGTGCACCAGACATTGTCATGAGCATTGGCAATGGCCAATACCTCGTCATACTCGCTGAGCCGCGCATTGATGGCGAGCATGGTGCCGACTCCGGCCTCGCGGGCGCGCTGCATGACCCCGTCCATATCCTCGGTCATGCTGCCGTAGTTGAGATGACAATGGCTGTCGACAATCATCAGGCCTCGGCCTCCACATAGCGCGGGAAGACTCCCTCCGGTTTTTCCATGGCGGTGCCGCTGGCCAGGCGTCCGCCCTCACCCAGGTCGCTGAACCTGCGCTTATCAGGCGGGAGTTGAAGCTGATCGAGGAGCTTTTCCGCGGACTGCGGCATAATCGCCTGGGCCAGAATGCCCACCTGCCGGATCACCTCGGCGGTCACATAGAGCACGGTGCCCATGCGTGCCGGATCGGTCTTTTTCAGGGCCCAGGGCTCCTGTGCCGTGAAATAGCTGTTGGCGTCGCCGACCACTTTCCAGATCACCTCCAGCGCCTGGTTGAAGGCCTGCTGGTCCATCTTTTCCCGCACATTACCCAAAAGCCCGTCGGCAGCGGCCAGGATCTCCCGGTCGGCGTCGGTCAGGTCACCGGGGGTCGGCATCTGGCCGTCACAGTTTTTGAAAATCATGCTGAGCGAACGCTGGGCCAGGTTGCCCAGGTCATTGGCAAGATCGCTGTTGATGCGGTTGATCATAGCCTGGCGGGAAAAATCCCCGTCATTGCCGAACGGCACTTCGCGCATCAGGAAATAACGCATCTGGTCGAGACCGAATTCCTCAACGATCTCGAACGGGTCGATCACATTGCCGAGCGACTTGGAAATCTTCTGGCCTTCGTTGGTCCACCAGCCGTGGGCGAAGACTCGCTTCGGCAGCTCGACGCCGGCCGCCATCAGGAAGGCGGGCCAGTAGACCGCATGGAAGCGCAGGATATCCTTGCCGACCATATGGATGTCGGCGGGCCAGTATTTGGCCAGTTTTTCCGGGTCCGCATCGGGATAACCGACGGCGGTCAGATAGTTGGTCAGGGCGTCGATCCAGACATACATGATATGCTTGTCGTTGCCCGGCACCGGGATGCCCCAGGAAAAGCTGGTGCGGGAAACGGACAGATCGCGCAGGCCGCCTTCGACGAAGCTTTTCACTTCATTCTTGCGGCTTTTCGGCAGCACCGTTTCCGGGATCCGTTCATACCAGTCCAGAAGTTTGTCGCCCCAGGCGCTCAAGCGGAAGAAATAGCTTTCTTCCTCGACCCATTCCACCGGGGCGCCGGTGGGGGCAAGCTTTTCGCCGCCGGGACCCTCGGTCAGTTCGCCTTCCGTGAAATAGGCCTCGTCGCGGACACTGTACCAGCCGGCATACTTATCGAGGTAGATGTTGCCGCTTTCCTCCAGCTTTTGCCACAGGTGCTGACAGGCCTTTTTATGCCGCTCCTCGGTGGTGCGGATGAAATCGTCATTGGAGAAATTCATGGTTTCGGCCAGGACGCGAAAGCGCTGGGAAACCTCGTCACAGAACTCGATCGGGGTTTTGCCCGCCGCCAGAGCGGATTTTTCCACTTTCTGGCCGTGTTCGTCGGTACCGGTCAGGAACATCACGTCATAGCCGTCGAGACGTTTGAAGCGGGCCAGGAAATCACAAGCGAGCGTCGTATAGGCGTGGCCGATATGCGGCTTGTCATTCACATAGTAAATTGGTGTAGTAATGTAAAAGGCGGACGCCATTTCCCTGTCTCTCCGGTCTAACTCTTTGTCTTCAGGCCCGAAGCGACTGACTGATCATGGAAAAGATGTTCAGCACAACCTGCTTGCGGTCAAGATTTACCGCGTCGGTGCGGGCCAGTATATGCGACCCCTTTTCCCATAGCTCGACCCATTGATCAAGCGGTAATCTCTGCCCGAGTGACCGCATCATCTCCAGTTCACCGCTGAGGATTTCCGGAACGTCAGAAGCCGGATCGGCGTTGACCCGTACCAGACGATTGAAAAAGCGGGTCAGGAGATCGGAAAACAGGCCGAAGCGATCCTTATTCTTGGCCCCGGCCAGGTCATCCGCCAGGGCATGCAGCGCCGGCACGTTGAGGGCCGGCAACTGGGACATCAGGCTGAGGATCTGGCCGTAAAGCTCAAGCCCCTTTTGTTCGGCCAGGGTGATGGCGTAACCGGGGCTGCCTTCACTGAGCAAGGCGCAGCCCTGCAGCTCTTCCGGCGACAATGACGGGAACTGCGTCCCGACCACCTGGTGGACTTCTTCGAACTCCAGCGGCTTGAGCCGCAGCTGGCGGCAACGGGACCTGATGGTCGGCAGCAGGCGTCCCGGGGCATGGGCCAGGACAAACAGCACTGAATTGGACGGCGGCTCCTCAAGGATTTTCAGCAGCGCATTAGCGGCATTCCGGTTCAGCTCATCAGCACTGTCAACAATCGCTATCCGCCATCCGCCTTCGCCGGATGTGGTGCTGTAAAAACCCTGCAGCCTGCGCACGTCGTTGATCAGGATTTCGTTTCTTTTCTTGCCGGTTTTCTCATCCACCGACCGTTCGATGGTGATCAGGTCGGGATGGCTGCCGGCAGTGATACGATGATTGACGGGACTTTCCGGATCGGTGGAAAGGCTTTCGGCCTTCACCGGTTCCAATACGTCTCCGAACAGGCCCGGCCCGTCGTCGGACGCGGGCGGATTGTGCAGCAGAAAACGGGCCATGGCAAAGGCCAGCGACGCTTTACCAACCCCGCGCGGGCCGGTAATCAGCCAGGCGTGATGCAGTTTGTCCGCATTAAAGGCATCAAGGAACAGTTGCTGGGCCTGCTGGTGGCCAACAACCTTCTTGCATTGCCGGGATGGAGGGACGTCTTCGATATCCACGCTTGGGCTTACTCCCCGAGAAGTCTTTGTGTGACTGTTTTCGCGATCCGGGCGGCAACTGAATCAATACCGCCTTCTGCTTCAATCACCACAATACGGTCCGGATTTTTTTTGGCAATATCCAGAAAGGATTTTCTCAGAGTCTGGTGGAATTCCTCCCCCATTCTCTCGTAGCGGTCTTCCCGGGTGGACCGGTCCTCCAGGTCTTCCCGGTGACGGGCCCGGTTGAGGCCGAGTTTCACGCCGCCGTCCAGCAACAAGGTCAGGTCCGGCCAGAAATCCCCGGTGACAAGCTTATGGAGCTCCAGAATTTTTTCGATATCCTGCCCCTGGCCATAGCCCTGGTAGGCCAGTGTACTGTCCGCATAACGGTCGCAGATGACCCAGGCTCCCCTCTTCAGGGCCGGCAGGATGGTGGCCTGTAAATGTTCGGCCCGGGCGGCATAATGCAGCAGGGTCTCGGTCATGGGTTGCCATTTGTCGGTGCCGCCGGTCACCAGCAGGTGGCGGATATCCTCGGCGCCGGGGGAGCCGCCGGGTTCCCGGGTCAGCACCACATCGATGTCCCGGCCTTCGAGGAATTTGCGAAGTTCTATGGCCTGTGTAGATTTACCGACGCCTTCGCCACCTTCAAAGGTGATGAACCGGCCGCGGTAGTCACTATTCATTGCCACGTCCTGAAGAACCGACCAGCATATAGTTGAAGGCGGCCTTGAGGCGGCTGAAGCCGCCAAGTTCGCCAACACTCTCCCCGGCCACCAGCGGATAGGTAACGGTCTTCATATCGCTGGAACTGATTTCCAGGGTGGCGATCGGCTGCCCCTTGACGATCGGCGCAGGAATGGGGCCGTCGTAGATGACCTTGACTTTCATTTTGCGGCGGGCTTCCTTGCTCAGGGAAAGGGTGACATCGCTTTCGATCACCAGCGGCACCTGGTCCGCTTCGCCGAGCCAGACATTGGCATTATCCAGAACCTGCCCGGATTTGAGCAGCGGATAGATGTCAAAATTACGGAATCCAAAGGTCAGCAGCCGTTCGGATTCCCGGGCCCGGACCCGCTCCGTGCTCATGCCGTTCAGCACCAGGATCAGGCGCCGGCCGTCCCTGACAGCGGACGCGGTCAGGCCATAGCCCCCGGCTTCCGTATGACCGGTTTTCAGGCCGTCCGCTCCCTCCATATTGTAGAGGATCGGATTACGGTTATTCTGGGGAATACCGGCATAGGTGAAGCTTTTTTCCGCAAAATAGGGGTAATATTCCGGGAAGTTCTTGATCATGGCCTGGGCCAGGGTCGCCAGGTCCCGGGCAGTCATATAATGCTCGTCGTCGGGCCAGCCGTTTACATTGGTAAAGTGGCTGTTGGTCATGCCAAGTTCCTTGGCCTTTTCATTCATCCAGTCGACAAAAATATCAACTGAGCCGGCAATCCCCTCCGCAAGCACGACACAGGCATCATTGCCGCTCTGGACGATAATCCCCTGGAGCAGATCCTCTACCGTCACCTTGTCTCCGGCATTGAGGAACATGGTGGAGCCCTGGAGGCGCCATTTACGATAGGTTGGCTCACTCACCTCGAACCGGTCATTCAGGTTGATGACGCCGTCTTTCAGCTTTTCAAACGCCAGGTAAACGGTCATCAGCTTGCTCATGGAAGACGGCGGCATGCGTGTATCGGCTTCTTTTTCGAACAGGACCGCCCCGGTGGAGCCCTCGATCAAAATCGCTTCTTCCGCAACTGTCCTGATCGACTGAGCAGATGCCGCCGGGGCCCCGATGAGCGTCAATGCCAGACACAGCCCCAGGAGCCTTAGAGTGGATGCCAGAGTTCTTCCAAATTTATAAATCATTCCTCGTCCCGTATTCCGGTTATTTTTCAGTCTAAAACAATTCTTGCCGTATTATGTCCCCAGGCCAGCGCCCTGCCAAGGGTTTCGTCGGCCCGGGCTTTGGAGGGCAACGGCCCGATCCGCACCCGATAGAGTTTTTGTCCGTTGATGTCGACAAGCTCCAGTAAAGTCTGGCCCACGTGACGGATATCGTCGGCCACCATTTTGGCCCGCAATTTATCGGAAAAGGCGCCGATCTGCACATAGATATTTTCACTGGCCGTTGCCGGGCTGTCCGGTTCGGCCTCAAGCGGCTGGACAACCACTTCGTCCTTCTTCGCAGGCTCCGGGGTAAAAACAGGTGCCGGTCGTGCGCTGGCTACCACAATCGGGGCTTTTTTCTGCTCTACTGGACTGGTTGCCGGTGCCGGGGTGTTGCGGGCGAAAACAGTCGCCGGCCGCGCATTCGGTCCGGGGACCGCTTCAACCCGTACCCGGGTGACGCCCTGTTTCTCGAACCCGAGCAACTGGGCGGAACGGCGCGAGACGTCAATCAGACGATCGCCGACAAAGGGCCCCCGGTCATTGACTTTGAGAATCAGGTTGCGGCCATTTTCCAGGTTGGTCACCCGGACATAGCTCGGCATCGGCAATGTTGTATGCGCCGCCGTCAGGGCGTTCATATTGAAGGTTTCGCCATTGGCAGTCTTGCGGCCGTGGAATTTCGGCCCATACCATGACGCCATGCCTTCAGCCACATAATGGGGATCCGCTTTGGGGACATAAACCTTGCCTGCTACCTTGTAGGGATTGCCGACTTTATACTCCCCCTTGGTCTGGCTGACCGGACCGCCGCCCGGCACGGAAGAACAGGCCGCCAGGGCAGCAACCAGCGCCAGCAAGGAACAATACCGCAGCATCCTCATTTCAGTTCATCCGATAACAGGCTCACGCCCAGGGCGTAAAAGTTGGAACAATTATACCGCAGTATAGAGCGAAAATTCTCATATGTCAGGTAGGCAGGGCCATCCCTGCCCGCCGGCATCACCAGCGACGCCTTGAACGGCCGCTCACCCACATCCGGCAGTTCACCGCCGAATTTGGTCTTCACGCCAAGGGCTTTCCATTCCTCGAGGCTGAGCTGCTTGCTGTGGTCCTTAAGCGCCCGGCGGCAGCTTTTGATCTTGCCGGTCTGTTTGACTTTTTCCCACAGGCCGTCAATGTCTTCGGGCAGCTTGACTTCCCGGCCCCAGGTCTGGCTCTCGTCCCAGCCGTGTTTTTTCAGATAATTGGCGATCGAGGCAAACACATCCGCTTCGTTGAGCCAGATATCCTTGTGGCCGTCCCCGTCAAAATCATAGGCATAGGCGAAAAAGCTGGACGGCATGAACTGCCCCTGCCCCATGGCGCCGGCCCAGCTGCCTTTCATGTCCTGCGGAGAGATGTGCCCCTGGTCGAGGATGGTCAACGCCCGGAGCAGTTCCTTGCGGAAAAACTCTGGCCGCCGCATATCATACGCCAGCGTGGTCAGCGCCGCGATCACGCTGTAGCCGCCGGTATAGCCGCCGTAGTTGGTCTCCATACCCCAGATGGCGGCGATAAAGCGATCCTGCACCCCCATGCGGTCCGCCACCGGCGAGAGCACTTCAGAATATTCCTGGATTTTCTTCCGCCCCATGGCGATGCGGGTTTCGCTGACCCGGCGGCTGATATATTGATCATAGGTCTGGGTGAATTCCGGCTGGCGGCGATCAAGTTCAATGATTTTCGGAATTGGCGCCACGCCGGCAAAGGCGGCATCCAGGGTGTCGGCACTGATCCCCTTGGCTATGGCTTCGCTTTTCAGATCCTGAAGCCAAGCCTGGAACGGCTGCGGGTTGTCAGGGATGACTTTTTCTTCAGCCTGGAGGGAAGAGAGGGAGATAATAAAGGTTAGGAAAAAGCCGAAAATTATTCCTGTTTTCTTCACGCTGCACGGACCTCTGTAGCTGATTCATTTGCAATTACCGGTGCTTAAGCCCGATCATGGTTAATAATCGTGACCAGATCAAGGCATAAAAGACCATTTACAGTATATTTTCAACCTATTAATAGGAGATTACCCGCCAGCAATCGAAACCATGAAAAATGGGATAGGAATGTTTGGATTGATTTCGGTCTTGACCTGATGAAATCAATGGGATACATCCTTCCCACTGCATTTCAATTCAGGCCCGCATTTTTACGGAGAGGTGGCAGAGCGGTTGAATGCACCGGTCTTGAAAACCGGCAAGGGTGCAAGCCCTTCGTGGGTTCGAATCCCACCCTCTCCGCCACTTGATTTTAAGTTATTGTAAAATCATAAGTTTCTGAAAAATATAACCTTTTTCTTCCCAACTGCTACACCAACGTGCTACACCGCAGGGATGAAAGAGGACATGGCAAAATACCCAGGATTAAGCAAACGAGGCTCCCGTTATCAGATCAGACGGAAGGTCCCGGTTGACCTCATTGATGTCTACGCTCCGAAAAAAGAGATCACCTACAGCCTCAAGACATCCGACTGGACTGAAGCCCTCAAGCGCCTGAATGTCGAGAACGTTAAAATCGATGCCGAGTTCGATAAAAAGCGTATGGAGCTCGAAGCCGCAAACAAGCCAGCACGTTCTGAGCTAACAGAAACTGAAATCAGAACTATCGGTAGGCTATACTTTGCCTGGCTGCTTTCAGAAGACGATGAACAACGCTTGAAAGGGATCACAGACGAGTATCTGACTGGCATTGAGGTCATGGAGGATACGGCCAAGCAGGCCTATGCTCTTGGTGGCAAGAATGCACTTTTTGATGATCTGGTAGATGAGGTCCTGGCGTGGGAGGGGGTAAATGTCCGCCTCGAAGCGGATTCGCCTTCCCGTTTAATGTTATCGAGGGAACTTCAGGCCCAGACGATCAGTGCGGTTAAAAAGATCGACCTTCGCGACAGTGGCCAGGTTGTTGAGACGCCGAAACCTACGGCACTTGCTCGTGCTCTTGAGGAGCCAGTCCCAGCAGCCAAAAAAGTAACTATCAAAGACCTCTTCCACAAATGGAAGGCAGCGGCAAAACCTCAAGACAAAACTGCCTACGAGTTCGAAAAGTCAATCGACCGCTTCGTGCGTTACAACGGAGACCTGGACTACAAACGAATTACAAAATCACACATCAGAGACTACAAGGATATGCTTTTACAGTATCCATCCATACTGACAAAGCAGCAGCGGGAAATGGACATCTCAGAGCTGATAGAGTCCCTGGATGGCAAGGAAGATATAAAACGCCTGTCCCCGAGCACGGTCAATGAAAAGCATCTGGCTGCATTGAATACCATTCTGAATTGGGCGGTAAGTGATGGCTATCTCGATGCAAACCCGGCTCTGGGAATCAAAGCGATACCGTCCAAGGAAGACACCGGCAGGTTGCCCTACGACATCGATGATCTGCAACTGATTTTCAGTCTGCCTGCGATCACAGGAGAGAAGACGCCAAGAGCAGCAGGTGGAGCGGCAGCAAAGTGGTTACCCCTCCTCTGCCTGTACACGGGTGCCAGGGAAGAAGAAATAGCTCAGGCCTTGTTAAACGATGTTAAAGAAGAAGACGGCATAACCTACATTGATCTTGTGGCAGACGAAACAACGGACAAACGCCTCAAAACGAAAAGCAGCCGGAGGCGGCTCCCTGTGCCCAAGACGTTACTCGACCTTGGCTTCATGAAATATGTTCATAACCTACGTGAAGACAAAGAGACCCGGCTATTCCCCGAGCTGACTAAAGACCAATTTGGGAACTTCTCGGGAAGCTGGTCGAAATGGTACAGTCGATATGTACGGAGCAAAGGGCTTAATGATAGGCGGAAGGTGTTCCATTCCTTCCGGCACACGTTCAAGGACGCTTGTCGACAGGCTGGTATAGACGAAGCAGTTCACGATGCCTTGACAGGTCACGCGGGAGCCACTGTAGGAAGGCGCTACGGGTCGGGCAGCATGGCCTACTCCGTCAAACAGCTCAAGGAGGCCATAGACAAGGTTTCGTATCCCGGCCTGGACTTGTCACATTTGAAGAACACATAGCCCAAAAGGTGCACAGAACACCATTAGACAGTTCACTGTCGGACTAAAAGTCTACCTCTTCAACTTCTTGAAGTGTCTCCAGTGTTGTCTCTTTCAGGTCGGGGTCGCTTTCGAGCTTACGGCCAAGCTCCCCAACAAGAATGTCTGTGGGAAGGTGTGCTGATTCAAAATCTCCCTTCAATTCCTCGAGCATACTCTTGTACAGATCAAGAGAGTAAAGCTCCAGCGCCCGCAAGGTAACATCTGGATGCCGAGCCAATCGCTTACCAAAGAGTTTCCCGAGGCGTTGGGCAAGCTTTTGGGCCTGCTGTTCTCTCCAGTCATCGGAAGACTCGATGATCTCTTCCCCGTTAGCTTTCCAGCGAGCTCTCTCCCACGTCAAAGATGCCGGGTCTTCTCCTTGCTCCCTCAAGGTCTTTACGACACTTCGCATTTGCTTCGCGTGCCTATCCCCTATCTTGGTTGCGTCTACGATCTGCTTCACAGTTTTGGTCGACTGTCGTGGAGCATCAGGGTTATATGTCGCTACTGTCAATGCCCAGGCACGCTGCGATTTTTCCTTTGAAGACATTTGAAGGTGGTCGCAAGTATTGAGATTTGTTGCTTCAAAAGTCGCATCCAGGACAGTGCCTTTGAAGACTGACACCCCAACAGGTCTACTAATGCCGTTTCTTTTGTATGCTTCGTAGCGGTGGTGACCATCAACCAGGAACCATGCTCCGTTAATCGACATCACAAAAAGCTTTCCCAAGTCCGTCTCAGTGCCGACACTTCGTTGTGCTCGGGCGAGTTCTTTTACATGCTGATAGTCGGCACCTGACTCTTCATGCCGGAGACGAGGCTGGAATACAGACGGCGCGAGTTTGATTTCGGAAAGCTCAACTCGTTCCGGGTCTTCTCTATTCGTATCAGCATCCGTCTGGAAGCCCTGGAGGTACTTAATACCGTCCTCGAGATCCAGTCTGGCCAAATGTTTTAGATCGAGTTCAACAGACGTCATGACAACTCCCCCTTACGCAAAAAATACAGATACAAAGACACACGAGCCACGGAGATAACTAGAGCATCACACATCGATGTCAAGGATGAAAAAGGCTTTACGGCAATAGCTTAACGATAAAATAGTTATAACATAACATTTCTTCTAAGGTGCAACCTTCCGACGGTTAGCATCCCCAGTAAAGTGTACCGAAAACCCTCTTGGAAAACCGCAAGTTCACCCCTGGGTTTCTGCGGGTCTCGGAAGGTCAATAAAGTGTACCGTTTATATTTGACTTCTGTACGCCAAAGAATCAGAATCTAAGCATTCAATGATTGGTTGGTGAGACTGACAAGCCTCGCCTCAAAGCGCATGTTGGGGGAATAGGATGCAGCTGGAATTCGAAAATCAGGAACAAGTATTTTCCTGGAGGGTTGCACGACGAAATGCCCGGTTCGGGGCTATAGTCAGCGCAATAGTAATAACCCTTTTCTTGTTGGTCGAAGCGTTCTTTAATTTCCTTGGTGGCAGTGTTGAATGGTGGATGGCTTCTCTTCCTCTTTCCCTTGCAGCATTGTCCTATGGTGCAGTGCTTATCGAACAGCCTTGCTCATGGTGGTGGAAATACAGGTGGTCCACAGACCGCAGGCGTAAGTGGTTTACCTTCATAATGATTCTGCTTGTTGTCTATGCGCCGCTATTGTCCCCTTCCCTGAGAGATCACTTGTTTGAGCCATACTATGAAAAGCCGTTCATACTGACAGTAGTGTTTCTTTCGTACAGCTGGATAGTTGGTTTCCTGGCAATGCCCATAGGAGCATTCCTATCGTGGTTTCTTTTATCTCTGCTCGCCATGATGAAAAAACACGTGCGCCTCGCCCACCGCATTCACTCTTATTTCTGGAGAGACAAACCATGACTAAACGCGTCGCTTTGTACCTCAGGGTATCCACCGCAGAACAGACCACAGAGAACCAGCGGCTGGAACTTGAAGCCATCTGTAAGCGCCAGGGCTGGGTGATCGTGGAAGTCTATGAAGACGCCGGGATCAGTGGAGCGAAAGGTCGGGACAAACGCCCCGCCTACGACGCCATGCTAAAGGATGCCAGCCGCCGCAAGTTCGACATGATCATGGCCTGGAGCATTGACCGCCTTGGGCGCTCCCTACAGCAGCTTGTGGTCTTCCTAGAGGAGCTCAAGAGCCTCGACATTGATCTCTACCTGGACCGCCAAGGAATCGACACCAGGACGCCGACAGGCAAGGCCATGTTCCAGATGTGTGGCGTTTTTGCCGAGTTCGAACGGTCCATGATCCAGGAGCGTGTGAAGGCCGGGCTGGATAGAGCCAAGGCCAACGGGACAACACTGGGTCGCCCAAGGATCAACCAGGAAAAGGAAGCCAGGATCATCCAGCTCAGGGAACAGGGAGCCAGCTTCAGGAAGATCGCTGGCGAGATCGGCTGTGGTATCAGTGCCGTCCAGAGGGTACTCCAGAAGGCTTCATAAGTCCTCCCAGGTTATCAAAGCCTTGTGTCGATACAACCCGCCCCCACGGGGGGAACTTCGTTTCCCGCAACTGTTGATAGGGGTCACAGATTTTTTGCTATTTTTTATAAACGGGATATAATCGCGAAAACGCAACGCGCATGGGGGGTTAGTATGAACCTTAAAGGCCGATCAATCAGATTGTTCCTGGTAGATGGATCGCCGACCGGCCTGAGAACGGCTGAGATCATGAACTGGACGGGTCATGTCTTGTTCACACCCCAGATGCAGCTGGCAACCGCCCTCACCCGCAAAGAAACCAAACGAACCGGCATTTACTTGCTTGTTGGCCCTGATCCAGAAGGGTCAGACCGGCCCATGCTTTACATCGGTGAAAGTGACAATGTTGGAAACCGGATCGCACAGCACAACAAAGACGAGAGAAAAGACTGGTGGGACCAGGC
This sequence comes from Emcibacter nanhaiensis, assembly GCF_006385175.1. Classification (NCBI taxonomy): domain Bacteria; kingdom Pseudomonadati; phylum Pseudomonadota; class Alphaproteobacteria; order Emcibacterales; family Emcibacteraceae; genus Emcibacter; species Emcibacter nanhaiensis. Next base: position 501,252 of record NZ_VFIY01000004.1, read on the forward strand.
CGTCCTGGTGACCTCCAAGGACCAAAACCTGACTAAAGCCCATGTGAGATACCTTGAGGCCCGCCTTATTCAAATGGCCAACGAAGCTAGGCAGGCCATCGTGGAGAATGGCACTTCACCGAGCTCAGATGAATACCTCCCGGAATCTGATGTCGCCGATATGGAATTCTTTCTGACTCAGCTTGAGCTCATTCTGCCTGTTCTGGGACTGAACGTTCTGAAGGGAAAGACAAGAAAGGAAAAGGCGCAAGCTCCTTCGGAGGAAGGCAGTCCTACAAAGGAAACAGAGACATTCACATTGTCCAGTTCAAAGCACGGCCTGAACGCTACAGCACTTCAGGAAGGGGATGAGTTTATTGTCTTGAAAGGGTCAAAAGCCCGGCCTTCCTGGGTAGGTACAGTTCGCCATAATCGTGGCTATTCAAACCTCCACACGCGCCTTGTGGAAGATAATATCCTGGTCCAAAATCCCGGTGATGATCTCATGACCTTTAGCGAGGATACTGCCTTCAACAGTCCCAGCGCCGCCGCTGCAGTAATTTATGGCCGGGCTGCAAATGGCCGGACATCCTGGAAGGTCAAAGGCACCAACAAGACCTATGCTGATTGGCAGGAAGCCCAGCTTGGCGATGTAGAAGCGGATGAGTAACTACAAGTCCCATAACTTTGAGTTCCTCTCTGGGAAAGCCCCGGAGCTGCATAAGCTTGCCTGCTTCGCTGAGCATTATTCTCTGTCAGACCCTGAGGGCGCCCTGGTGAAACTCCGCGCTTTCTCGGAGCAGATGACCAAGTCCATCTATTTCCTGCTTCGACTTCCCAAGGGTACGGATAACACCTTTGTTGGTCTCCTATGTACCGAGGAATTCAAAACGGCAATCCCTGAGGTGGTACAGACCAAGCTCCACGCTATTCGCAAGGAAGGCAACAAAGCAGCCCACGGGTCAAAGACATCGACCAAAACAGCAACCTGGCTATTGAAGGAAACCCATCAGCTGGCCGGTTGGTTCGCTGTAGCGTTCCTCAAAGTGGACAAGAGTGATCTACCTGGCTTCAAGGAGATCACCGAGGTCGCGCCTGAAGATGGCGAAAAGTCGGACTTGGAAAAGGAGCTGGAGCGGATCACTGCGGAGCTCAACAAGACCCAGGAGAAATATACCGCCGCCGTCCAGGCTCTGGATGAACTGCAGAAGGAACAGGAGCACGGCCAGGAAGTCGCTGATGCCCTGGCCCTCAGTGAGGCCGAAACCCGGAAACGCCTGATTGACATTGCCCTGGCAGAAGTCGGCTGGGATGTGGGAGAGAATGGCCGGGGAACCGCTGAGGTCACCCAGGAAGAGAAACTCAGCAATCAGCCCACGCCTACAGGTGTCGGTTATGCGGACTATGTGCTTTGGGATGACAATGGTAAGCCGTTGGCAGTAATCGAAGCCAAGAAGGCCAACAAGTCTGCAGAGCATGGTAGAAAACAAGCCAAGCTTTATGCCGACGACCTTGAGAAAACCCACGGTCAGCGCCCGGTCATCTTTTACACCAACGGCTATGACATCCACATGTGGGATGATGTGCAGGGATACCCTCCCCGCCAGTTGTTCGGTTTCTATTCCAAGGAAAGCCTGCAGTATCTGGTGAACTTCCAGCGAAAGGAAAAGCTCCCTCTGAACAGCTTGTCTCCCAACCCAGAAATAGCAGGGCGAATTTATCAAATAACCAGCATTAGAGACGTCACTGAGAAATTCACAGACAAGTTCCGCAAGGGGTTGATTGTCCAGGCAACCGGGACCGGGAAAACGCGTGTGGCTGTCGCTCTGTCTGACCTCCTCCTCCGCGCCAAGTGGGCCAAGCGGGTGCTGTTCCTGTGCGACCGGCGGGAACTCCGCAAGCAGGCCAAGAACGCCTTCAGCGATTTCCTGTCTGATCCTGTGGCCTTGGTTGGCACCGGCAGTAAAGACGAGGAAAGCGCCCGTATCCTGATCGGCACCTACCCCGGCATGATGTCCCGCTTCCTGAACTATGACCCCGGCTATTTTGATCTGATCATTGCCGATGAAAGTCACCGCAGCATCTACAACATCTATCGGGACCTGTTTAAATATTTCGATGGCTTCCAGATCGGCCTCACAGCCACGCCTGTGGGCTTTATCAACCGCAACACGTTCCGTATGTTCGAATGTGAACCGGACAATCCTACGGCCTACTATACCCTGGAAACAGCCATAGATCAGGGCTACCTGGTTCCTTATGAGGTCTACACTCATACAACCCAATTCTTGCGCGAAGGGATCAAATATTCCGAACTGACAGAGGAACAGAAGCAAGAGCTTGAGGAAAGCGATGAGCTACCCGAGGAGTTCAACTTTGACGCCAGCCAGGTGGATCAACAGGTCCTGAACAAGGACACCAACCGGCACATCATCCGTAACCTGATGGAAAACGGTCTCAAGGATGCCACAGGCCAGGCCGTAGGCAAGTCTATCATCTTCGCCCGCAGTCATGATCATGCGGTCCTGCTGTCCAAGGTATTTGATGAGATGTATCCCCAGTATGGCGGAACCTTCTGCCAGGTCATCGACAGCCATGATTCCAGGGCCGAGCAGTTGATCGACGACTTCAAGGGCGAAGGCGACAATGATGATCTGACCATTGCCGTCTCTGTGGATATGCTGGACACCGGCATTGATGTCCCTGAGGTGGTCAACCTGGTGTTTGCCAAGCCGGTAAAATCCAAGGTGAAGTTCTGGCAGATGATCGGACGCGGCACCCGTCTTTGTCCCGATCTCTATGGTCCCGGCCAGGACAAGAGCAAGTTCCGGATCTTCGACCATTGGGATAACTTCGACTATTTCGCCCAGGAGAAACGGGAAGCGGAACCCTCGGAGTCAAAGAGCATCCGGCAGCGGCTGTTTGAGACCCGCATGGCCCTCGCAGAGCTGTGCCTGGAGAAAACACGCAAGGACGACTTCAAGCTCTATGCGGACCTCCTGAAGGCCGATGTGAAAGCCCTGCCCCGTGAAAGCATCTCCGTACGGGAACGATGGAAGGCGGTGGAAAGCGTGCAGCAAGACGGCGTGATCGAGGACTTTGCGCCGGTAACTGTGACCACTCTGTCCACTGACATTGCACCGCTGATGCGCTGGGTCAATGTGCGCGGCCACAGCATCGCTTACAGCTTCGATCTTCTGGCCTCCCTGGCGGAGCTGGCCCTGTTGAAAGGCACCGCCGACTTCGATGACCACAAGGACAACATCATCGCCCTCACCGCCAACCTGCAGACCAACCTGCCCCAGGTCCGTCACCATATGGAAATGATCAACCGGGTGAAGTCCGCCGAGTTCTGGGAAGAGGTCACTGTGGAAGATCTGGAGGAGATGCGTAAGGCGCTCCGGGGCATCATCAAGCTCCAGCATGAGAAAACCGGCACCGCCCGCAAGGCCAAGGTCATCGACATCACCGAGGAGCGCTCTGAGATCCATTTTAGCGGACGATCCAGCAACATCCGCAGCATCGACATGCAGGTCTATCGCCTGCTGGTGGAGGAAGCCCTGCAGCGCCTGTTTGAAGAAGACCCCACCCTGCAAAAGATCCGCCGGGGCGAACCGGTCACCGAACATGAACTTGAACAGCTCTGCTCCCTGGTCCTCACCCGTAATCCCGGTGTCCGCCTGGAGATCCTGGAGGACTTCTATCCGAACCTGGCCGGTCATCTCGATTGGGTGATCCGCAGCATCGTCGGTATGGACCAGGAGGCCGTCCGGGAACGCTTCACCGCCTTTGTCCAGACTCATCACAGCATGACAGCCCAGCAGATTCGCTTCCTGGATATGCTGCAGAACCATATCGCTACCAACGGCCACATCAAGCTGGAACAACTGCTTGGCGGCGAACCGTTTACAAGCCTGCACCCGGATGGCATAGATGGCATATTCGATGAAGATGACTCTGACCAGATCATCGAAATCAGCAGACAGTTTGAGTTCCCCGAGAAGGGTGAAGAGGAAGAAAGACAATAAGCAATGACCTCACAGGAATTAAAATCCCGCATTGATCGGCTATGGGAGGAATTTTGGACCGGAGGGATCACCAATCCCCTGACCGTGATCGAGCAGATTACCTTTCTGATGTTCGCCCGGCTCCTGGACATCCGGGAAAGCCGTAATGAACGCACGGCCAAGCGTCTGAACCGGTCTTTCAAGCCGCTCTTTAAGGAGGACCAGCAGAATCTCCGTTGGTCTCATCTGATGGGTCTACCGGCTCAGGAAATCATTCCGCATGTCCGGGACAAGGTCTTTCCCGCCTTCAAGGGACTTGCTTATGAAGAGGCCACCTTTGGCGAATACATGAAGAACGCCCAGTTGATGATCCAGAAGCCGTCCCTCCTGGTCAAGGCGATGGAAATGATCAATGACCTGCCTCTAGAGCAAAGCGACATCAAAGGCGACCTCTATGAATACCTGCTGTCCAAGCTGACTACAGCCGGGATCAATGGCCAATTCCGCACCCCGCGCCACATCATCAAGTTCATGTGTGAAGTGATTGATCCTAAACCCAGCGAAACCCTTTGTGATCCGGCTTGCGGCACAGCGGGCTTCCTGGTCGGCGCGTTGATGCACATTATGGAAAACTATTCCGATGACGATGGTAGAATTCCCGATGAGGGCGGCGTGATCCATTACACCGGCAACCTGCTGAAGGACAACCAGCGGGAGTTCCTGCAGAAAGAAATGTTCAATGGCTTTGACTTCGACGACACCATGCTCCGGGTTGCTTCCATGAACATGTTGTTGCACGGGATCGAGGCCCCGCAAATCCATTACCAGGACACCCTGGCCACCAACTTCGAGGACAAGTTCCCGAAATCAGCCACCAACGGCTTTGACATCATCCTGGCCAACCCGCCCTTTAAGGGTAGCCTAGATTACGAAGACACCCAACCCCGTTTGCTGGCCAAGGCCAAAACCAAGAAGACCGAACTCCTGTTCATCACCCTGATCCTGGAGATGCTCAAGTCCGGCGGACGTGCCGGGGTCATTGTCCCCGATGGGGTACTGTTCGGTTCGTCCAAGGCCCACCAAGCGGTCCGTCAACACCTGGTCGAGGAAAATGGTCTTGATGCGGTCATTAGTCTGCCCAGCGGCGTCTTCAAGCCCTATGCCGGGGTTTCCACAGCCATCCTGATCTTCACCAAGGGATCGGAAACCAAAGACGTCTTTTTCTATGACATTCAGGCCGATGGTTTCAGCCTGGATGACAAACGCTCCCCTATCGACCAGAACGACCTCCCGGCGGCCCTGGAGGCCTGGCAGAGCCGCAAAGAGAAAGACCTCAGCGACCGCACCAAATCAGCCTTTACCGTGCCCAGGGCGGAGCTGGCGGACAATAAATATGATCTCTCCCTCAGCCGCTACAAGGAAGTAGTTTATGAGGAGGAAGAATTTGACCCCCCCAAGGAAATCCTTGGCCGTCTGAAAGATTTACAGGCGGCAATCGACAGCGACCTCAAAGAGCTTGAGGAGATGCTGGGGTGAGTTGGAAATCCGTCGATCTAGGAGACCATGTCGATATCCTATCTGGGTTTGCCTTTAAGTCTTCCCTGTTTAAGGGCGACGGCGACATTCCTATAATTCGCATTCGGGATGTTGATGCTGGAGTTAGCAGTACCTACTACAAGGGTGAATATGACCCTAGGTATATCGTTGATAACGGTGATCTGCTGATCTCAATGGATGGAGAGTTTCGTGTACGCAGATGGGCGGGAGGTAAAGCTCTTCTCAACCAACGAGTTTGTAAGATAAAAAGCAATGACGACACTCGACTTGACGAAAACTATTTGAACCACTTTCTGCCTGCGCAGTTGAAGTTAATTGAAGATCAAACCCCCTTTGTTACGGTCAAACATTTGTCAGCTAAGACAATCAGGGAAATTAAACTTCCTCTCCCTCCCCTTGAAGAACAAAAGCGCATAGCCGCCATCCTGGACAAGGCCGATACCGTTCGTAAGAAACGCCAGCAGGCCCTCAACATGCTCGACGAGTTCCTCCGCGCCACCTTCCTCGCATTTATGGAGGAGCAAAAGGAAGAACTGTTTGAATACAAATTTGAGGAGCTTGCTCTACCCGATAAGAATTCCTTTGTTAATGGGCCTTTTGGCAGCAATCTGTTGACGAGTGAACTGACCAATGAGGGTGTACCAGTTGTCTACATAAGAGATATAAAACATGGTCGGTATGAAAGGTTGAGTACAAATTGTGTAACCGAAAATAAAGCTCAGGAACTCGCATCTTGTAATGTAAAAGGTGGTGATGTTCTCATAGCCAAGGTAGGTGATCCACCGGGTACCGCCGCGGTCTACCCTTTTACGGAGCCCGAGGCAATTGTTACTCAAGATGTCATCCGAATGCGTTTAGATCCAAGTGTAGCAAATCGAAATTTTCTTGTTCAGTATTTGAATTCAGGCGTTGGGAAGCATTCATTAAAGTCCATAACCGTTGAAGCGACAAGGTCTCGCATAGGACTGACCGCACTCAAAAAGAGTCCCATCAAGATACCTCAAATCAGTGTGCAGGACAGATATTGTGAAATTGCACGCCAAGTGTTTCACACCCGGGAGAATGCTTTAACAAGTCAAGTAGACTTTGAGAACCTCTTTTCCTCTCTCTCCCAACGTGCCTTTCTGGGAGAGCTGTGATGTTTATCTGGCTACCCAAAGCAAAGTGGTTCTGGACAGCCGTCAATGTTGTCGCCTGGGTTGGAGGCCTTACTTACATTGGGTGCATGTTAGTATGGCCCTGGATTGAGAAGGGTGGTGATTGGGGTTACGTTCAAAGCGTCTGGACTCATTGGCAGGGATTAAATGTCGGTGTCCTAGCATTTATGGCCAGTGTCGCAGCGCTAAAGAATGTCCAAACAAGGGCGGAAACTGAACGCGATATTGAGATGGAACGATTGGAGACTGAGCGAAAGCGCAAGCTCGCAAATGCCTTTTCTTTCTTGCTTCAAGAACTAAGTATTTTGACGAAATATTTCCGTTTTTCCATGGGCTATCTAAACAGAGTTTGGTCCAAAATGGAACTATCTCCAGAGGGATACACAACAGTACCTGTTGGCGAAACTCCACCGACGGTCCCAACGTCTCACCGAGCAGTGTTTAGTGAATGCATGGAATACGCTGACGAGGAATTGTATGAGCTTCTCTCTGGTTTCTTAAAGAAGCTTCAAATTCATGATGCCAGGATAAGTGATATGAACAAGTCTTTTGAACTAGACCAGGGGATGATCGTCACACGAGCAAATGTGCTAGGATATATCTACAGGGCTGCCGAATTACAAGCGATCGTAAATAGACTATTCAATATTTCACGCGGTAGGCCATCCCCTATAAATGAACATTTTACCCTTGAAGAAATTAAAACAGCTCTCTCGGAAGGTAACATTGATTTGGACGATATGGATGGCCTTGAGGAGTTAGTTAAGGGTGCACTTAACAAACAGGAGCAAACTGTAGGAGGAAAGATTGATTAAAAAGTTTCCACTATATTCAATCATTACAGTCCTAGCCCTTCTCTACCTATACTCAATGGTCCTTCAGCCCTTCTGTGTTTCAGGTGGCACCTTTTGGGAACGGTGGAAATATGTCAAGGAAACGTGGGAGACCTGGCAGACGTTCAATGCCGCGATGATTGCGCTTGCTGCCAGTGCAGGAGCACTCATAGCAAGTTATAAATTCCATAAGTCTCAACTTGACGCAGCAGAAGATGAGCGCATCAGGAACCTGCATGTTTGTCTCGCTAATGTTACACATGAACTAGGGAACTTAATCAGATACTTAGAAGGTACAGCTAGTGTGTTAAATGAATTATGGGATCGACTGAGAACACGTAGTGCTGAACCACTCACAGTCCCTCTAGCATCATATTCAACTTCAGGACGAAACATTTTCTTAGATTGTATTCCCTATGCTGAACCTGAAGCGGCCATAGTTTTCCGCACAATGACAAACAATCTTCAGTTGATCAATGACCGTGTAGAAAACCTGAGATCTCGTCATCCTGATCGCCTTCGTCCTTCGGCAATGTGGTCCATTATCGATAGTATTAGAATGATCGGTATGATGAGAGCGTATGTTGACAAACTCTATGAATATGCACGCGGAGAAACTGTTTTTGATAGCGCACCCTTAACCTCGGAGAATGTTCTCCAAGCGATTGAGCATCTTGGCTTAAATCCAAACCATTACAGTATTCAAGCAGAGCAAGGACTGGTCAGTTTCATCAATAACACCTTGCCATCCGAAGCAGATCCGTATGAGCCTTGAAACTGCTACACCAGACTGCTACACTGCGACGAAATTGGGAATGAAATAGTTATTATTTTTCAATTGGATAGGGTTTTACAATGAGTTTCCCACCCTCTCCGCCACTTACCTCTACATCCTATGGCCCCTACATCCTAAGGCAGTTGTGATCTGAGCGGCAGGTCGCCGGTATTCAGACGGCGAGCAAGCTCCCGCGCAATTCGTTCTTCCAGGCGATAGCGCGCTTCCCTGCGTTGGGCGCGGCCATCGAATTTGCGCCTGGTGCTGTCATCGGGAAAGACTGTGGTCGGTTTGAGCCCACAGGGGGTTTCCGCCTTCAGATCCGTCCCCATTTCAAAGCCCTGCGAGAGGCTATCGCGAAGCTGGTCATCACTGACCAGACTGCCCAGAATCGACAGTGACTGACGGTAGGCATAGCGCGCTTCGAGTTTTTTACGCTCGAGCGTATAATGGGCCTGCAGCAGACGGTTACATTCCTTTCGTTTTTCATCCCGGTACTTTCCCGGGTATTTCCGGGTCTTCTGTCTGAGATCACGGTCCACCACATCAATGTCCTGATAGAGCCGGGTATAGGTGACCAGAATATCGGATTGATAAGAGCCGTCAGTAAGCACCACATGGGGTGGCACCCGGTCCAAGAGCTCTCCCCTTATGGCGGCGGCCAGCTTGGGATCCTGTGGCACATGAACAAAAAGGGTCACCGCATTTTGGTTCAGGAAATCCCTGTAATAGTCGGGATACATCTGCTCTACCGCCCGGCGGGAGACCCGGCCACCATACCAGTCGATGGAAGGCAGCCGATCAGCAAAGGCCTGGCGTTCTGCCGGGGTTGCCGGTCCGGCCAGAAAATTGAAAAATCCCCGGTCCATCAGGCTCGGCTGAAGATGCAGCAGGCCCATGCGTGTTTCATACTCCTGCGCCGTAATGGGCGGCACAGGCTCCGGCTGAAACATGGCGCAGCCGCCCAGGCTGAAGCCGAAGATGAAGATGAAAATTTTCTGCACGATATAACTTTTGCTGATCATTCTGTTTCCCGGATTATTAATTTTATTGGCAACAGAATAGCGCATGACAGATGTACTGAATTTTAACAGCTGGATACAATTTGAAGTTTTAAGGCCTGCCGAACCTTGCCTGCGGATGCTCGGGCCTCAATGGATGAAATGCCGCAGCCAGCCCTTGAGTTTATGTTCCAGTTCCGGCGCTTCCACACGCAGGCTGACCACCTTGCCGGCCGCGCGCAGCAGCAGTTCAACGCCGAAGGAGGCGATGACAAAGGCGGCAATCAGGGTCACGATATGCGGCGAGCGTTCACTCTCATAGCGCACAACAAGGATGATGGTCACCAGGTTCACCAGCACCGCCCCCACGACCAGGGGTGCTGAAGCCCCGGTTTTGCGGATCAGCCGCACATGGCCCACATGAGTGATCATGTGCAGGATCAGGATGGAGACGGAGCCGAGTACCGCGATCTCGCCGAGATCCAGGAACACGGCAACCAGGATGATCAACAGTCCGCTGATCACCAGCCCTTCCCGGCTTTTTCTGATCGGTTTGCCGAACGCCTGCGGCAGTTCCCCGTTTTTGGCCAACTGATAGGTGACATTGGTCACGGCATAGAGGCTGGCGTTAATGGACGAGGCCGTGGCGATCAGGGCCGTAACCGCGACGATCCTGAAACCCAGGGGGCCGAATACCGGCTCGGCCGCCCGGGCCAGAGCAAAGTCTTTCGCCGCGATCACATCCGCCGGTGCGAGCTGGCCGAACACCACCAGGGCAATGGCAATATACAGCACCATGACAATGAGGATCGACGTGATGATGGCGCGCGGCAAAGTCTTTTGCGGATTCGGCATGTCCTCGGCGGCATTGGTAATAATGCGAAACCCCTCATAGGCGAAAAAAGTGATCGCCAGGCTGTAAAACAGATGGCTCGCCGGCGGATAGGTGGCAGCCGACAGGCGGGCCGGATCAATGAAGGACAGGCCGGCAAGTGCAAAGGCGGACAGAACCAGCATTTTCAGCAGTACAATAAGCTTCTCCAGCCTGGCCATGTTCCTGGCGCCCTGCAGGTTCACCGCGACAAAGGCCAGGACAATCCCGACAGTACAAAGATATCGCCAGATTATGGCGCTGCCCGCGGGCATCATGCTATAGGCATAGGCCCCGAAAGCCTTGGCGACCAGCGAGACCGAAACGATGGCGGCGATATACATCATCACGCTCATGGCGCCGGAGAAGATCCCGATGCCATAGGCCTGGCCAAGATATTCGACAACCCCGCCGGCAGAGGGAAAGGTCGCCCCGAGTTTGCCAAAGGAATATCCGCTCAGCAGCGCGATCAGTCCACCGAGGAAGAAGGAGATATAGGTGGCGCTTGAGGCAATCACCGCCGCCTCCCCCATCAGGGCAAAGATCCCGGCCCCGACCATCGACCCGATGCCAATGGAAACGGCCGACCAGAAAGTAATGGGTGTGCCTGACTTGTGCATGATGGTGGCGTCCGCCTTTTCTTCCCGAGCTAAACGCCATCTTAAGAGGTCACAAGCAGTTCTGTCAGCCCCTATTTCAAATAATCAAAATACTCGCCACATTTTGTTTGCAATTAATTATCAATAATATTATCAATCCTGCTATTAGGAATTATTCTTAATATAATGTAGTCACCAATAATATAAAGGTTGGGAGAAAATGTCCTTAAGCAAATATCTTTCCTCCGGCGTTGCGCTGTCAGCACTGATGGGCCAGCCCCTGTTTCCGGCTCACGCCGAAACTTTCATTTCGCAGGAGGGCCTGGAAGAAGTGGTCGTCTATGGCGCCGGATATCGCACCACAGGCACCAAATCAGAACTTAGTCCACTGGAAGCCCCGCTCAGCTATGAAGTCTATGATGCCGAGGTTCTCGAGCTGCGCCAGGTGGACAGCGTCAACGAAGCCATGCGCTATGTCCCGGGCATCACCCCGGAAAGCCGTGGTGCCGTGACCATCTTCGATCAGTACACCATTCGCGGTTTCGTCAGTTATAACAACTATTATGACGGCCTGCCGCTGCAGTATAACCGGCTGTGGAACCTGTTGCCCCAGGTCGATGCCTTTGCCACCCAGAGCGTCGAAGTCCTCAAGGGTCCGATTTCCGTCCTCTACGGCTCCGCCCCTCCGGGCGGCATGATCAATCAGGTCGGCAAACAGCCCCTGTCCGAGGAACATAATCGCTTCCGCGGCCGGGTTGGCACCGATAACCTGGTTGAAGTCGCCCTGGACAGCACTGGTCCCGTGAGCGACAGCGTCGATTACCGGATTGTGATGCTCTATCGGGACAAGGACGGCCAGCAGGTCACCACCAAAGAAGAGCGGCTGACCATTGCCCCTTCCCTTACCTGGCAAGTTTCCGACCGCACCAGCCTGAACCTCAACCTTTACTTCCAGAATGATCCGGAGATGGTGCCGTCAACGCCCCTGCCGGCACTGGGCACCCTCTATGACGCCGACTATGGCCGCCTCGATTCTGATGCCTATGCGGGCGACCAGAACTGGGCCGGTTTTGACCGCGAGGTCCTGATGGTCGGCTACAAACTGAACCATGAGTTCAACGAGAATGTTTCCTTCCTGCAGAACTTCCGCTACACCAATGCGGACGGGTTCCAGAAGAACACCTATAACTACGGCCTTGCCGGGGATGCCCGGACCCTGATCCGCAGCGCCTATTTCACCGACGAGGACAATGAAGGCGTGGCCATTGACAACCAGCTGGCCTGGCGCCTGGACGTGGGGCAGACTTCTCACCGCCTGCTTCTCGGCATGGAATATCAGAAGCTGAAATCAGATATCGCCTATGGCGATACGTTGGCCATAAACACGCCGACCATTGATCTCGGCAATCCTGACCATGACCAGTTTGATCCGGACAGCCTGCCGCTGGACAGCTACGGTGAGCAGCATGACATCGACCAGGAACAGTTTGGGATTTACCTGCAGGACGAGATTACCTGGGGCAACCTGACTGTTCTCGGCGGCCTGCGCTGGGACACTTACGAAAGCAGCGATATGGTCGAGAATGTCTATCTCGGCTTTGAATATGGCAGCACCACGGAAATCGACCAGGATAAATTCAGCGCCCGCGTTGGCGCCATCTATACCTTCGACAACGGACTGGCGCCCTATGTCAGCTATGCCGAATCCTTCGAGCCCACCTCCGGCGTGGACAGCCTGACCGGAGAAGCCTTCAAACCGACAACGGCAAAACAGTTTGAAATCGGAATCAAATTCAGGAGTGCGGACGGCAATATTACCGCCACAGCCGCCTACTTTGACCTGCGCAAACAGAATGTGGTGGTCAATACCCCGGACTTTCTGCAGTACACCCAGACCGGTGAAGTCAAATCCCAGGGACTGGAACTGTCCGTCGTTGCCGCAGTGACAGCCAGCTTTGACATCACCGCCAACTTCACCGAACTTGATGTGGTGGTGTCGAAAAACGAACTGAACCAGGCGCTGGTGGGCCTTCATCCCGTGTGGGTTGCTGATCGTCAGGCGTCGCTCTGGGCCACCTGGCGGCCGCGGGAAGATATCTCCGTCAATGCCGGGGTGCGCCATGTGGGCGAAAGCCAGCTTGACGCCCTGAATACCGATGTGGTGCCGGCCTATACCGTATTTGACGCGGCCCTCTCCTGGCAGGTCGACGACAGCTTCCGCCTGGGGCTCAACGCCACCAACCTGACCGATAAAAGCTTTATCGGTTCCTGTTATGACGCCAACAACTGCTGGTTCGGAGCTGAACGCAGTATTGAATTCACGCTCTATGCTGACTTCTAAGGCGTAAGCTTTTCGCCGCATCCGGGATAACCGGGTGCGGCCTTTTGATGGGGTGGGTATGCGAAAAAGAATCTTCAAGCTGCACAGTTACATGGCGCTGGCCGCCATGCTGCCGCTGCTGCTCATTACCCTGACCGGCGCCCTGCTGGTCTTCAAATTCGAGATCGACGCCCTGTTGATGCCCGACAGTGTCACCCTGGATCATCCCGATCGCATGCGGCAAGACATGAACACGCTCCTCTCTACCATCAATTCTGCCTTCCCCGACTATGAACTGGGCAGCTGGGAACTGTTCCATGACGGTTATGAAGCGGACCGTATTTATCTGATCAGGAAAGGAACCGACGAATGGTTCAAGGTCTATTTCGATCCCTTCAACGGTCAAGTCCTGAGCCAGCCGGTCGGACTGTATAGTGACTTCACAGACTGGCTGCTGCAACTCCATTACACGCTGCTGCTCAATGACCTGTTGGAAAACCACCCCCTGGCCGGCTTGTTGATCGTTCTGGGGGCGGCCCTGTTCATGATTTTCCTCGGCATTACCGGCCTGATCATCTATCGCAAATTCTGGCGCAAATTTTTTACATTCGACTGGGGACCACGCACCTCGAACAATATGCGGCAACTGCATCGTCTGATCGGGATCTGGGCCTCACCTGTCCTTCTGATCCTCGGCATCACCGGTGGGTATTTCAACCTGATGGAATATCTGGAAGAGGCCGGAGAACAGGGAGCCGCCCCCTCTCTGATGACGGACCGGCTCTATAACGATAAACTGGATTTGCAAACCATTCTGGAGGACAGCAAAAAGCAGATTGAAGGTTTTCATCCGACATATCTTCTGATGCCCTACGAGCCGGGGCTGGGTATTACTTTTTACGGTGAGGTGCCCTCTTCCAATCCCTTTGCCAGCGGCTACGGCTCGACCGTGACCTATGACAGCCAGTCCGGAGAGCTCCTGCACACCTATGACATTCGCGACGCCGGTTTCTGCTGGAATCTGGTGGACAGTTTCCGGGCGTTGCATTTCGGTGATTTCGGCGGCCTCGTCAGCAAGCTGGTCTGGTGCCTGGTCGGCATCGGGCTTGCCGGCATGACGCTGACGGGATTTTATATGTGGGTGAGCCGGAAAACCGGCAAAAGTCGCTCCAGGAAAACCCGCGCCGTCACTCCGCCTGTTTCTCCACCGAGCGGTTGAAATGGGGCTTCCACAGCACAATCCCGACCGGCACGGCGATATTCAGGACCAGCGCCGTGCCCATCAGGGTATAGAAGGCCTCGTCGTTGAGGATTTTATATTGCACATAAGCGATATCCATCACCACAAAGGCCAGTTCCGCCCGCCCCAGCATGCCGATGCCAACCATCATGCTCTGGGCATTGTCAAACCCGGCGGTATAACGTGCGGCCAGCCCCGCCGAGGCAATCTGCGCCACCAGCAGGGCGAAAGCCATAACCAGGGTCTGGGGGATCACCGCCAGAAGAATATCCCAGTCAAACACGATATGAGCGCCGAGGTTGACAAAAAATACCGGCCCGATCCACGAGAAGGCCACATTGTCCAGGATTTGCTTTGTATTTTTGTAATGGTTGACATTCGGCGTAGCGGTAATCTGGAAATATTCCTCTTTTAGGATCAGTCCGGCCATATAGGCGCCGACCGCCGGATGAAAGCCGAACAGATGGGACAGCAGGCCAGCCAGAACGGCAACCGTCAGCACGGTCAGGGTGGTGTTCTCGCCCTTGCCGATCGACAGAACATGCCGGACGCCGTGACGCCCAAAGCCCGGAATACGCGACAACAGCCCATTGGGACGTTCCGGCAGCACCCACATGCCGACGGCGGCAATGATCAGGAAAAACAGCAGCGCCTTGAGCACGATCAGGCCGATGGCCGGCAGGCTGACCATGGTCGAGCCGGTGGCGATCGGCACCAGGATGGCGACAAAGACCAGCGAGCCCACGTCATCCAGGATGGCAGAGGTCATGATGCCCTTGGCCGCCTGTGACCGGTGCAGCCCTTCACTTTTGAGGGAAACCATGGTCAGGGAGACAGCGGTCGCCGTCATGGCCAGGCCGCACATGATGGCGACATTCCGGTCGGCCCAGAAATAGTCCGCCACCACATAGGCGGTAAAGAAAGGTGCCAGTGCCCCGAACAGGGCGATGCCCCAGCTGCGCTTGATGCTTTTCATGAAGTCGCTGGTGTTTTCCTCGAAGCCGAGGGCAAACATGATGACGATAATGCCAAGCTCGGCAAAGACCCGGATAAAATCACCGGTTTGCTCGGGCAGGATGCCCGTATTGACCAGCAACGCCCCCATGAACAGGAAAAACAGTACCGGCGTCAGCCTGGTTTTTTCGGCGAGAATATTGGCGATGAAAACTGACGCCCAGATGATGGCAAGGTAAACAAGCGGCTCCACGGAATATCCCTAATTGCTATATTTTTCCGAGAATTATTAAGCACCAGCACTCCGGGCTTTTCCAGAAAAAATTTATGCGACCGATAGAACTGCAGTTTATTTACTTTAGCCTGTCCGGTGGATTGAGTATAACCGGACCAGAGTAAAAAACGGAGCGCAGCATGCAGACACTTGAAACAGAACGACTTCTCCTGAGGCCCTTTCGTCCCGAGGATATCGATTTCCTGGACCGGCTGCACGGCGACATGGAAGTGATGCGCTATACGCTTGGCCGGCTGCGCAGCCACGAGGAAAATGTCGCCTGGCTCAAGCTGGTCCTGGGCCTGCATGAAAGGGACGGCACCGGCCCCTATCTGATCGTACGCAAGGAGGACGACGCCCCACTCGGCCGCTGCGGATTCAGCCACTTTTACGGCTATGAAAAAGACGGTGTCGACTATTTCTACTGGGAAAAAGTCTATAACGGGCCGGAGGATGAGCGCAAAAAAGCCAAACTGGAAATCGGCTACAGCTTTGTTCCTGAGGCCTGGGGACACGGTTACGCGACAGAAGCGGCCAGGGCGATTGTCGATTTTGGATTTCGCGAAAGAAATTACGCTTATCTCTGCGCCCTGATTATCGCTGCGAATACGGCCTCCATAAATGTGGCCGAGCGACTTGGGTTTACCCGGCGCGGGGACCTCTATGTCCACAACCAGCCGGCCCTGGAATATGGCTGCAGCCGCAAAGAATGGCTGAACCGAAACAATTGACTGGCTGGCACAGAGGAAAATATGGCAGGAAAAACATGCCCTCAAATACGATAAATGACCTGTTGGCAATCATGGCCCGTCTCAGAAATCCGGATCAGGGGTGCGACTGGGACAAGGTGCAGACCTACAAGACCATCGCCCCCTACACCATCGAGGAAGCCTATGAGGTGGCCGAGGCGATCGAACATGGCGATATGGATGCGCTAAAGGATGAGCTGGGCGACCTGCTGTTCCAGGTGGTGTTTCATTCGCGTATGGCTGAGGAAGAGGGCCACTTCAACTTTGCTGATGTGGTCGAGGCAATCAGCGATAAAATGATCCGCCGCCATCCTCACGTGTTTGCCGATCACAAGTATGACTCGGTCGAGGAACAGGGCAAGGCCTGGGAGGAAATGAAGGCCGAGGAACGGGCCCGCAAGAATGAGGGGAAACTGGAAAGTGCGCTCGATGGTGTGACCTGGGGTCTGCCGGCCCTCACCCGTGCCGTCAAATTGCAGAAACGGGCCGCCCGGGTCGGGTTCGACTGGCCGCAAACCGCCCAGGTACTGGACAAGCTGAATGAGGAAATGGCCGAACTGTCCGCCGAACTGGTGAAAAGCCGGGAGACACAGGATCCCGAACTCATTGCCGAGGAGTTTGGTGACATGATGTTTGTCTATGCCAATCTGGCCCGGCATCTGAAAATCGATCCGGAAACCGCCCTTCGTTCGGCCAACGCCAAGTTTGAACGCCGGTTCCGCAAGATCGAGGAACTGCTGGCTGCAGAGGGCCGCAAAGCCGACGACTGCGACCTGGAGGAACTGGACCGCTACTGGGACAAGACCAAAGCGCTGGAAAAAGAAAAATCAGAAACGTCCGGGAAATAGAGCGTCCCGCACCTGATACCATTGCGGTTCAGTCAGGGTGCTGAGCAGCCCCTTTCCCCGCTCATGAATGGTATATTCCTCTTCATTGAGGCGCCGACTGCAGCCGCCGGCCTCGCGGATCATGAAGCTGCCGGGCAGATGATCCCAGGGGAGCGTGCGGAAATAGACGGAAAAATGCTTCCACCCCCTGAGCAGGCTGACATAGTCATAACCGGCGCAAAATGCCGGGCTGTTTTTCAGGAATTTCTTCAGGTTCTCCCGCGCCATTTCCTTCAGGTCATCGGGCATACGCTTAATGTGGGCCGCCGCAATCTGCTTGGAGATGTCGGCCGGCGGTCGCGGCAACTTAACTTTCTCGTCATTCAGCAGGGTGCCGCTCCCGCGTTCAGCAACCGCCATCACATCGTCCCTGGGCAGATAGATCCAGGCCGCAACCGTCGCGCCCTTTTTCAGGGCGACCACCATCATGGCAAAGCGATGGTTACCGCGGATGAAATTATTGGTGCCGTCCACCGGGTCAATCAGGAAGGACAGATCGGCCTCCAGGACATCATGGATCCGTTCCGGATGCTCGGCGATACTTTCCTCGCCGGCGACGACTGCGCCGGGACAGAGGTCGGTCAATAGCCGCGTTAACTGTCGTTCCGCCTCGATATCGGCGCTTGTGACCATCTCCCCGGCCGCCTTGTCCTGGATTTCATGGGCTTCCAGCTTCTCGAACCGGCTCAGGATTTCGTCATGGGATATTTCGCGGACATAGTCCGCGATGCGGACGGGATCAAGGCTCATGCCCCGGCTCCCACAGGGACTATCTCCTGTTTTTCCAGCAGCCCGATCGCCTTGCCGCTCAGGCGCGCGGTGATCAACGTGCCGTTTTCGCCATCTTCCCGGAACAGCACTTCGCCGTTCTGGTAAATCTGGGCCACTTCTGCCCCCTGGTCGGG
Organism: Emcibacter nanhaiensis; assembly: GCF_006385175.1. Classification (NCBI taxonomy): domain Bacteria; kingdom Pseudomonadati; phylum Pseudomonadota; class Alphaproteobacteria; order Emcibacterales; family Emcibacteraceae; genus Emcibacter; species Emcibacter nanhaiensis. The sequence goes on from NZ_VFIY01000004.1 coordinate 519,360, forward strand.
GCGGAAACTGAAATGATAGACCTGTTCGTCCCGGGACAGATGATCGGAGATCACCTGCAGGAACCGGTCACAGCCTTCACCGGTTACGGCCGAGAGCAGCACAACATTATCGGTGCGGGCGGCACGGTTTTCCAGCGTCTCCCGCTCCTCGGCAGACACCAGGTCGATCTTGTTCCACAGTTCGATAATGGTCCGCTCTTCCCCCTCCTCGACACCCAGGGACTTGAGGACATCAAGCACATCCTTGCGCTGGTCTTCTGTCTCGGGATGCGAAATATCGCGGACATGAATGATGATATCCGCTTCGACCACTTCCTCCAGCGTGGCGCGGAACGCCGCCACCAGGTGAGTCGGCAGGTCGGAAATAAAGCCCACCGTGTCGGAAAAGATCGCTTTCTTGTTGTTGGGCAGGTCCAGCTGCCGCATGGTCGGGTCCAGCGTGGCGAACAACAGGTCTTCGGCCATGACATTGGCACTGGTCAGCCGGTTAAACAAAGTTGACTTGCCGGCGTTGGTATAGCCCACCAGGGCGATGACCGGAAACGGCACTTTCTTGCGGCTTTTGCGATGCAGCTCGCGGGTTTTGGTCACCGTCGACAGCTGGCGCCGGATCTTGCCGATCCGCTCGTCAATCATGCGCCGGTCGGCCTCGATCTGGGTTTCCCCGGGGCCGCCCATGAAACCGAAACCGCCCCGTTGCCGCTCCAGGTGGGTCCAAGACCGCACAAGACGGCTTTTCTGGTAGGACAGATGGGCCAGCTCTACCTGCAGGGCCCCTTCCCGGGTCTGGGCGCGTTCGCCAAAGATTTCCAGGATCAACCCGGTGCGGTCGATGACCTTGCAGCTCAGTTCCTTCTCCAGGTTGCGCTGCTGGCCGGGGGAAAGTTCGCAGTCGGCAACCACCAGCTCAATTTCATTTGCGTCAATATAGTCGGCAAGTTCCGCGACTTTACCGCGGCCCAGATAGGTCGCCGGACGGATCGTGGTAATGCCGATAGTGATGGCTTTTTCCACATCCAGGTCAAGGGCGGCCGACAGGGAAATCGCCTCCTCCAGGCGAGCCCGGGGAGTGCGAGACCAGGAGAGATTCTCCTGCTTGTTGCGGAGGTAGGGATGAAAAATAAAAGTTCGCGCTCCCGCCGTATGGTCCGGAAGCGCGATATCTTCACTGTAGGGATCATCCCAGACAGAACTGAAGCTCTTTTTCCTGAAGGTCAGTTCGTCCGTTTTAATCCTGGCTGTCATTTAAGGCCGTTTTACTCCTGATTGTCAGCTTCCGGGTCGAAAAGCTGGATCGGTGCCCCGGGCATAACTGTAGAGATCGCATGTTTGTAAACAAGCTGTACGTTGGAATCCCTGCGCAGAAGGATACAGAAATTATCGAACCAGGTGATAATTCCCTGCAATTTCACACCGTTTACGAGGAAGACGGTGATCGGTGTCTTGTTTTTGCGAATGTGGTTGAGAAAAGCATCTTGAAGGTTATGGTTTTTATCTGACATCTTTTATTTCCATTTATTGTTTTTGGTTCAAGGTTTACTGAATAACTTTGAACAACTACTGGACCTGTGATTTTATCCAACTCGACGGTCTGAACGATCATAACACAGGCTACTTTGGCATGTAACCGGCTAATGGACTGTCCAGTCCTTTTTTTAGTTTCTCCAGAATGACGGCATGAAAATGATCAAAAAGGCAACGATCTCCAGCCGTCCTATTATCATTATCATAGAGGTCAACCACTTCCCGATGATCGGAAGGCTCGAATAACCGACAAAATCCGGAGCCACCAGGCCGGTCAGGCCCCCTGCGCTAAACAGGTTTACAAGGGTAAGTCCCAGACTTGTCTGCAGATCCAGCCCCAGGGCCCCGTAAAATACGGCGGCGAATGCAGCAGCAGACGTAAAGATAAATAACAATATCCACACTGCATATAGCGTGGAAACCGAAACATTCAAGTCATTAATTCGAAGGGGCACAATACTGTGGGGATGGGCCAGGCGGCTGATCTCCCGGTCTGCATGTCGCAGAAGGATTTTAAAGCGCAAAACCTTGAACCCGCCCGCGGTGGATCCCGTGGTTCCGCCGATAAACAACAGAATCCCGGCAATGACGATAACCGACACCGGCATGGATGCCGCTTCATCCGGTAAAAAACCGGTTGTCGTCAGAATGGAGACCACGGAAAAAATCGCCAGCCAGAATTTTCGGAACACGCCCGCTTCCATATTGGAATTGGCCAGCACCAGGGCAATAAAAAACAGAACAACGGCCGCGGCGAGAATCATAAAAAAGCCGCGGATTTCCGAATCTCCGCGATAAATACGCAGATTATTGCCGGAAAAAAAGGACCAGTGATAAGTATAATTGGTCGCCGCCAGCAGCATGAAAGGCAACAGGATAAGTTCCACGGTCCCGTTAAACATATTCCGCACGCCACTGTCATGGGGAACGAATCCACCACTCGACAGGGTGGTCATCGCCACATTCAGGGAATTGAAGGTCCCGAAACCGGTCAGCAGCAGCATTATCGTGCACAGGGCCGTCAGGAAGGCATAGATTTTGACCAGGGGTAAAAAAGCACAGCGCATGCGCGCCAGAAGCCCCTCACCCTCCCCGTGCGGCAGGGCGCTCCTGAACAGTTGAATGCCGCCAATTCTTGTCAGCGGCAGGATGGCGACCGCAATACAGAGAATCAGCAATCCCCCCTGCCACTGCAGCAGGGAACGCCAGAAGATGACTGTCCGGGGCACCAGGTCGATATTGGACAGTACCGTGGCACCGCTTGTCGTCAGGGCCGATGCCGCCTCGAAATAACTGTCGGATAATTTCGTCAGCACCCCGGTTGTCATAAAAGGAATCGCCCCGAACAGCGGCAGTCCGACCCAGACACAAAACATGAAGAGGATAATTTCATGCCTGCTGGCCTGCTCTTTCAGGTCCTGGAAGGCAAAATAGATTGCCGTGCCGATAAAGACCGTCGCCAGCGCACTGATCAGAAAGGGCAGGATCAGCTCGAATTCCCTGTAGTAGGTTGCGGCCAGAATGGGAAGGAGTTCCGTCGCTCCGAGAATCATCAGCAAATAGCCGACAATATTTCCGATCCTGGCGAACATTAGCTAGAAATATTCCAGCTTTACAGTGAACAGCTCTTCTACCTTGCGCACCATATCGGCCCTGGTGAAAACAATAACAATATCGTTTGTCTTGATGATACTTCCGCCGCGCGGCACAACAACCTCGCCTTCATGTATGATCGCCCCGATAATGATTCCCTGCGGCAATTTGACATCCCTCAGCGGCTTGCCGACCAGGGGAGAGGTTTCCAGGGCGACAGCTTCGAGAACCTCGGCGGCGCCGCCGGCCAGGGTCTGCAGGGAACGGATCCGTCCGCGCCGCATATGCTGTAGGATACTGGACACGGTGGTCTGGCGCGGATCGACAAAGGCGTCGATACCGACAGAATAGGTCAAGGGCCCGAAATCATGGTTATTGATGAGGGCGATAGCACGTTCACAGCCACCATGCTTGGCCAGCGCTGATGCCAGGATATTGACCTTGTCGTCGTTGGTCACAGAAATGATGGTTTCGGTCCCCGCCACATTGGCTTCCTTGTGCAGCTCAAGGTCCAGCGCATCACCGTTGAGAACGATGGCCTTGGGCAGTTTCTCCGCCACAAAAGTCGCCCGTTCCTGTTTCAGTTCGATAATTTTAATCTGGATCTTGGAATCTTCCGCCAGCAACTGTTCGGCAATAAACAGGCCGACGTTCCCGCCGCCGACAATGATAATGCGCCGGGCCTCCTCTTCCTCATGGCCAAAAACATTCAGCGCCCGCTGCACATGGCTTTTTTCCGAAATAAAATAGATATCGTCCCCCACCAGCAGCTGGTCGGCGCTGGTCGGGACAATCATCTTGCCGTTGCGCATGATGCCGGACACCACAATATTCAGATCGGGGAACAGCTCCGTCAGCTGGCGCAGGGGCGTGTCCACAACCGGGCAGTCTTCCTCCAGCTTGACCCCCACCACCTGCACCTTGTCGTCGGCAAAGGGAATCATGTCAAAGGCGCCCGGCACCTCCAGGCGCCGGATTGCCGCCCGCGCCACCTCGATTTCCGGCGAGATGATCACATCGATTGGCATATGATCACGGCTGAACAGGTCCTGCCACATGGATTTCAGGTAGCTCTGGTCCCTCACCCTTGCGATTTTGGTTGGTACGTCAAACAGTGAGTGAGCGACCTGACAGGCCATCATATTGACTTCGTCAAACAGGGTGACGGCAATGATCATATCCGCATCCCGCGCCCCTGCCCGTTCCAGCAGGTCCGGGTGCGAGGCATAGCCGACGATGGCCTGTACATCCAGCGAGTTCTGAATTTTGGCAATCAGTTTCGGGGAGCGGTCGATAACGGTAACGTCATTATGTTCATTTGCCAGATGACGGGCGATATTGAACCCGACCTGGCCGGCTCCGCATACGATGACCTTCATGTCCGTTTACCTTTGCATTTGTTTTATTTTTTTTCCTGTCCGGACAGACCGAGGTTTTTCAGCTTCCGGTGCAGTGCCGATCTTTCCATACCAACAAATTCAGCGGTTTTCGAGATATTTCCGTCAAACCTGTTGATTTGGACTTTAAGATATTCGGTTTCGAATTTTTCACGGGCATCCCTCAGTGTCAACGACATGATTTCATTGTTGCGGCCCGGACTGACTACATCCATGTCCGCCACGATTTCCGCGGGCAGCATTTCAACCCCGATTTCCTCCCCGTCGGACGACAGGATCAGCAGGCGTTCGATGATATTCTTCAGCTGGCGCACATTTCCCGGCCAGTCGAAAGCCTGCAGTGCCGCCATGGCTTCCGGGCTGACCTGACGCGGTACCCGGCCGGTCACCGTCGAAAGCTGCGACATGATCTGGTAGGTCAGCTGCGGGATATCATCGCGCCGCTGGGTCAGCGGCGGGACAACAACCGGCACCACATTGAGCCGATGGTACAGGTCCTCGCGGAACCGCTGTTCCTCTATTTCTTCCCTCAGATTGCGGCTGGTGGCGCTGATCACCCGTACATTCACATGTACCCGGGTGTTGCCGCCGACACGCTCAAAGCTCTGGTCGGTCAGCACCCGCAGGATTTTGGCCTGGGTGGTTTGCGGCATGTCGGCCACTTCATCGATAAACAGGGTGCCGCCGTGCGCCTGTTCGAACACCCCGGTTTTCTGCACCACGCTGTTTTCTTCAATACCGAACAGCTCACTTTCCATATTTTCAGGCGACATGCTGGCGGCGTTCACGACAACAAAGGTGCCGTTGGCCCGTTTGGACTGCTCGTGAATCAGGCGCGCCACCACTTCCTTGCCTGATCCCGGCGGGCCGGAAATCAGCACCCGGCTGCCGCTCGGCGCCACTTTCTCGATGGTATTGCGCACCATGTTGATGGCGGACGAGTTACCGGTCAGCCCGAGGTCATAGCCGACTTTTTCCTTCAGCTCGGTATTTTCCCGCCGCAGGCGGCCGACTTCCGTGGCCCGCTCCACCAGAATAAGCAGTTTGTCGGTCTCGAACGGCTTGGAAATGAAATCGTAGGCGCCGCGTTTGATGGCGGTCACCGCTGTCTCGATATTGCCATGACCGCTGATGATGATCACTGGCAGGTCCGGATGCTGTTTCTTGACTTCTTCCAGCACCTCGAGCCCGTCCAGGCGACTGCCCTGCAGCCAGATATCAAGGATCAGGAGCGACGGACGCCGCGCCTCGATCTCGGCCAGGGCGGAGTCGCTGTCACCCGCCACCCGGGTTTCAAATCCCTCGTCTTCCAGAATGCCGGCGATCAGATCCCGGATGTCCTGTTCGTCATCTACGATCAATATATCAAGAGCCATGTACTATCCTCAGGTCTTCTTCATACTCAAGCGACTCTCTAACGCTTTCATCGGTGGTGAATATCATGCAGGCCCGGGCGCCGCCATGTTCCCGGTTCTCCAGAACAAGGTCACCGCCATGATCCCTCATGATTTTCTTTACGATTGCCAGCCCAAGCCCGGTGCCTTTGGCCCGGGTTGTCACATAGGGTTCCGTCAGCCGGTGCAGCATGTCTTCGGGAAGTCCCACGCCGTTGTCGCTGATCTGGACTATAATCCTGTCGCTCTCAGCCCATTCAACATCAATACCGATATGACCCTTGATGTCCGGGAGAGCCTCCCGCTGCGATGCAATTGCCTCCGTGGCATTTTTGATCAGGTTGGTCAGGGCCTGTCCGATCAGTCTCGCGTCACACATCACCGGCAGGTCGCCATCCGGCAGGTTGACGGAGAAACTGATATCGCTGTTGGCAACTTCCATAAGAAAAACCGACTGCCTGATAATCTCGGACAGGTCTTCGGGCTTCATAATGGGCGCCGGCATCCGCGCAAAGGAGGAAAATTCATCAACCATCTGCCGCAGGTCGCCCACCTGGCGGATGATGGTTTCGGTACATTGATCGAATACAGCCGGATCGGAATGGATTTCCTTGCCGTACTTGCGTTTGAGCCGTTCTGCCGACAGCTGGATCGGCGTCAGCGGGTTCTTGATTTCATGGGCAATGCGCTGCGCCACGTCAGCCCAGGCTGCGGTCCGCTGGGCGGCGACCTGATCGGTAATGTCATCAAAGCTGATAACAAAACCTTCCACTTCGCCCCCCTTCATCTCGGCGGTGATGCGGACCAGAAGGTTGAGCTTGTTTTCCCCGCGGATAATGGCGATCTGCTGCTGCAGTGACTTGCTGCCGCCCCCCTTGAGTTTTTCGAACAATTCTTCTGCTTCCGGCAGCACATCGGTCAGCGAACGACCTTTCAAATGGTTAAAATCCTGATCCAGCAACTGGGCAGCGGACCTGTTGGGCAGGGTGATGGTGCCGTCAGGCGCCAGTCCCATAATGCCGGCACTAACCCCGGACAGAACCGTCTCGGTGAACCGGCGGCGTTCATCCAGCTGCATGTTGGCTGTCAGCAGGTCCTTCTGCTGGTTTTCCAGCTGCCAGGTCATATTGTTAAACGCCTTGGTCAGGCCGCCGAGGTCGTCATAGGTATTTTCGATCGGCGCCCGGGCGGAAAAATCACCTTTACCGACCTTGGCCGACGCATTGATCAGGTTGCCGATCGGTTCCATCAATTTGGTCACCAGGCCGAGCCCCATCCATACCGCGGCAAACAAAATAAGCAGAGCGATAACAATGAAGGTCAGGTTAAACCACAGGCGATATTCGGACAGATTGGCCAGGACATCTTCATATTCCTTCTGGGCTGATGATGTCTCCTTGACCAGCGCCAGGGCCCGGGCATCGACAAAGCGACTGATGTAGAGATAGCGGTCGAGGAAACCGTCAAGCTGGATCAGGACCCTGATCCTGTCGTCATCCTCACTGCTGAGAAACACCACCTTGCCCTCGGCGGCGGCATTGATGGCCTGCAGCGGGAATGGTTCGGTAATCAGCGACAGACTGCCGCGCGCCCGGGCAATGACTTCGGTGGAACTCAGGATTATCGCTTCCGACAGCCCCAGAATCTGCGACATTCCGGTCAGGGCCTGTTCCAGGAACTCCCGGTTATTGGACATGGCGATACCCTGGGCATTCAGGTCCTTCGCCATCCCCAGAATATCGGCTTTGATGACTTTTTTATGTTCGTCGATATAAGCCTCGGCCACACTCTGCGAACTTGTCAGCACGGTCTGGACCTTGTCGTTGAACCAGGCCTGCAGGCCGAATTCAAAAAACAGCGCCGAGAAAATCGCGACGATAATGGTCGGGGTAATGGCGACAATACTGAACAGGGTGATGATCCGGCTCTGCAGCCGCGACCCGGCCATGCCCGCATTCCGGGCCGACATCAGCCGGATGAATTGCCGCGACACCAATGCCCCCAGCACCAGCAGCAAAATCAAATTGAACAGCAGCAGGCCATAAAGGGTTTTCGGCGTCGGCTCGAACGGTCCGACATTGGAAAATGTGGCATAGGTAAAGACACCCGACAGAAGGGCGCCGGCAGCCAGTAAAAAAGCGACCTTGTTTGTGAGCTTTACCTTTTTAGCCCACAAAACAAAGCGGAAATAACGCCTTGGCGTTCTTTTCTCGATTACCTGACTCATAATACCTCTGACAATTCAGAGGGAGAATATCATATTGTTGCATAATTGCAACATGTCATGACGTCAGCCGCCGCGCACCACGTTGATATCCAGTTCGCGGATTTTTTTCCGCAGGGTATTGCGGTTCAGGCCCAACAGGTCCGCGGCCTTGATCTGGTTGCCGCGGGTGGCGTTCAGGCTCAGTTCGATCAGGGGAATCTCCAGCTCTTTGAGCACCCGGGCGTAAAGACCGCTGGGCGGAAGTTCATGGGGGGCATGGGCATCAAAATATTTCTTGAGATGCCGATAGATGGCGTCCCGCATCGTCTCGTCCTCAGAAGCGGCAACGGCTTCCGCGACTTCGGGTCCCGGGCCGGCAGTCAGTTCGGAGCGTACGATTTCGAGATTAATGACGTCTTCCACATAGAGGGCGGCCAGACGATTGGCCAGGTTCTCCAGCTCCCTGACGTTGCCCGGCCAGTTATGCTGCTTCAGGTAATTCAGCGCGTCACTGTCGATCAGCTTGGGCGGCAGGTTATTTTCATAAGCGTAGTCCGACAGAAAATGGCGCACCAGGTCGGGAATGTCGTCCTTGCGTTCCCGGAGCGCCGGAATACGTAACGGCACAACATTCAGGCGGTAGTAAAGGTCTTCCCGGAACAGGCCCTGATTGATGAGCTGCTTCAGGTCGCGGTGGGTGGCGGCGATAATACGGACATCCGCCTTGATCGCCTTATGGCCGCCGACGGTGGTATATTCACCTTCCTGCAGCACGCGAAGCAGCCTGGTCTGGGCATCCATCGGCATGTCGCCGATCTCGTCGAGGAACAACGTGCCACCCTGGGCCTGTTCAAAGCGGCCGATATTCTTGCTGTCTGCGCCGGTAAAGGCCCCTTTTTCGTGACCGAACAGCTCGCTTTCAATCAGTTCGCGGGGAATGGCCGCCATGTTCAGCGCCACAAACGGGGCGTTTTTGCGCTTGCCGAAATCATGAAGGGCATGGGCCACCAGTTCCTTGCCGGTGCCGGATTCACCGGTAATGGTCACGGTCAGGTCCGTATTCATCAGGCGCGCCATAATCCGGTAAACTTCCTGCATGGCCGGAGAGCGACCGATCAGGGGCAGATCCTCCGCATCTTCGTCCGCCTGAACGGGCTTTTCCACCTTCGATTTGGCAGCAAGTCCCTTCTGGACCACAGCCTTGACTTCGTTCAGATCAAACGGTTTGGGCAGATACTCATAAGCGCCGCGTTCCGTGGCTTTGACAGCGGTCAGCAAAGTATTCTGGGCGCTCATCACGACGACCGGCAGCTCGGGGCGGATCTTCTTGATCCGCGGCAACAGGTCGAGGCCGTTTTCATCCGGCATCACCACGTCGGTGATCACCATATCTCCTTCCCCGTTGGAGACCCAGCGCCACAGCGTGGAGGCATTGCTCGTGACCTGGACATCGTAGCCTTCCCGACCCAGGGCCTGGGACAGGACGGTCCTGATGGCACGGTCGTCATCGGCGATTAATATGGTTTTTCCAGTCATACTGTCTCTGATCCTGAACTTAGCTGTTTGCCACTGGCAGCATTACCCTGAAAATGGTTTTCCCGGGTTCCGAGTTACATTCGATAATCCCGCCGTGTTCCCCGACGATTTTCGCCACCAGCGCCAGTCCAAGCCCGGTTCCGTTGGTTTTCGTGGTGACGAAGGGATCGAACAGATGCGGTTTGAGGTCCTCCGGAACACCCGGGCCATTGTCAATCACACACACTTCCAACGGCAGGTGAATTCTTTCATGGCCGCCGGGGATTATCACGCGCACGCCATGACGATAGGCCGTCGTCAATGTGACTTCACCGCTTACTTTCGGCGCCGCCTCCACAGCATTTTTCACCAGATTGAGGAACACCTGGATCAACTGTCCCTTGTCACCGACTGTTGGCGGAATGGACGGGTCATATTTCTCAAAGAACTTCACATGCTTGCCGAAACCATTTTCCGCCAGTTTGCGGACATGCTCCAGGACGCTGTGGATATTGACCGGTTCCGGGTCGATCGGTTTGCGGTCCGAAAATACTTCCATCCGGTCCACCAGGGCACAGATCCGATCCGCTTCCTCACAGATCAGGCGGGTCAGGGCCTTTTCATCATCATTGGCGTCCAGCTCCAAAAGCTGGGCCGACCCCCGGATCCCGGACAGCGGGTTCTTGATTTCGTGGGCCAGAACCGCCGCCATGCCGGAAACTGACCTCGCGGCGCCGCGATGGCTGAGCTGCTGGTTGATTTTGTGAGCGATACCGCGGTCCTGGAGCTGCACCAGCAGGCTGCCCTCTTCGTCCAATATCGGCGAGACGTGAATGTCGACGCGCTGGTCGAGATGCCGCATATTCGACAGCGGCACGTCATATTCGGAAACGATCAGCTTCTTCTGTCGCACCTGGGCGATCAGGGACATGAGGGGACTATCAAACGGCACCAGCGTAGCCACATCTTTTTTTAGCAGGGTTTTGGCGCTCTGTGAAAACAGGCTCTGGCAGGCCATGTTGACAAAGCGGATACGATTATCCTTGTCCACCACCAGAATACTGTCGGGCAGGCTGTTGAGGATGACATCCATGCTAATGCCCGACGACGCTGATTTTATTTTATCCAGTACCCTACCCATCAGGCAGCAATTTCCTCAATTAGCGGATCATAGAAACGGTCAATTTCTTCCCGGACCAGGTTTACATCCGCCAGGTGATTGACTTTCTGGCGGAAGGCCGCGGATTCCCGCAGTCCCTTGGTATACCAGGAGATATGTTTGCGGGCGATTTTCTTGCCGGTATGCTCGCCGTAATGCTCAAGGATCGCCTCATAATGCTCCGTCAGGATATCCTTCTGCGCTTCAAGAGACGGATCCGGCAGCTGCTCGCCTGTCTTCAGGTAATGAATAACCTGGGACAGGAACCAGGGTTTTCCATAACTGCCACGCCCGATCATGACGCCGTCGGCACCGGATTGGCGCAGCGCCTCGGCGGCATCTTCCAGCGTGTTGATGTCGCCGTTCACAATCACCGGAATATTAACCACCTCCTTGACCTGGCGCACAAAGGACCAGTCGGAAGAGCCGCGGTACATCTGGCAGCGGGTCCGGCCGTGCACGGTCAGCATCTGTATTCCCACATCCTCAGCGATGCGGGCCAGTTCCGGGGCATTGCGATTGCTGTCATCCCAGCCGGTGCGCATTTTCAGGGTCACCGGCACCTTGACCGCCTTGACCGTCTGCTCGAGAATTTCACGGGCCAGTCCGGGTTCTTTCATCAGCGCCGAGCCGGCATAGCCGTTGACCACTTTCTTGGCCGGACAGCCCATATTGATGTCGATGATCGGCGCACCGCGGTCCTCGTTGATTTTCGCAGCTTCGGCGACAACACTTGGTTCGCAGCCGGCGAGCTGCACAGACATCATATATTCATCGCTTTCCGGCGCTGACATTTTGAGGGTGCGGTCATGGGCCCGGATCATTGCCTCGCTGGCAATCATTTCCGAGGTCACCAGGCCGGCGCCGAAGCGCTTAACCAGACGCCTGTAGGGTCGATCCGTCACACCGGCCATGGGGCACAGCAATACGGGATCTTCAATCTCAATCGAACCAATCTTCATGATTAAAATCTATGCACTCAAAACAGGAAGTTCAATAATTGATTAAATATTAATCAAACCAGCGGCGGACTATATAGGAAAAGATCAGGCAGGTCAAAGCATGAAATATGAAAAAAAAGCAGACTTTCCGGGGCCTCGGTGCTAGTTTCCTGTGAAAAGATGCCAGGGGATGGCAAAGGAACCGGATCTATGAAAGTTGCTGCAGTTATTGTCGCCGCCGGACGCGGCCAGAGAGTAGGCGGAGAAACCCCGAAGCAATATCTGACACTGGGCGATAAAACCGTTTTGTATCATACGGTTAAAAAGTTCCTGAACCACCCGCAAATTGACCGGATCGTGGTCGCCATCCATCCCGACGACGTCATGCTGTACAATAAGGCCATCGGTATCCTGAAACTGATGCCGCCGGTCTATGGCGGCGAAACCCGGCAACAATCTGTCCTCTGCGGCCTGGAAGCCCTGGTGTCGGAAGCCCCGGATATCGTCCTGATCCATGATGCCGCCCGCCCGCTGCTGAGCGAAGAACTGATCAGCCGGACCATCGAGACAGCGAAAACGAAAGGCAGCGCCCTGCCCGCGCTGCCAGTTGCCGACACCCTGAAGCGGGTGGAAAATGATTTAGTCAGCGGGACAGTCGACCGGACAAACCTGTGGCGCGCCCAGACCCCGCAGGCGTTCAACTTCACCGAAATTCTCGAAGGCCATCGCACGGCCCGGGGCATGAACCTGACCGATGATGTGGCCGTGGCCGAGTTCGTCGGCCTGCCGGTGGCGATCACCGACGGGGAAGAACGCAATTTCAAAATCACCAGCAAGGAAGACCTGGAAAAGGCGGAACTCATGATCGGAACAGGACAATTTCGGATACGGACCGGACAGGGATTTGATGTCCATGCCTTTGAGGAGGGCGATGCCGTGATCCTCGGCGGGGTCAAAATTCCCCATAGCCGCAAGCTCAAGGGGCATTCCGACGCCGACGTGGCGCTGCATGCCCTGACCGACGCCCTGCTCGGCGCCATTGCTGCCGGTGACATTGGCGATCATTTCCCGCCCAGTGACGATAAATGGAAAGGCGCCCCCTCAGACACTTTTCTCAAGGAAGCCGTGCGCCTGGTGGAGAAGAAAGGCGGAGAGATCAGTTCGCTTGACCTTACCATCATCTGCGAGGCCCCGAAAATCGGGCCGCACCGTGAGGCCATGCGACGGACCATCGCCGAAATCTGCGGCCTGGACGCCGATCTGGTGAGCGTCAAGGCAACAACCACGGAAAAACTGGGCTTTACCGGCCGCGGCGAAGGGATTGCCGCCCAGGCCATCGCCACCGTCATGGTATCGGGAAAATAGAGATGGCCAGCTGGACAAAAAACTGGCCCGCCTCCCCCCTGCATCCGGCCTTCGTCATCTCCACCTGGTTCTACAGCGGCCTGATGCCGAAAGCCCCGGGCACCTGGGGATCGCTGGCCGCCCTGCCCTTCGCCTGGTTGTTGATCGACCAAGGAGGCATAGCCGGTCTCGGTATTGGCATCCTCCTGTCCTTTATCGTCGGCCTCTGGGCCAGCATGGTCTATATGGTGGTGTCCGGCCGTGCCGATCCGGGCGAAGTCGTGATCGACGAAGTCTGCGGGGTCTGGATTACCTGCCTGCCGCTGGCCCTGCTCCCCGGCCCGGTGGAGACAGAAGACTGGGGCATGGCCTTTGCCCTGTTCCGGCTGTTTGATATCCTGAAACCCTGGCCAATCCGGATTTTCGACCGGAAACATTCTGCCTTTGGTGTTATGATGGATGATGTGGTCGCCGGCATCATGGCGGCTTTGCTACTGTGGGGATACAAACTCTATGTTTGATGATGAGCTCGTTTCACTGGCCACTGAAGTTCTGGACCGGGCGCGCGCCAAGGGCATCCATCTCGCCTCCGCGGAATCCTGCACCGGCGGCCTGATCATGGGCTGCCTCACCGAAATCGCCGGCTCCTCAGACGTGGTCGACCGCGGCTTTATCACCTATACCAACCGGGCGAAAATGGAGGTGCTGGGGGTGCCGGCCGATATCATCCGCGACCACGGCGCCGTCAGTGAAGCCTGCGCCCGGGCCATGGCCAACGGCGCCCTTGCCGCCTCCTCCGCCACCATCGCCGTTGCCGTTACCGGTGTCGCCGGTCCCGGGGGCGGATCGGTGGAGAAACCGGTGGGACTGGTCCATTTCGCCGCCAGCCTGCGCGGCGGAGAAACCCGCCCGCTCGAAAAGCGTTTCGGCGATATCGGACGGAGCAACGTACGCCGGGAAACCGTGCACAGCGCGCTAAATCTCTATCTGGAATTAATTGAGCTCGTTTAGATCCGGCTCGGCCGGGACAATCTTTTCCGGTTTCTGGTCAAGGATTTGCCGGGCATTGACCAGGATTGCCAGGTTCCAGACAACCAGGCCGAAAATAAGGCTGGCCGGAATCAGGCGTTCCAGTCCCAACAAGCCCACAACGGCAAAAATAAACGCGAAGCAATCCCGCTTGAAAAAATAGTTGAGGTTATTGAAGGTGGAAAGCCAGAACGGGCTGTGCGCCAGTCGGGTGCGGATGGTCTGGGCCAGGATATCAAAACTCCCGCCTCCCGGGCCAAAATACAGCAGCAATGTCATCATCAGGATACCGGTCAACACCAAGGCAATGATATACCCACTGTAATAGAGGAACTCCACCCCATAGAAATTCCACAACGCATATTGCAACCCGACCATGAACAGGACATTTGCCGTCATATCCAGGCCCGTATCCAGTTTCGCACCGAAAGCTGTCTTTTTATAGGTGGAGCGGGCTATTTCCCCATCCACACCGTCCAGCACGGAAACCAAGTGAAACAACAGGCAGCCGCCGACGATGGCAAAATGGTGATCCGAGGTCAGGACCCAGACCATGACCAGTGACAATAGCCCCGTCAGCCAGGTAAACAACATGGGGGAAAAATCCGCTTTCGCCAGCTGGCGACTGATCAGCCCCGAAACCGGTCGGTTCAGGGTTCTGGACACCAGGCCGTCGGTCTCCTTGGACAGGGAGGCAAAGATGATTTTTTCCAGTTCCGCGCGGCTGTATTGCGCTGCCGGATAGCCACCTTCTGTCGACAATTCGCAGCTTTCGGTGACACCCGCCAGTTTTTCCCTGAGAACGCAATCAGTGAAAACCACGCCATCCTGCAACGTCACGCAGGGGATATGTGGGGCCAGATTATCTTCCAAATCCTTCAAGGTTCGATAGATATGGATTGTTGAGTTGTTTTCGTTGGCCATCGCCGTCAACTGCCAACCGGTTCCACCAAGCTGGAAGATGTCTTCGAAACCAAGATCGCAAAGTTGTTTAAAAAGACGACGCCTCAGCGTCATATTGAGGATCGGCAATTCTCCCTCCGGTGAGGAAATGATGCAGACTTGCAGCTGCTGTCCCAGAGACTGAATTTCCGACCCGGTCCTGATCATTGCCTGCTCCCTCCTGCCGGCAACAGGGACCTGATCCTGGATCTTTCGCTTGAAGAGGATAATAGATAGATTATGGAAAAATAGGCGGGAAGCACAATGAACAGGCCTGCAAGCACGCCTCCGATGGTGTTTAGTGCAAAACTCTTCTCACCCATACTCAAGATCAAAATCGCAACTCCGCCAGCACATAGTGGTCGTAGCAGTCTAGCATCCAACGGGAATATTTCAAACAGTCTCCTGACGATGGCGATCCGCAGGATATTCATCACCACATAGGTGATGAAAATACTGAGGGCCGCTCCCTCGCCTCCGTACCGGCTGGTCAAAAGATAACACAGCCCAAGATGCAGCGGCAGGATGACAAAAATGATCACCGGATTAACGGCCGGTTTCTTGTACAGCAGCAGCAACTCGGAAATTCCGAGCGAGCCATTTACCGCATCCCCCAGGATAATCAGCGACAGCATAATGCCGGCGGCAGAAAATTCAGAGCCGAACAGGGACATCAGGGCAGAGCCGTAGAAAAACAGCATTACGACAATAATCACCTGGATCGACGCCATCCAGTAGCTGACCTGCGCCATTTCGCTGACGGTCTTTTTCAAATCGTCGGTTTCCGCGGACTGGGACAGAACCGGCTCGAGGATCGGATCGAAACTCTGGCGGATTTTCTTGACTGTGGTCGCCACCTGCAGCGCCATGCCGTAAATCCCGACGGTGGTGCTGCCGGTCAGCCAGGACAGCATAAAGACGTCCACCCGCTGCAGGAAAAAATTCCCCAGATCGTAGATGGCGGTCGGGCCGGAAAAAGCCAACATGGAGCGGATCAGCGGAAAATCAGGCGCAAAGCCCCTGAAATGGGCAAAGGAAAACAGCCGGAAAAACCCGTACAGCGCCGAACTGAAAGACAGGGTAATCATGAACAGATAGGCCACCAGCAGCCCCTGTTCCCTGAGGCCGGAAAAATACAGCACTGTGCCTAGCCCCAACAGGCTATAGGGTTCCATGACGCTTTTGGTGAAAATCTCGTAGCGCATCAGCCGGAACGCCCGGGTCGAGGCCAGCAGGATTTCGGTCAGGGAATAAAGCAGGATCGCCGGCGCCAGGATCAGGGCCGCGCCGGCCATTTCCACCCCAAACAGCCGGTATAACAAGGGACTGCCAAGATAGGTGGCGAGCACGATCAATGCGGCAAAACCGAGTACAATCATCAGGCAGTTGAGCACTGCCTTGGCCGCTTCCGGCATGTTACGTTCGCGGATATGACCGTTGAGGAATTTGAAAATGGAGCGTTTGAACCCAAACACGGCCAGAACCGACAGGGTTTCCACATAGGTCACGGCAAAGACATATTGGCCGAAGATCCCGGCGCCATACAGATGTCCGGCCAGCAGCAGGAACGGCACCCGGGCACCAAGGCGAATGAGGAAGCCGCCGAAGTTGGCCCCTGCTCCCTTGGCGATATCTTTTTTGTTATCCTGGGTGACTTCTGCAGCGCTGTTCAAACGGAAACTTTCGTAGGTATTTGTTGTGGCTGCTTATTTGTTGCATGAAAATTACAGGAAATAAAGAGAGGTTTTAAATTCGCAATCGCCTCTGTCCTTTGGCGCTAGCCCCCGATCTATAGCCGTCAGTGAGCGTAAAACTGTAAAACCATTCCTCAAAACTGTCGGAATATTTTACAGTTCACAGTTCCCCAGAAATACTTTTATTCCACAAATACAAGCACTTAAATCATTGGCATAATATTTGCTTTACATAATATAGTTAAATTTAGTGGAGAGAGGGTAATGAGCAATATCATAAGAAAAATCGCCGTAGCCGTCGCAATTGCCGGCAGCATGTTCCTTGGAGCACAGGGCGCCTCTGCGACAGCGCTTGATGTCGGCACAACGAGCGGTGGTGGTTGTTGCAGTTTCGGCACACGCGGTTTCTGGTTCGAGGCGCCGACAGATTTCACCATTACGGGACTTTCCCTGCCGCTGGAAAGCGTACAGGACAGTACACTCGAAGTCGTACTTTTTAATTCCACACCGCCGACTTACACCAATACGACAAATGACTTTACCTCCCTCGGCTACTGGGAGGACGTCCTGTCCGTCGAAACCAATCTCTATTTCGAGACTGGCGATATCATCGGTATCCTGGGCTGGGCTGACGGTCGCACCCCGTACAACAATACTGGCGGAGACTATGCCTCCTCCCTTGGCGGTTTTAGCATTACCCTCAGCCGCCTTGGTTTCCAGGATCTAGGCATGGCCTACGACCTGTGGACTGAAGATGGAACGATCGGTGTGATCAATGTGGAATATGAACTCGGCCAGGTCGGCGACGTCGATGTTTCCGAACCGGCACAGCTGGCCCTGCTTGGCTTTGCTCTTGTCGGCTTTGGCCTGATGCGTCGTCGCAAAACCGCCTGATCTGACACCCGGAAAATTTCAAAAACACCTCCTCCTTCGAGGGGGTGTTTTTTTATACGCTGCCGTAAAGTTCGTGGGCCCGTTTCTCGAAGGCCTGGATCATGTGACTGACGGCTTCGGAAAAAAGGGCGCCAACCATTTTCTCGAACAGCCGGTTCTTGAATTCAAAATCCACCAGGAAATCAATATGGCAGCCGCCGTCGTCCCGCGCGGTAAACTCCCAGCGGTTGACCAGATATTTGAGCGGTCCCTTGATATATTTCACCTCGATCGAGTCATCCTCGAGATGAACCTGGGAGGTAAAGCGTTCCCGAAACATCTTGAAGCCGATGATCAGGTCCGCATAGAAATCCTTGTCATTGCGGTTATAGACCCGGACTCCCTGGCACCAGGGCAGGAAGTCCTGATAGGACCCCACATCGGCCACCAGATCATACATCTGCTCTGCCCGGTACGGCAGATCGCGCCTGTCTTCAAACCTGGGCATCAGTCTTCTGAGGTGTCTGTCTGGTTGGGATTAAGCCGGGCCATTTCCTCGATATCCACCGGCGCATCCCCGGAGCGGAGCGCCCGGGCGCCTTCCTTGGCAAGTTTTTCCTCACGGGCAGCTTTGAGCTTTTCAAAGTCGGAACCGGCGTGGTGCGAAGACCGGGTCAGCGGCGAAGCTGACACCATAAGGAAGCCCTTGGCCCGGGCCACCTTGGCATATTTGTCGAAATTGTCCGGCTTGACAAACTCTTCCACCGTGGCATGGCGCGGGGTCGGCTGCAGATACTGACCGATGGTGATGAAATCCACATTGGCGGAGCGCATATCGTCCATGACCTGATGGACTTCCTGCCTGGTTTCACCCAGGCCCACCATGATGCCGGATTTGGTGAAAATGGTCGGGTCCACTTCCTTGACCCGGTCCAGCAGGCGCAGGGAATGATAATAGCGGGCGCCCGGACGGATGCGGGTATAGTTGCGCGGCACCGTCTCCAGGTTATGGTTGAACACGTCGGGACGGGCCTCGATCACCTTTTCCAGCGCCCCCGGCTTGTTACGGAAGTCCGGGGTCAGGATTTCGATGGTGGTGCCCGGTGCTTCCTCGCGCAGCCGCCTGATCACTTTGACAAACTGGTCGGCGCCGCCGTCCTCCAGGTCGTCGCGGTCAACAGAAGTGATGACGATATGGTTGAGTCCCATCTTGCCGGCGGCAATGGCTACATTGTCGGGCTCGAACGGATCAACCGGATTGCCCTTGCCGGTCTTGATGTTGCAGAAGGCGCAGGCCCGGGTGCAGGTATCGCCGAGGATCATCACCGTGGCATGCTTCTTGTCCCAGCATTCGCCGATGTTGGGACAGGCTGCTTCCTGGCACACCGTATGCAGGTTCAGGTCCTGCATCATCTTGCGGGTTTCATGATAACCTTTGGACACCGGGGCTTTCACCCGGATCCATTCCGGCTTGCGGACACGGCTTTCATTATCCCGGATCGGGGTTACTTTATCGCCTTCACTGCTCACAACGATGTTTCCTGTTCAGTTTGACTGGTCGGCCCTAAAAATGGAGAGCTTTCCCGTAGGCGTCAAGCACTGATTCATGCATCATTTCGGAAAGTGTCGGATGCGGGAACACCGTATGCATCAGTTCGGCTTCCGTGGTCTCCAGCGTGCGGGCCACCACATAGCCCTGGATCAGTTCTGTCACCTCTGCGCCAACCATGTGGGCGCCCAGCAATTCACCGGTCTTTTCATCAAAGATGGTCTTGATCATGCCTTCCGCTTCGCCCAGGGCGATGGCCTTGCCGTTGCCGATAAAGGGGAAGCGTCCGACCTTGATCTTGAGACCTTTTCCCTTGGCGGCTTTCTCAGTCAGGCCGACACTGGCGACCTGCGGCCGGCAATAGGTACAGCCCGGGATATTGGACTTGTCCATCGGGTGCAGGTCCTTGATCTCCTTGTTGCCGAGATCCTTGGCGATTTTTTCCACGGCGATGACACCTTCATGACTGGCCTTGTGAGCGAGCCACGGTGCGCCGGTCAGGTCGCCGATGGCATAGACCCCCTTGACGCCGGTATAGCCCCATTCGTCGGTGACCACATGGCCACGGTCCACCTTGATGCCATTTTCCTCGAGGCCGATGCCTTCCACGTTACCGGTAATGCCGATGGCAAGGATGACTTTTTCCACTTCAATGGTCTGGGCCTTGCCGGACTTATCCTCGACCGTACAAACCACACTGTCTTTTTTCTTGTCCAGCTTGGTGACAGATGCATTGGTCATCAGGTTCATGCCCTGGGCCTTGAACGACTTGGCGGCAAAGGCAGAGATTTCCTCATCCTCCACCGGCAGCACCCGGTCCATCATTTCCACCACGGTGACATCGGCACCAAGCTCGTTATAGAAGCTGGCAAATTCGATACCAATGGCGCCGGAACCGATCACCAGCAGGCTTTCCGGCATATCTTTCGGCGTCATGGCGTGCTTGTAGGTCCAGACCTGCTCGCCGTCGGCCTTGAGGTGCGGCAGCTCCCGCGCCCGGGCGCCGGTGGCGAGGATAATATGTCCGGCTTCCACATCGGCGACCTTGTTGCCGTTTTTTTCAACAGCGATATGACCCGGCTTGACCAGCTTGCCATAGCCGTCAATGACGGTGACCTTGTTCTTTTTCATCAGGCCTTTGACGCCGGAGTTCAGCTGCTTGGCGACGCCGCGACTGCGCTTGATCACCGCTTCCAGGTCAAAGCTGACATTGTCGGCAGAGAGGCCGTAATCGGCCGCATGCTTCATATTGTGATAGACCTCAGCGGAGCGCAGCAGCGCCTTGGTCGGGATACAGCCCCAGTTGAGGCAGATACCGCCGAGATGCTCAGCTTCCACCAGCGCGGTTTTGAGGCCGAGCTGGGCGGAACGGATCGCTGCCACATAACCGCCAGGACCGCCGCCTACGACTACGAGATCGAATTTCTGTGCAGACATTAAACTTCCTCCTACAGCAGCATGGTGGACGGTGTTTCAAGGAACATTTTCAGGGCTTCGAGGAACTTTGCCCCGACCGCGCCGTCAATGGCCCGATGGTCACAGGCCAGGTTCACGGACATGACTGTCGCCGGCACCATTTGTCCGTTCTTGACCACAACCCGTTGTTCGCCGCTGCCCACAGCCAGGATCGCTGCCTGCGGCGGGTTGATCACAGCCTGGAAGGTCTTGATCCCGAACATGCCGAGGTTGGAGATGGAGAAAGTTCCGCCCTGGTAATCTTCCGGCATCAGTTTGCCGTCACGGGCTTTCTTGGCCAGTTCCTTGGTCTCGTCGGAAATCTGGCGCAACCCTTTATGTTCAGCGCCGCGGATGACCGGGGTCACCAGGCCGCCGTCAATGGCGACCGCCACGGAGACATCGGCGCGCTCAAACTGGCGCATCACATCACCCATAAACTGGACGTTGGCTTCCGGGACTTTCTTCAGCGCCAGGGCGCAGGCCCGGATGATGAAATCGTTGACCGACAGCTTATACTCGTCGTTGCTGATCGCGTTGAGCTGTTTGCGGGCTTCCAGCAGGTTATCCAGTTCGATATCCACGCCGAGATAGAAGTGCGGCACGTTCTGCTTGGATTCCGTCAGGCGCTTGGCGATGGTCTTGCGCATACTGGACAGCTTGATTTCGTGATAGGGTGCTTCGCCGCCCATCTCAACCGCCCCAAATGCAGCAGCAGCCGGTTTGGCACTGGGCACAAAGGCTTCCACGTCACGCTTGATGATACGTCCGCGCGGACCACTGCCGGTGATGGCGGAAATATCATAACCCTGCTGGGCGGCAATGCGGCGGGCCAGTGGTGAGGCAAATACCCGGTTGCCGGAGGCTGCCGGAGTAGCTGCAGCCGGGGCCGGTGTAGCGACAGGTGCCGGTGCTTCTTCGGCTTTTTCAGCAGGAGCAGCCGCGGCGGGAGCCGGAGCAGAAGCCTCATAGCCTTCCAGCGCGGAGGCATCTTCGCCTTCTTCCAGCAGCAGGCCGATCAATTCGCCCACCTTCACCTCTTCGGTTCCTTCCGGCACCAGGATTTTGCCCATAACGCCTTCGTCGATGCTTTCAAATTCCATGGTCGCCTTGTCGGTCTCGATCTCGGCCAGGATGGTACCGCTTTCCACGGTATCCCCTTCCTTGACGGACCAAGTGGCCAGGGTCCCGCTTTCCATGGTCGGGGACAGGGCCGGCATACGTAATTCGATTGGCATATCTTCTCTCCCCTCAGTCTTTGTAGCAGACGGCTTTGGCGGCCTTGACCACCTTGTCCGCGTTGACAAGAGCAAGTTTTTCGAGGTTGGCGGCATAAGGCATGGGCACATCCTCGTTGGCGCAGCGGGCGACCGGTGCGTCCAGATAATCGAAGGCCTCTTCCATGATACGGGCCGACAGTTCCGCCGTAACACCGCAATTGGCCCAGCCTTCCTCAACACAGACAACCCGGTTGGTTTTCTGTACCGAAGCGACGACAGTTTCCATATCCAGCGGCCGGATGGTGCGCAGGTCTATGACCTCGGCGCTGATCCCCTCTTCCGCCAGCTTATCCGCGGCCGCCATGCATTCGCGAACGCCGATGGAATAGCTGATCAGGGTCACATCGGTTCCCGCACGGGCCACCTTGGCCTTGCCGATCGGCACGATGTAATCATCCACCTCGGGCACTTCAAAGCTCTGGCCGTACACAATCTCGTTTTCCAGAAAGATCACCGGGTTCGGGTTACGAATAGCGGACTTCAGCAGACCTTTGCAGTCGGCCGCATCATAGGGCGCGATCACGATCAGGCCCGGCACATGAGCATACCATGAGGCATAGTTCTGGCTATGTTGGGCCGCCACCCGGGCTGCAGCGCCGTTGGGGCCGCGGAACACCATGGGACAGCGGATCTGGCCGCCTGACATATAGTTGGTCTTGCCGGCCGAGTTGATGATCTGGTCGATGGCCTGCATGGCGAAGTTAAAGGTCATGAATTCCACAACCGGCTTCAGTCCCGCCATGGCGGCGCCAACCCCGAGGCCGGTAAAGCCGTGCTCGGTAATCGGCGTGTCAATCACCCGGCGGGGGCCGAATTCATCCAGCAGCCCCTGGGTCACTTTGTAGGCGCCCTGGTATTCAGCCACTTCCTCCCCCATGACAAAGACGTCACCGTCCTTGCGCATTTCTTCCGCCATGGCGTCGCGCAATGCCTCACGCACCGTCATGGTCTTGAAGGTGGTGCCTTCCGGCAGGTCCATTTCCTCCGGTGCCAGGGAGACCGGCGCAGAGGTTGCGGCTGGTGCAGCGGTTTCATCTTCTGCGGCTGCGGCGGCAGGCGCGGCTGCCGGTGCGTCAGACAGATCGTCGAGTGCGGAGGCGTCTTCGCCCTCTTCCAGCAAAACTGCAATCCGGGTGCCGACGGCTACTTCCTCGGTTCCTTCCGGTACAATGATTTTGCCGACCACGCCTTCTTCGTCAGTTTCCAGTTCCATGGTGGCTTTATCGGTTTCAATTTCGGCCAGTACATCACCGGCAGAGACCTTGTCCCCTTCCTTCACATTCCATTTGGCGACAGTGCCGGACTCCATGGTCGGCGACATGGCGGGAAGTAAAATTTCAATGCTCATCTTCGGTCTTCCTTCTTATTCTGCTGCCAGCACATCTGTGTAAAGTTCGGACGGATCCGGCTCAGGGCTTTCCTGGGCAAAGGTCGCAGCCTCGGCCACAATCGCCTTGATTTCCTTGTCGATAGCCTTGAGATCGTCCTCGGTCACCTTCTTGGTGTCGAGAAGGCGCTGCTTGACCTGATCGATGGGGTCATGTTCGGCCCGCATCTTCTGCACTTCTTCCTTGGAACGGTATTTGGCCGGGTCGGACATGGAGTGGCCGCGGTAACGGTAGGTCTTCATTTCCAGCAGGATCGGCCCCTTGCCGCTGCGGCACCATTCCACGGCCCGGTCGGCGGCTTCCTTCACGGCCAGCACATTCATGCCGTCCACGGCCTCGCCCGGGATTTTGAAGCTTTCGCCGCGTTTGTGCAGTTCGATTTCTGAAGAAGCGCGTCTTACCGCGGTGCCCATGGCATACTGGTTATTCTCAATCACGAAAATCACCGGCAGGCCCCAGAGCTCTGCCATATTGAAGGTCTCGTACACCTGGCCCTGGTTGACAGCGCCGTCGCCGAAGTAGACGACGGAAACATTATCATCCCCGCGATACTGATGGGCAAAAGCCAGACCGGCGCCGATCGGCACTTGGGCGCCGACGATGCCGTGACCGCCATAGAAGCCGTGATCCACACTGAACATATGCATGGACCCGCCCTTGCCCTTGGAGATGCCGCCGGCGCGTCCGGTCAGTTCCGCCAGGATAGCTTTGCTGTCGATACCGCTGGCAATCATGTGAGCGTGATCACGATAGCTGGTGATGATACTGTCGCCTTCCTTGAGGGCGGCCTGAATGCCGGTCACCACGGCCTCCTGGCCGATATACAGGTGGCAGAAACCGCCGATCAGGCCCATGCCGTACATCTGGCCGGCCTTTTCCTCGAACCTGCGCATCAGCAGCATGGTCCGGTAAAATTCCTGCAGTTCATCAGGACTTGCCGCATATTCCTTCTTTGCGGATGCCTTGGTTCGACTGCGGCGCGGTGATTTTGATTGCGATTTGATAGAGGATTTTGCCCTCGCCTTTTGGGGTGAAGCGTCGTTTGCCATGTTCTCCAGCCTATATTATCGAAGTTTTGTGACTTACTTTTACAATATTAATTGTTAAAAGGTATTGAAAAACAAGAAAAAAATAGAATTAACAACGAAATGGTTAATTCTATTTAGATTGTATAAAACCGTATATTATTTTGATTTGATATAAAATACAGAACTATAGATGGTTATTTGTAATAAAATTACGCAAATCAGGAAGATGTTGAATTTTCCAGAATGATTATTTCATCTTGGTGACTATATCCGAGATAACGCCGGCTTAATTCGTCCAGATAGTCCGGGTCGACATTTTCGCTGTTCAGCAGACCGATGTGAGATTCGAGCTCGGTGCGCACAGCATGGATGCTGTCATACTCTGCCTGCAAGGCATCGATGTCTTTCTGCAGCTCCACATGGGCCGGCAGACCGTTTTTGCCGTGAAGGGCGTGAAAGCCGAAATAGGACAGGACAAACAGGCTGGCCAGCGGCACAGCCATTTTCTGAAAGCGGTTGAGTATGTCCTGTATCTTTTTCATAGCCCCATCGAATCACACCCGATTCGCCGGGTCAAGCAATTTTGCTATTTTTTTTCTTTTAGAGTCAAAGTACTAGCTCAGCACACAACATCTGGTAGCAATAAGTGCCCCGGCCACCAGAAGATAATGCACCCAAAAGAAAAGCCCCGAAGAAAACTCCGGGGCCACGCAAAATTATTGATCGGCTGGTTTGTCAGCGCAGGATCGATTTTCCGGCATATTTGGCAGCCTCACCCAGCGCTTCCTCGATACGGATCAGCTGGTTGTATTTGGCCAGCCGATCGGAACGGGCCAGAGAGCCGGTTTTGATCTGGCCGCAGTTGGTGGCCACGGCCAGGTCGGCAATGGTGGCGTCCTCGGTTTCGCCGGAACGGTGCGACATCACAGAGGTGTAAGAGGCGCGATGCGCCATGTCGACCGCTTCAAAGGTTTCGGTCAGGGAGCCGATCTGGTTCACTTTCACCAGGATGCTGTTGGCAACACCCTTCTGGATGCCGTCAGCCAGGCGCACCGGGTTTGTCACGAACAGGTCGTCCCCGACCAGCTGCACTTTGTCGCCAATCAGGTCGGTGAGGATTTTCCAGCCGTCCCAGTCGTCCTCGGCCATGCCGTCCTCGATGGACAGGATCGGGAAGCGTTTGGTCAGGTCAGCGAGATATTCCGCCATACCTTGGCTGTCCAGGGACTTGCCCTCGCCGCTCAGCACATATTTGCCGTCTTTGTAGAATTCGGTGGAGGCCGCATCCAGCGCCAGCATGATATCTTCTTCCGGTTTGTAGCCGGCGGCTTCGATGGCCTGCATGATGAAGCTGAGGGCGTCTTCAGTGCCGTTCAGGTTCGGGGCGAAACCGCCCTCGTCACCAACGCTGGTGTTATGCCCGGCGTCAGACAGTTTCTTTTTCAGGGTATGGAAGATTTCCGCGCCCATGCGCACGGCATCGCGGATATTTTCCGCGGACACCGGCATGATCATGAATTCCTGGATGTCGATCGGGTTGTCGGCATGTTCGCCGCCATTGATGATGTTCATCATCGGCACCGGCAACACGCGAGCAGAAGGACCGCCGAGATAGTTATACAGCGGCAGCGCGGCTTCATCAGCCGCGGCCTTGGCCGCCGCCATGGACACGCCGAGAATGGCGTTGGCGCCGAGGCGGGCCTTGTTGGGGGTACCGTCCAGTTCGCACAGCACCTTGTCCAGCAGCACCTGCTCTTCCGCGTCCATGCCGGTCAGGGCGTCGTAGATTTCGCCGTTCACGGCTTCTACTGCCTTGAGTACGCCTTTACCCAGGTAGCGGGAGCCGCCATCACGAAGCTCTACCGCTTCATGGGCGCCGGTGGAAGCGCCGGAGGGTACTGCCGCACGGCCAAAGGCGCCGGTTTCCAGGGTTACGTCAACTTCAACGGTGGGATTACCGCGACTGTCGAGAATTTCGCGGCCGGTGATATCGATAATTGCAGTCATCTTGTCCTCTAAGGTTCTGGTGGTGGCTCTATACCAGTCTTGATTGTTTAACAGCTGCCCCGATGAAAGAGGCAAACAGGGGATGCGGTTCAAACGGCTTGGATTTCAATTCCGGATGGAACTGCACCCCGATATACCAGGGATGTCCCTCGAATTCGACAATCTCGGGAAGCTGGCCGTCCGGGGACAGGCCGGAAAACTTGAGGCCGACGGCCTCCAGCTGCTCCCGGTAGTTGATGTTCACTTCATAGCGATGGCGGTGACGCTCGGAAATGGCGTCGGTGCCGTATGCCTCATAAACTTTGGTTCCGGGAAGCAGGCGGGCCTTGTAGGCGCCGAGGCGCATGGTGCCGCCCATATCGTCTTCTTCGGAGCGGGTCTCGGTCCCCTTCTCTGTCTTCCATTCGGTCATCAGGCCGACCACCGGATTTTCGCAGGGACCGAATTCCGTCGAGCTGGCTTCCTTGATGCCAACCAGGTTGCGGGCGGCCTCAATACAGGCCATCTGCATGCCGAAACAAATACCGAAGTAGGGGATTTTATTTTCACGGGCATATTGAGCGGCGGCAATCTTGCCTTCCGCGCCGCGTTCGCCGAAACCGCCGGGTACCAGGATGCCGTCAACATTTTCCAGGTGGCTCGCCACATCCTCCTCGGTGAAAATCTTGGCGTCGAACCACTCGATATTGACCTTGACGTTGTTGGCGAAACCGCCGTGGACCAGCGCTTCGATCAGCGACTTGTAGGCATCCTTCAGCTCGGTATATTTACCAACCACGGCGATGGTCACTTCGCCTTCGGGATTATTCACATGATCGACAATCTCGTGCCATTTGGACAGGTCGATTTTCGTGTCGGCAGGATTGATGCCGAATGCGGACAGTACCTCGTCATCCAGTCCTTCCGCGTGATAGTTCAGCGGCACTTCATAGATGCTGGAAGCATCCAGGGCCTGGATCACGGAAGATTCGCGCACATTACAGAAAGAGGCGATCTTGCGGCGATCTGAATCCGGAATTTCATGTTCTGTCCGGCATACCAGCACTTCCGGCTGGATACCGATACTACGCAGTTCCTTGACGCTATGCTGGGTCGGTTTGGTTTTCAGTTCGCCGGCAGCGGCGATAAACGGCACCAGGGTCAAATGGACATAGATGACATTGTTGCGGCCCAGTTCGTTGCCGAGCTGGCGAATGGCCTCCAGGAACGGCAGGCTTTCAATATCGCCAATGGTGCCGCCGATTTCACACAGCACGAAATCCACATTTTCCGGTACATCGCTGGTGGCAAATTCCTTGATGGCGTCTGTCACATGCGGAATCACCTGCACGGTAGCGCCCAGGTAATCGCCCCGGCGCTCGCGCTCGATGATCTGCTGGTAAATACGTCCGGAGGTAACATTGTCGCTCTGGTGGCATGGCACTCCGGTAAAGCGCTCATAATGGCCCAGATCCAGGTCAGTTTCTGCCCCGTCGTCGGTCACGAACACTTCGCCATGCTGGTACGGGCTCATGGTGCCCGGATCCACATTCAGATAGGGATCAAGCTTGCGCAGTCTGACAGAATAGCCCCGGGATTGAAGAAGTGCGCCCAAAGCGGCGGACAGGAGGCCCTTCCCTAAAGAAGAAACAACACCTCCGGTGATAAAAATATAACGCGTCATGGGTCTTATATATTCCCGAACAAACTGATTTGTGTGTTTGGCTCAATGCCCACGAGGGGGCATTTACTCTGAAACAGGCACTTCAGGGATCTTGTTTTCTTCCACAGGCTGTTCTGTAGTCTGCTCAACCGGCTGATCCAGGACTGAACCCGTGTCAGTATCCTGTTTGGCCATGATGGCAAGAACGAGACTGGTGACGAAAAAGGCAGTCGCCAAAATTGCCGTTGTTCGGGTCAACAGATTAGCTGCCCCGCGGCTTGAAATCAACCCGGTTGGTCCCCCACCGATACCAAGGGCGCCGCCTTCAGACTGTTGCAGAAGAATGACAACAACCAGAGCAACCGCCAACATCAGATGTATAACAAGAATGACTTCTTGCATTTTAAAACTCTTTTTCTTTAAAGCTGATCATTAAATACCGTTCGGCTTTTACTCTATAGGATACCGGTTGGCTAGTTTTTTTTTGCCAACCGGCCCCCTCATTTATTTATTTCACTTAATCGTAGGCCTGAACGATGCCGTAAAAGCTGTCCGCTTTCAGGCTGGCGCCGCCAACCAGGGCGCCGTTGACATTGGCAACAGACATCAGTTCCCGGGCGTTTTCCGGCTTGACCGAACCGCCATACAGAATGCGGACGGAATTCCCGGCATCCCCGAAGCGTTCCGTCAGCACGTTCCGGATCGCCGCATGGACTTCCGCCACATCATCGGCGGTGGGGGTGCGGCCGGTGCCGATCGCCCAAACCGGTTCGTAGGCGATCACGGTATTGTCGGCCGTGGCGTCGGCCGGGATCGACCCCCTGACCTGTGATGTGACAACCGAAAGAGCATCTCCTGCATCACGTTCAGCTTCGGTCTCTCCCACACAGATGATTGCCACCAATTCCTCTTTCTGGGCGGCGTCCGCTTTGCTGCTTACCATTTCATCGGTTTCACCATGGTCGGTGCGGCGTTCGGAATGACCGACGATCACATAGCTGCAGCCTTGGTCCTTGATCATGGCAGCAGAGACATCGCCTGTGTGAGCCCCGGAAATATTGGCATGGCAATCCTGCCCCCCGATTTCAACCCGCTCGCCGGCAGCCTGTACAGACTGATGGATCAGGGTGAACGGCGGACAAATCAGCACGTCACAATTGGCACCGCCCCCGGCGATCAGGTCATTCAGTTTCTCAATTTCTGCAAGATTTGCGGCAACACCGTTCATTTTCCAGTTACCGGCAACCAGGGCCTTCGGCGTGGTCATGGATGATCTTCCTTCCAGTATTATTATGTAAGACCCACGTTCCCTATCAGAAATGTTCGGCTATTTCCACAGACTTTCATGAAAAAGGGCTTTGCGGGCGCTGTTTCCTGTTGCGAACAGGGGGGTAGCTTATTATCATGCCGAAAATTTCCGGGCCGGGGAACAATCTGCACCGGAACAAAGATCATGCAATCACACAGGTTCAGGTTAATGTTAAATTTTTTCCGTAGCGGACTTTCTTCTTATTTCACCCTTGCCCTGCTGGGCATTCTGGTTGCCAGTTTCGCGCTCTGGGGGATCGGCCGGGATGTCTTTCTCAAAGGTGGAAACAATATCGCCGTCATCGGGGAAGATAAAATCACCGCCCAGGATTATGCCCGCCAGTTCCAGGCCTCGCTCTATCGCGAACAGCAGAACTATAACGGTGAACTGACCCAGGACCTTGCCATTAAAATGGGCCTGGCCAACCAGGTGCTGCAGTCAGAGGTCAACCAGATGGCCTTTTACGAAGCCGCCCGCCAGGCCGGCATCCGGGTCTCCGACGAACGGCTGCGGAACTACATCACATCCCAGGACGTTTTCCAGAACGACCTCGGCATTTTTGATCGCTTCAAGTTCGAGCGCATTGCCCAGAACCAGGGCCTGACCTCCCCGGAATTTGAAGAGGTCTTGCGGCAGGACCTGATGCGCCAGGATTTTGTCGTCAGCCTGGTCACCAACATCCAGGTCCCGCGGGCCGCCCTGGAAACCATCTATAAATTCGAACGCGAAAGCCGCACTGCCGATGTGGTGACCATCCGCGCCACCGACATTACCGATGTCCCGGAAGCCGACGAAGATACTCTGAAAGCCTATTATGAGGCGCATTCCTCCCGCTATATGGCGCCGGAATATCGTACGGTCAATTATATCACCGTCACCCCCGACCAGTTTGTCGATGCCATCGACCTGGATGAGGAAGAAGTGCGGAACCTGTACGAAGACCGCCTGGACAATTACACAGTTGCCGAAAAACGGACCCTGCAGCAGCTGATCCTGGACAGCAAGGAAGATGCGGACGCCGCCTATGCCGACCTTCAGGCCGGCAAGCCCTTCCTCGATGTGGTTGACAAATACAGCGACCAGGCCATCGAGGATTCCAACATCGGTGCGCAGACCAGGAAGGATATTGAAGAGGTCTATGGTCCCGCCGCCGTCGACACCGTATTCGGGCTGTCCGGCGAAGGCTATTCCGCCCCGGTGGAGACCGATTTCGGCTGGTACATCTTCAATGTGATCGGCATCGAGGCCGGAAGCTCAAAAAGTTTTGAGGAAGTCAAACCCGAGCTCGAAAAAGAGCTGAAAAAGCAGCATGCCATGGACCACGTCTATGAAGTGGTCAACAAGCTGGAAGACGAGCTCGCCGGCGGAGCTCCGCTGACAGAGATTTCCGACACCCTCGGCATCGCGCTCAAAACCAGCGGCCTGACCGACCGCAACGGCTTTGCCCCGGACGGCAACCTTGCCCAGGGCCTGCCGGGCATCCCTGCCCTGCTGTCCCGCGCCTTTGAAACAGATCCCAGCGACGATCCGGTCCTTGACGAATCCGGCGACGATACCTTCTTCGTCCTGACTGTGGCTGAAGTCGTTGACGAACGCCTGCGCCCGTTTGACGAAGTCGCCGATGCGGTCAAGACCTCCTGGACCTATGACGAAAAGCTGGCCAAGGCCGAGGCGCTGGCCAACTCCATCATCGACCAGGCCGGTGACGGCAAACTGCTGGCCGTCCTGGCCAAGGATATCCAGGGCGCCACCATCAACACCGTGACGGTGACCCGTGACGACCGGACCGGCCAGGTTTCCCCGCAGGTAATGGAGGCGATCTTCACCGCCAAAACGGGGGAGATCACCTCGAGTCCGGCCGCCGACCAGAATGGATTCGTCCTGCTGCAGATCAAATCCAAAAGCATGCCGGAGGAAGTGCCGGAAAGCCTGCCGCAGCTGCAGGCCGCCATGCAGAGGGTTTACCAGAATGAAGTCCTCAGCGCCTATCGCAATTACCTGACCACGGCCCTGCCGGTTCAGGTCAACGACCGGGTTGTGAAAGCGGTTCTGGATCAGCTGTCCTCCCAGGCGGAACAGTAACAACACAGGAACCCAGGAATAACACGGGAACATCGCATGTCTGTCTTGCCGGATTTCGAAAGCTTCAAGGCTGCCTATGAGGCCGGAAAGCCCCAGCTCGTCTGGTCGACCCATGTGGCCGACCTGGAAACGCCGGTTTCCGCCTTCGTCAAGCTGGCGGGCGACGAGCCGTTCGGCAGCCTGCTGGAATCCGTGGAAGGCGGCGCCATCCGCGGCCGCTATACCTTCATCGGCCTCAAGCCGGACATCATCTGGCGCTGTACCGGCGATACACCGGAAATCAACCGCCAGGCCCTGACCCGCTGGGATGACGACACTGCCTTCGCCAAACTGGACAAGGGCTCGCTCGACAGCCTGCGCGACCTGTTTGAAGAATCAAAAATGGAGCTGCCGGAAGGCATGCCGCCATCCGCCGCCGGCCTGATCGGCTATATGGGCTATGATATGGTGCGGCTGATGGAAAAGCTGCCCGAGCCCAATCCGGACCCGCTCGGCTTTCCCGACAGCATCTTTGTCCGCCCGACCATCATGGTGGTATTTGATGCGGTCACCGACCTGCTGACCATCGTCACCCCGGTGCGCCCGGAACAGAGCGTGGACGCCAAGACCGCCTACCTGCGTGCCGAAGAGCGGCTGACTGCCATCGAGGATGCGCTGGAGCGGCCGCTGCAGATTCCCCGCCAGTCGCTGCAGCAAGACCTTGTGCTGGAGGAACCAACCTCCAACACCGGCAAGGAGCGCTATTTCGAGATGGTGGAAAAGGCCAAGGAATATATCCGCGCCGGCGACATTTTCCAGGTGGTGCTGTCGCAACGCTTTTCCTGCCCCTTTGACCTGCCGCCCTTCGCGCTGTACCGGGCGCTGCGGCGCACCAATCCCTCGCCGTTCCTCTATTACCTCAAGTTCGGCGACTTCAGCGTCATCGGCTCGAGCCCGGAAATCCTTGTTCGCCTGCGCGACGGCGAAGTCACCGTGCGCCCGATCGCCGGCACCCGGCCGCGCGGCAAGACCGCGCTCGAGGACAAGAAGAATGCCGAAAGCCTGCTCAACGATCCCAAGGAGCTGGCCGAGCATCTCATGCTGCTGGACCTGGGCCGCAACGATGTGGGCCGGGTGAGCAAGGTCGGCACCGTCGAGGTCACCCAGCAGATGATCATCGAATATTATTCCCATGTCATGCATATCGTCTCCGACGTGCGCGGCGAGATCAGCCCGGAATATGACGCCCTCAAGGCGCTGGCCGCCGGCTTCCCGGCCGGCACCGTCAGCGGCGCCCCCAAGGTCCGGGCCATGGAAATCATCGACGAGCTGGAAGTGGAAAAACGCGGCATCTATGCCGGCGGCGTCGGTTATTTCTCGGTCGACGGCAGCATGGACACCTGTATCGTGCTCAGGACCGCCATCGTCCGTGACGGCATGATGTATGTGCAGGCCGGGGCCGGCATTGTCGCCGACAGCGATCCGGCCAGCGAATATGCCGAATGCCAGCACAAGGCCCGGGCCCTGTTCCGCGCCGCCGAAGAGGCCATCAACTTCGCCGGCCAGGCCGAGCGCGGCCAGTAACTTTCAAAAATAGTTTTCAGAAAATAGATTTCGGGGATTTACTCCGCCTGATCCATGCCGCCGCGGGCGATCATGGTCTTGCGATATTTGCCTTCGACAATATGGCTCAGCGGCACCAGGTGGATGCCCTTCTCCCGGAGCTTCGGCAGCCAGAGTTCCAGCGCCTCAATAGTCTCGTCATAGGGATGGCCGATAGCGACGGCGGAGCCGTGGCGGCGGGCATAGCTTTCCAGCTTGTCAAGCTGGCCGAGAATATAGTCCACATCCTGGGTGTTATCCAGGAACACATCGCGCACCGTATAGGGAATGTCCTCGCTCTGCGCCATGTCCGCCAGCACTGAATTGTTGGTGGTGCGGCTGTCCAGCACCAGAAGGCCGCGCGCTTCTACTTCCGCCAGCAGGCGGGAAATGCCTTTGCTGTCCTCGGTAAAGGCGCTGCCCATATGGTTGTTGATGCCCACATAACCGTCAAACCGGTCCAGGTTCCAGACAATCTGATGAATAAGCTCGTCTTCGGATAATCCGCTGGTCAGGGCATGGGGACCGGGGAAAGCGTCACCGCGCGGCTGCATGGGCAGGTGCAGCATCAGCTCGTGCCCCCGGTCGCGGGCCAGTTCGGTCTGGCGCGTGAGCTCGGTCGCGTAGGGCAGGAACGACAGGGTCAGGCCCGGCTTCATATTGATCAGACGCAGGGTATTATGCTTCAACAGGCCCAGGTCGTCGATGACGATGGAAATCTGCGGCTGGCCCGGCATCAGGCCGCTGACCGCGACCGCATTGGCCTTCCACAGCGGCGGCCGGTCTGGTGTCACTTCCTGCCGGCGCGGGAAACTGGGCGCCACTTCAAGGTCCTGCGGCAGGTGTACCACCACCTCCGTATTCTGATGTCCTTCCTCGAAGGGAAGCGGCAGCACCTTTTCCACAGCGGTAACTTTTTCCGGTGCCTGGGGCACCGCCGCCTCTACCGGCCGGTCACCGGCATAGATATAGATCACGCCGAGGGCAAAGCCCATGCACAGCAGGTAGACCGTCATCATTGCATATTTGCGATAGTCCCAGAGCTGCAACAGCAAGGCACGCCCGGACGGGGTCGACGCCGTCTTCAGGTCCCCCCGCCGGAGACCGGGTAATATGCCGGTCAGAAATCTGCTGTAGAAGTGCTTAAGCAAAATTTTCTCTGGTGTAATATTGATTCCGTAAGCGATTATGCCTGCCCCCGAGGCTAATTTCAATTCCTTAACAATATCTTGTTGTGAAGCTTTTCGATGTTGGCTTATAGTGGGGCCAACACAGCAATCAAGAAACGGCCCCGGCCCCGCGCCGACCGCTCAAAATACGAAGTTGAGACCATAATCATACCATGAGTGACCTGTTTGAGACGACCCCTGTAGCCGGTGAATATTCCGCCAAGGATATCGAG
This sequence comes from Emcibacter nanhaiensis, assembly GCF_006385175.1. Lineage (NCBI taxonomy): Bacteria > Pseudomonadati > Pseudomonadota > Alphaproteobacteria > Emcibacterales > Emcibacteraceae > Emcibacter > Emcibacter nanhaiensis. The sequence continues at coordinate 553,694 of NZ_VFIY01000004.1, forward strand.
GTACTGGAGGGCCTGGAGCCCGTCCGCATGCGCCCCGGCATGTATATCGGCGGCACTGACGAGCGCGCCCTGCACCATCTGGTGGCCGAGGTTCTCGACAACTCCATGGACGAAGCGGTCGCCGGACACGCCAGCCGCATCGAAATGTCGCTCAATGCCGACGGCTCGGTGACCATCACCGACAACGGCCGCGGCATTCCGGTTGATCCACACCCCAAGTACAAGGACAAATCGGCGCTGGAGGTGATCCTGACCACACTGCATTCCGGCGGCAAGTTCAACAGCAAGGCCTATGAGACCTCCGGCGGCCTGCATGGCGTCGGCATCTCCGTGGTCAACGCCCTGTCCGACACCATGAGCGTTGAGGTGGCCCGCGACAAGCAGGTGTGGAAGCAGGAATTCTCCCGCGGTCATGCCCTGACCAGGCTGGAAAACCTCGGCCCGACGCCCAACCGGCGCGGCACCAAGGTCACCTTCCATCCGGACCCGGAAATCTTCGGGGAAAAAGCCCACCTCAAGCCGGCCCGGCTCTATCAGTCCGCCAAGTCCAAGGCTTACCTGTTCCGCGGCGTGGAAATCCGCTGGTCCTGTGATCCCGACCTGCTGAGAGACGGCGACGATACGCCGGTAAAGGATACGTTGCATTTCCCCGGCGGGCTCAATGATTATCTCACCACAACCCTGGAAAAACGCTCCAGGGTAACGGCCGAGAATTTCCACGGTCGCGTCCCGCTGGCCGAAGATATGGGCAATGTGGAATGGGCCATTGCCTGGCCGGAATATGGCGACGGCAGCACCCGCTCCTACTGTAACACCGTGCCCACCCCCCAGGGCGGCACCCATGAGGCCGGCATGCGGGCGGCCCTGCTCAAGGGCATCAAGGCCTACGGCGAACTGATCGGCAACAAGAAAGCGGCCCAGATCACCGGCGAGGATATTTTCGTTGCCGCCTGTTCGCTGATCTCGGTCTTTATCAAGAACCCACAGTTCCAGGGCCAGACCAAGGACAAGCTGACCACGCCGGAAGCCGCCCGGCTGGTGGAGATGGCGGTGCGCGACCATTTCGACCACTGGCTGTCCGGCGCCCCGGACATGGCCAACGACCTGCTGGCCTGGGCTTTGGAGCGGGTTGAGGAACGCCTGCGCCGTCGTCAGGAGAAGGACACCAAGCGCCAAACCGCCACCAACAAACGCAAGCTGCGCCTGCCCGGCAAACTGGCCGATTGCAGCCATAACAGCGCCGAAGGCACCGAAATCTATATCGTGGAGGGCGATTCCGCCGGCGGCTCCGCCAAGCAGGCCCGCGACCGCAAGACCCAGGCGATCCTGCCGATCCGTGGCAAGATCCTCAATGTGGCCAGCGCCACCCGGGACAAGATCCGCGCCAACCAGGAAATTTCCGATATTATCCAGGCGCTGGGCTGCGGCGCCGGCGACAAATATGACGAAGACGACCTCCGCTACGAAAAAATCATCATCATGACCGATGCGGACGTGGACGGCGCCCATATCGCCACCCTGCTGATGACCTATTTCTACCAGGAAATGCCGGAGCTGGTGAAAAACGGCCACCTGTATCTGGCCCAGCCGCCGCTCTACCGCATCGCCCAGGGCGGCAAGGTGCTCTATGCCCGCGACGATCCTCACAAGGACGAGCTGATGGCGACCGAATTCACCGGCCGCGGCAAGGTCGAAGTGAGCCGCTTCAAGGGCCTTGGTGAAATGCCGCCGGCGCAACTGCGCGAGACCACCATGACCCGCGGCAAGCGCACCCTGCTGCGCATCGTCATCCCCGAAGGTGGACGCCTCGAGACCTCGGAAAAAGTCGAGCATCTGATGGGCAAGAAGCCGGAGCTTCGCTTCCAGTTCATCCAGGAAAATGCCGAACGGGCGAAGGAACTGGATATTTAGACTGATCCTTTTCGGGGAGGAGCACCCATGACACAGCATATTGGAATTGTGGCCTGCTCTTCGGAAGGCGCGGCGCTCTGTTATCGCACCATCTGTGCTGAAGGAGCCGACTATCTTGGCCCCCACGGACATCCCGAAATCACCATGCATACCCCGCCGCTGTCCGAGTATATGGAATATATTGACCGGAATGACTGGCAGGGCGTCGGCGAATTGATGCTCAAATCCGCCGAGATACTGGCCGGCGCCGGGGCGGATTTTCTGATCTGCCCGGACAACACCATCCATCAGGCCCTGCATTATATCGAAGGCCGCGCCCCCCTGCCCTGGCTGCATATTGCCGAGGTGGTGGTTGAGAAGGCGATGGAAAAGGGATACCGCAAGCTCGGCCTGACCGGCACCCGCTGGCTTGTGAACAGCGAGGTTTATCCCGACAAAATCACTGCCCGCGGACTGGACTATGTGAGGCCGGAACCGGAAGAACGGGACGAAATCAGCCGCATCATCATGGCCGAGCTCACCTATGGCAGATGCACACCGGAGGGATTGGCATATTTCCAGGGCGTCATTTCACGCCTGAAGGACCGGGGCTGTGATGCCGTCATTCTCGGCTGCACGGAAATTCCGCTCCTGATCAATGACGCAAACTCGCCACTTCCGACACTGGATTCCACGCGATTGCTCGCCCGCGCTGCCCTCATGAAAGCACTCACGCCGGAAAAAGGCTGAGGTTCCGCATATTTAAACCGCATCTTCTCTCGGAAATTTGCTTCCCCTTACTTGTTACCTTTTCACAACAAGTGCAGGGCATAATTAACTTTTTATCGTTACAAAGGCCCGATATAGTAAAACGATAACGAGCCTGATGGGGAATTCCGGATAGTCCAATGAAAACCAAAGTTGTCCTGACAGTCGATACCGAACCGTCGATCGCCGGCGCCTTCGACGATCCCGACAAATATTCCCCGCTGATCCACGAGCCGGTCTGGGGCGAAGCCGACGGCAAAAGCCAGGCCACCGGTTTCATGATCGAGACCCTGAAGGAGCACGGCCAGATCGCCACTTTCTTTGTCGAAACCGCCCATACGGCCTATTTTTCCGATGCCCCCATGGGCCGTTATGTGGAGCGCCTGACCGCGGCCGGACAGGATATCCAGCTGCACCTCCATCCCTGCTGGGCCTCCTATGAGAACGGATCGCTGAACAGCGGCAGTCGGGTGTCCGACAATTGCAGTGAGCTTGCCGAGGACCAGCTGGTCGAGCTCCTGCGCCAGGGCATGGATACCATCGAGCGATGGACCGGCAACCGCCCGACCAGCATGCGGACCGGCAATTTCGCCACTTCGCTCTGCGTGTTCCGGGCCATGGAGAAGGCCGGATTGAAATATGCCTCCAACATCTGCACCGCCGTGGCGCCGCCGCCGGAACCGGCGCTGCAGGTAGCCAGCGGCAAACATGTCTTTGCCGGCGTCGAGGAACTGCCGGTCACCTGTTTTGCCGATCCCGGCCCGATCGGCCGCGGGCGGCTCAAACCCATGCAGGTCACGGCCCTGAGCGCGGCGGAACAGATTGCGCTGCTGAACCAGGCGCATAACAAACGGCTTGAAGCAGTGATCATCGTCACCCACCCGTTTGAATACATCAAGATCAATAATTTCCGCTATGACGGGCTCAGGGCCAATAAACTGGTACAGTCCAGGCTACAGAAACTCTGCGGGTTTCTGGCCGACAACCCGGACCGCTTCGACATGACCTCCCTGGAGGGTGCAGCCCAAAGCATCACCGGCAACGGCGGCGCCACCGATCTCACCGGCAGCACAGTAAAGTCCGTGCTCAGGACAGTGGAAAATTTCACCAATGACAGGTTCCTATGATCAGCTATATGCCGCCGAAATCACCTGAGGAGTGCCCGACGGTCCTGCTGCTCGGCACCGATACACCAATCGGCCTTGCCATCGTGCGCGACCTGGGCCGGGCCGGTTACCGGGTGATCGGCATCGGCCATACCGAGCGGGCGCTGGCCGGAAAATCGCGATATTGTTCCGCCCACTATGTGCGCGCCGGCAGGAATGAGGCGCTGATTTTACAGATTGAGCAGCTGGCAGCGGAACATGACGCCCGCTTCCTGATGGCCATCAGTGAAGGCGATCTGCTGACCCTCAACCGCTTCCGCGACCGGCTGGAAGAATCAATCATCCCGCTTCTGCCCACGGCAGACATGCTCACCAAGGTCCTCGACAAGAACATCTGCCAGGACTATGCCGAACAGGCTGGCATCCGCACGCCGAAAACACGGCAGTTCACCTCCCTGGATGAGGTGCAGAGCAATCTCGGCCAGCTCAGCTATCCGCTGGTCCTGAAATGGGGCGATCCCAACGCGGTCGCTCCCCTGCTTGAGGACGCCGGCCTGGACATGGTCAAAACCGGCTATGCCCGCACCGCGGAGGAGCTGCTCGGCCAGCTCGCGGTCTATGAACCCGTGGGCCACTATCCCATGGTGCAGGAATATTGCCCGGGCTTCGGCCTCGGCCAGATGTTCCTGGTGCGCGACGGGCGCATCCTGATGGAGTTCCAGCACGAGCGGCTGCATGAATGGCCGCCGGAAGGCGGCGTCTCCAGCCTCTGTGCCAGCGTGCCGCTGGATCAGCATGTCGAGATCCGGGAAAAATCCCGCAGTCTGCTGGAGAAGCTCAACTGGAACGGCGTCGCCATGGTCGAATACCGGTTCCATCCGGCAAGCGGCACCTATTATTTCATGGAGATCAACGGCCGCTTCTGGGGCAGTCTGCCGCTGGCCACGGCGGCCGGGGTGCCCTTCCCCTCCGCCCTTGTCGCCTGTTGCGGCGAAGGCCGGGAAATTTCCGAGCTTTCCGACTATAAGGCCCTCAAATGCTGTTTCTTGATACCGGAGACCAAACGGCTGATGCGGCTGCTTGTGCAGAAAAACAGGATCAGGGACCCCTTTTACCGGCCCGACACCCTGCGCTCTCTGCTCGGCTATATCGCCGCCCCGTTCCGGCCGGATCTATGCTACTATATTTTTCAGTGGCGCGATCCCAAGCCGTTCTTTTCCGACCTCGGCGGCATGCTGCTGAAATTCGCCAGGCTGCTGCGCCGTTAAAGCCCCATTTCCCTAACTGGTGATATCGGACTTTCCGAGTTCCTTCTTCAGGCTGGTCAGCGCCTGCTGGATACGCATAAAACAGGTGGAAAAATACTCCCGGCTCAGCCGGTGCGGGTCATAGAGCAGCGCCATTCTCGGACTCGCCCAAAGTCCCAGCAGTGCAATCTGCACGTCCTTGTCCGTGGATTGGAGGTAAGGCTCCAGTTTTTTGATATGCCGGTCTTCCATGACAAGGAAAAGGTCGCCGTCCCGGACCTCAAAATCCTCCAGGTCCGTCGCCCTGTGGCTTTCCAGGTCCACATCATAGTCCTTTGCGACGTCTATCGCCATGGGATAGGCCTCGAGGCCCGTACTGGTGGACAGGCCGATGGAAACGACGGGAACGTCCGGTGACAGTTTGACCATAAGATGGTGCGCAAACGGGCTGCGGCAGATATTGCCATGGCAGACAAAAACCAGACGGCGCACATCCTCCTTCCGCAGGTGACTGTATTTCCGGTACGGCCCGAAACGCCACATCAGGTTAGCGATAAACAGACGCACCCAGCCGCGGATGGTTCCATATTTGCGGTCGATATATTTTTCCACCTGATCAAACACAGTCTGCACCCAGCGTTTCCAGACATGTTTCTTGTTTTCCGTCACCCGGGCGATGAGATAGGCCGTAACAACGGTGAGGCCAAGAATAAATGCATATTTCTGGCCGCTCATCGTCTCCTCATAAAAAGCGGCCCGGTAAAACAGAAGCAGCGGCATATGGGTGAGATAAAGCGTAAAGGTCGACCCGGCAATATTGCGGATGATCTTTTCCAGCCAGACAGGGAATTTTTCCAGGCTATTGCAGATGCCGCGCATCGCCACAAAATGCATGCCGATAAATATGCCGAGGAGATAGTCGCTGATAAACTGACGGCTGAAGGCCAGGTTTTTGTGATTTTCTGCCCCCATGAAGGCTTCCAGGGTATCCCACCCCCAGCTGCCGATACGGAAATGAATATAACTGTATATTCCTGCGCCGGAGACCAACAGAAGAAGTGTTGCGATCGCAAGGCCGATATGGCGAAGGCGGTCAGACCTGTACAAATAGACGCCAAGCCACCACAGCGGCATCAGCAGAAGAATTTTCGGCCCGACAATCAGACAGACCAGGGCAAACAGATAAAACCGTTTTTTGCCCGGGACAAAACAAAGCGCCGCAAAGCCAATATAGTACCAGACTTCATAGTTAAGGCTCCAATAGGGAACATTGCTGAACGTCTGGATGGAAAGGCCCCACAATTCACCCGAAAACACCAAAGCACTGATTATTCTCACCGGGATGAGATCCCAGACCTGATAGCCGATGGGATAGGCCTGGCTGTTCAGAAGATTAAATCCGATGGTGTCGACAAGTAGCGTGATAAAAATGGCCGGAATAGCCACAGAATAGATGCGGGCGACCCTGGCAATGGCATAGGCTTTAAGTGTCTTTTCCTTATTTTCGGCCGTAAAGGCGATGACATAACCTGAAAGGACGAAGAAAATAATTACCGCTTCATGGCCCAGATTGAAAAGCGTGTGATGCGGGTTATACAGCAGTTTTGAATGGAACAGGAGAACCATAAAAGCCGCAAAAAAACGGAGCAGATCCAGATATATCGAAAATAGGCGCGTCACTTAAAATTCCCCATGGGCTTCAGGTGTTATCATTGTAACCTGTAATACCCGCTGAATGCTAAATTATCGTTTACATCGTCAAATTATCTGAGATTCGAAAATAAGGGAGCTTGTTTCCTTTCAAAACGCCTGATTTCAATATTTTCCCCGCACAAATGTAACCTGCAGGGAATTGACCAGGTTTAAATATTTTTGTTATGCACTATTTTATAAGTCAGCGTCACTGACGAGAGCTTCTCGCCATATTGGATGCTGCCCTGCACACAGGATCATTGACTTCTCTTCAGAAATGCCTATTCTGCGCGCAAGATATGAAAAGTGTAAACGGAAAGACTACTCGACCACATGGGTTTTGAATTTTTAGGTTTAAGTGAACAGCTGCTCGCCGCTGTCGAAGAAGCGGGCTATACCGAGCCCACCCCCATCCAGGCCAAAGCCATTCCCGCTGTCCTCCAGGGCAAGGATATCCTCGGCATTGCCCAGACGGGAACCGGCAAGACTGCCTCCTTCACCCTGCCCATGATCGATATCCTGTCCCAGGGCCGCGCCCGGGCGCGCATGCCGCGCAGCCTGATCCTGGAGCCGACCCGCGAGCTTGCCGCCCAGGTGGCGGAAAACTTCGAAAAATACGGCAAGAACCACAAGCTGACCATGGCCCTGCTGATCGGCGGAGTCGCCTTTGCCGAGCAGGAAAAGCTGCTGGACCGCGGCGTTGACGTTCTGATCGCCACGCCGGGTCGCCTGCTTGACCATCTGGAGCGCGGCAAGGTGATGCTGACCGGCACCGAAATCCTGGTGGTGGACGAAGCCGACCGCATGCTGGACATGGGCTTCATCCCCGATGTGGAAAAAATCTGTTCACTGATGCCGCCGCGCTTACAAAGCCTGTTTTTCTCCGCCACCATGCCCAAGGAAGTGAAGCGGCTGACAGACAAGTTTCTCAAGGACCCCAAGGAAATCACCGTTTCCTCGCCCAAGTCCACGGCCCAGACCATCACCCAGAAGCTGGTCCGGGTGGCGTCAGACCCCAAGACAAAACGGGCCGCCCTGCGCCATTTGATCAAGACCAATGACGTGAAAAACGGCATCATTTTCTGTAACCGCAAGGTGGATGTGAAGATCGTCGCCAAGTCTCTGGCGGTGCACGGCTTCAGCGTCGGCGAAATCCACGGCGACCTGCCGCAGGAAACCCGCATGCAGACCCTGGCCAAATACAAGGCCGGGGAAATCCAGCTGCTGGTGGCCTCCGACGTGGCGGCCCGCGGACTCGACGTATCCGACATCACCCATGTGTTCAACTATGATGTGCCCAACAACCCGGAAGACTATATTCACCGCATCGGCCGGACCGGCCGCGCCGGCCGGGAGGGCTGGTCCTTCACCCTGACCACGCCGCGGGACAAGAAATATCTCGACGCCCTGCTGAAAATGCTGGGCAAGGATATTCCCGAGGAAAAACTGGAGGGATTCGAGGCCCCCGAACCCCGCGGCCGCAAACCCCGCCAGCAAAAGGACGACGGGGCAAAACAGCCGCCTGCCGAGAAGAAATCCTCCTCCCGCAGAAGCCGGGGATCCCGGGACAGAGAGCCGCGCGGCGACGACAAGCCGGTGGTCGGCATGGGCGACCATGTCCCTGCCTTCCTGATGAGGGATGCAAAATAAGCGCCTTCCTTCAAGACCTTATGTACTATTTTTTACCCTTTTTTTACCCTGCTCCTTAGCCTTTTCTTAGGAATAACTTGGTATCAATTTTATACAAATTGGTAGAACCAAACCTATTCAGCTATGTTGGGAATAAAGTATGTCGTTTATCCAGGACAGGGATGATATCGAATTTATCCGGGAAACCTCTGACAAGGCTCTGGACCAGATGTCCGAGTATAACGTGGTACCGACGCCGATGAATTACCACGTCTGGTATACCCATTCCGCAGGTTCTGACCTTTCCCTCAGCAGCACGATCAATAGCTTGATCGGCAAAACCACGCGGTTCAGTTCCGAAATCTGTGAAAACCTCTATCAACGCTTTTTCTCCGGCGAGATGACCCAGTCCGCCCTCGAGGAAGCCGGCCAGAGTATCCAGAAAGAACTGGTCAAGATTGCCCAGACGCTGAAAGAAAGTGGCGACAGCACTTCAGAATACAGCAGCTCCCTCACCGGCCACATGGATAATCTGGAAAACATCGAGGCGGGTTCCGAAATCAGCGCTATCCTGTACCAGATCCTTGCTGACACTCGCCGGATGCAGGAAAAAAGCCAGAAGATGGAAGCGGACCTGAAGGCCTCTTCCCAGGAAATCCAGAAACTTCAGTCCAGCCTGGCGGCCGTGCGTCAGGAAAACATGACGGACATGCTGACCAATATCGGCAATCGCAAATGCTTCGAAAACGAGCTGGACCATGCTTTCAAGGAGTGTGAAGCGAATCAAACAGGCATGAGCCTGCTGATCGGCGATGTGGACCACTTCAAAAAATTCAACGACACCTGGGGCCACCAGGTCGGCGATCAGGTGTTAAAAGCCGTGGCCCATGTGATGAAACTCCGGATTGGCGAGAAAGGCACCCCTGCCCGTTTCGGCGGCGAGGAATTCTGTGTGGTGCTGCCAGATGTGGAAATTGCCGAAGCTGTTGAACTGGCCGACGCCATTCGTGAGTCCGTTTCCCAGCGTTCCATGAAACGTAAAAGCACCGGCGAGCGGATCGGCAAGATTACGGTCTCCTTCGGTGTTGCCGAATATCGCGCCGGCGACCGCAAGTCAGATATTATCGCCCGGGCCGACGAAGCCCTTTACCTGGCGAAAAAATCCGGCCGCAACCTGGTGAAAGCGGAAATTGATCTGGAACAGAAGATCGCAAAAACCGCATAACCGGGGCATTTACCACCCTACTCACACCAAGCCTTCTTTTTGTTCTGTTTTTGTTCTTGACTAATCGCCCGCGATAAAATAGAACAAACAAAGAACATATAGGAGCAGGTCATGGAAATTTTGACTCATATTGCCGGTCTGGCATTTATCCCCTTTTTCTTTTTAGCCATTTCCTGGGGAATCCGGGATATTTTCCGCGGCCTGCCGGTTCACATTTCTTTTCGGAACCTGTCCACCCAGGCAACGGCTCTGATGCCCGGCTTCTTTTTCCGGCCATTCCATACTGTCGGGGGATAATTACCCTTCATCCTTTTTCGATGGCATCGAACACGCCATATTCATGTTCTATGCTTTGTTCGATCAGATGACGATAGACCGTTTCTGCAAATTCCACATTTAATCCAACAGCGACCGCCTTGGCTTTGATATTGTCGACAACCGCTTCGATCCTGTCTTCGTCCCGCACCTTGTTGCGCGTCTCTTTGAGAACTGCGGCACGTTCCATAAAAGACAGCCGGAACTTCAGCACTTCCACGATGAACTGGTCCAGCTTGTCGATTTCCCGGCGCAATTCCGTCATTGTTTCACAGCCTTTGGCTGCGCGGACACAAACCCGCTGATCCTCAATGGACAGCACGAGTGATTCCATCGAATACTCCTTCACAAATAAATGATTTAAGGACCAGGCGCCGCGTCAGCGACTGGTATAAATAACCAGGCAGTCAATATTCTGTTCCTTGAGGCGGCTGCACAGTTCCCGGGCCTCTGCCTTCTCCGCGACATCGGACACATAGAGGCGATAGAGAGCAGTCCCGTCCGGACGGGACACTTCTCCGGTCAGCGGACTGTAGGAATTCAGCACGTCGCCTGATTTTTTCAGCAGCCTGTTCCAGCCCGCCAGCGCCAGTTTTTCAGAAGGATAAGACCCCAACTGCACGCGATAGACTTTTTCCGTAGCGGCTACCCCGGACGGTTTTTCCTGGTCCGGCTCTGCAGCCGCTTCTTCCGGCGGTTGTTCTGCCGCTTCGACAGCCGCCCCTGCTGCGGGCGTTTCCACCTCAGATGTCTGTTGGTCCTCTTTCAGGATCTCCAGGAGCTGTTTCTTTTTCGGATCCAGCGGTTCTTCCGGTGCGGCAGCCATTTCCTGTTCCGGCATTTCAGCGGATGCAACCTCCTGCCCGGCCGTCGCCTCCGGGGGGAAATCCCTGAGGCCGAGGAAAATGGCCTGGGCCCTCTGTTTCGAGGTCAGGCTGCCGAGCCACTTATAGAACTGGAAGCTGCTTGGGATTTCCTCCTCGGTCATGAATGTGGCGGCCATTTCCTTTGCAGCCTGCTCTTCGCCGGACAAGGCGTACGCCATCACCAGGTTCTGCAAGGCGGTCTTGTTATTCACGTCCAAATTGGCAGCCTTGCTCAGGATCCGGATCGCGGGGGCATATTGCCCCTGAATGGCAAAGGACAGGCCAAGGTTATTGAGCAGGGAAATATTGTCCGGCTCGTTATTCAGTCCGGCGCCATAGGTGATCTGGGCCTGCTCATGATCCCCTTTCAGGTCATAGGCCAGTCCCCGAATGTTAAAATAGCGGTAATCCTGCGCCATCGGTCCGGTAATCTGCGACAGATAGTCCAGGGCCGCGTCCGGTTTGTTTTCGCGGATCAGCATCTGGCTGATGCCGAGCTGTGCTTCCGCGTTGCCGGGGTCGAGTTTAAGCACCGACTGGTAGATTTCGACAGAGGCATCCGCTGCCCCCAAAACCCGATAGGTTCGGGCCAGCCCGAGTTTGGCACCAAGATGCTCCGGGTTTTCCGTCGCCGCCCGCTGGTACAAGCGCAATGCATTGCCGTAATCGCCGGTTTTGACAAAGCCATCCGCCATATTAACCAGAGAATCAGCATCAAACACCAGTTCCCCGTTGACCCTTTTCGGGCCCTGGGCACTACAGCCGGCGAGCAGCAACACCCCGGAAAGCAGGATTGTCAGAAAAATATTATGGCGTCCGATCTGTGACATTGTTCCATATGCCTTTGTTTTTCTTGGTTTTTATTCCCGTCCAAAGCATACATGGAAGCGTTAACCATAACCAGAAATCTTTTGATAAAAGTGAATCGAAAGTTAATATTCCGATAATCATTATGTTATATTTTAATGTGGAATAAATATAAGGATTTAAAAATGGTAGATGTTGCAGAAGCAAGTAAAGCCGCCAATACAGTTCAGGTCGATGCCGGAAGAAGCGGCAGCCTGGAGAACAAGGCAGAAATCCAGCAGACGATCCAGAATATTGCTGAGGATTCCTCTATCGAGCGCAAGGAAGTGGAAGCAGATACTGGCCCCAATGTGGGACAGAATGTGGACATCCGCGCCTGACCGCTGATCTTTTTTACCACACAGGCAGAGAAAAAGGCATGACCTCCAGGAAGTCATGCCTTTCGCTTATCTGATGCGGGAAGCTTGACGCTTCCCCTTTTTTATTTCTGTTCCGGCAGAACCGAACGCAGATGAAGTTCCCGGAGCTGGGCGTTGCTGGCTTCGCTCGGCGCATTCATCATCAGGTCTTCCGCTTTCTGGTTCATGGGGAAGACAATCACTTCGCGAATGTTCGGCTCGTCCGCCAGCAGCATGACGATGCGGTCCACACCCGGGGCAATGCCACCATGCGGCGGGGCGCCATATTTAAGGGCATTGAGCATGCCGGCAAAGCGCTCCTCCACCACTTCGGGGCCATAGCCGGCGATCTCGAACGCCTTGTACATGATATCCGGTTTGTGGTTCCGGATCGCCCCGGAGGACAATTCGATGCCGTTACACACGATGTCATACTGATAACCGAGGATATCTTCCGGATCCATGGTCTCCAGCGCTTCCATCCCGCCCTGCGGCATGGAGAAGGGATTGTGACTGAAATCCAGTTTCTTTTCCACATCGTCCCATTCATACATGGGGAAGTCGACGATCCAGCAGAACCTGAACACGTCCTGTTCGATCAGTTCCAGGTCCTCACCCACTTTGGTGCGCGCGACGCCCGCCAGTTTGGCGGCATCATCTTCATTGGCACAGGCAAAGAACACACCGTCATTCTCGCCAAGGCCGGCGGTTTCACGCAACTGGGTCAGGCGTTCCTCGCCCAGGTTCTTGGCGATCGGACCGCGTCCTTCCCCGTCCTTGAAGATCACATAACCGAGACCGGCATACCCTTCGGACTGGGCCCAGCTGTTCATCTTGTCAAAGAAGCTCCTCGCCTGGGAGGCGCCGGCGCCCGGGGCCGGGATGGCGCGCACAACTGCGCCTTTCTCGATCATTCCGGCGAAAATGCCGAACCCGGAATCGCGGAACACATCGGTCACATCGCTGATTTCGATCGGGTTCCTGAGGTCCGGCTTGTCATTGCCGTATTTCAGCATGGAGTCCTTGAACGGAATGCGCGGGAACGGCGCCGGAGTGACTTTCTTGTCGGAAAACTCCTCGAAGATCCCCTGCATCACCGGTTCGATGGCGGCAAAGACGTCTTCCTGGGTGACAAAGGACATTTCCAGATCAAGCTGGTAGAACTCGCCCGGGGAGCGGTCGGCACGGGCGTCCTCGTCCCGGAAACAGGGGGCGATCTGGAAATAGCGATCGAACCCGGCCATCATCAGCAACTGCTTGAACTGCTGCGGCGCCTGTGGCAGGGCATAGAATTTGCCCGGATGCAGGCGGCTCGGCACCAGGAAGTCACGCGCCCCTTCCGGAGAAGATGCGGTCAGAATCGGGGTCTGATATTCCTTGAATCCCTGATCCACCATGCGGCGGCGGATGCTGGAAATGACGTCGGAGCGCAGTACAATATTGCGGTGCAGACGGTCACGGCGCAGGTCCAGGTAGCGATAGGTCAGGCGTGTTTCTTCAGGATATTCCTGATCCCCGAATACCGGCATGGGCAGTTCGTCGGCCTGGGACAGAACCTCGAACTCCTTGACCTGGATCTCGACCTTGCCGGTCGGCAGGTTCGGATTGATGGTCTCCTCGCTGCGGGCCACCACATTGCCGTCGATGCGGATCACACTTTCCGGGCGAACGCCTTCCGCTTCCTTGAAGAAGGGGCTTTCCACGTCAATCACACACTGGGTCAGGCCATAATGATCACGCAGGTCAATAAACAGCAGGCCACCGTGGTCGCGTTTCCGATGCACCCAGCCGGACAGACGGACAGAGTTCCCCACATGGTCTTCACGCAGTTCGGCACAGGTATGAGTTCTGTATTCGTGCATTGTATTTTCTTCTATATTTCGTGTTCAATTCAGGTTGTTTTTGTGCTTTATTGCATATTTGTCAAGTCATTCCCATGACATTTCCAAATAAAAGGCAGGATCGGTTCCCTAAATGAGTGTTATTACAAAAAATCAGCATCTGGCAGAAGTTTGCGAGCGGCTGTCGAGTTCGGAATATGTAACTGTAGACACTGAGTTTTTGAGGGACAAAACTTACTATTCCAAGCTGTGCCTGATCCAGATCGCCAATGAAGAGGAATATCACGCCATCGACCCGCTGGCCGATGGCATTGACCTTGCCCCCTTCTATGACCTGATGGCCAATGAAAATGTAATCAAGGTCTTCCATGCCGCCCGGCAGGATATCGAAATTTTCGTCAATGAAACCGGCAACGTCCCGATGCCCCTGTTTGATACCCAGGTCGCCGCCATGGTCTGCGGCTTTGGCGACAGCATTGGCTATGACAAGCTGGTCGCCAGTCTGGCCGGCAAAACCCTGGACAAAAGTTCCCGCTTCACTGACTGGTCGCGCCGCCCCCTGACCCAGCGGCAAATTGACTATGCCTTGGGCGACGTGACCCATCTCCGGGTCATCTACCGCAAGCTGCGGGATCAGCTGGACAATAGCGACCGCACCTCCTGGCTGGACGAGGAAATGGAGCAGCTGACCAGTCCGCAGACCTATATCACCCACCCGGAAGAGGCCTGGAAACGGATCAAGATCCGCAACAACAATCGCCGTTTCCACGCCATTGTGCGCAAGCTGGCGGAATGGCGGGAAATGGAAGCCCAGCGCCGCAATACGCCGCGTAACCGCATCATGCGCGATGAAGTGCTGCTGGAAGTGGCGGCCATCCGGCCCCAGCACAGCAACTCGCTGAATGGAATCCGCGGCCTGCCGCCCCAGTTCGGGTCCAGCAAGCCCGGTGCCGTCGTCCTCGACTATGTGAAGCAGGCGCTCGACATGCCGGACGAGGAACTGCCGGAAATCGCCCGGCCGAAGCCGCCGGCCCAGGGGGTCGATGCGGTCATGGAACTGCTCAAGGTTCTGCTCAAGCACAAGTGCCAGAAGGAAGGCGTTGCCAACAAGCTGGTCGCCACCATGGACGACCTGGAAAAGCTGGCCGCCGACGATGAGGCGGATATCCCTGCCCTGCACGGCTGGCGCCGCGCGCTCTTCGGCAAGGACGCCCTCGCCCTGAAACACGGCAAGCTCGGCTTCTCCATGAAGGACGGTGAAATTATTCTGTTTCCTCTGGAAGACTGACGGCATCCGGCCTGACCACTGCTTCCAGGCCGAATTCAGATGCCAGCTTGTCAAAGCGGCGGCGAACCACCTCGTTGATCAGGTCTTCCTTGCCGGGCTGAAGGTTCAGCAATAGCTGAGAGCCGTCAATTTCCAGCGATGCCGCATTAAGACCGCGGGCGGTCCCGGCAGACAGCCTCTGCGCCAGGCGAAGCCCCAGGCCCACCCGACGGGCATACTGAACATCTTCTTCACTGACCAGCGACAGGCAGATATTGGTATTATTATCCCCGATGCTGCCGCCATAACAGACATACAGGGCGAGGCCGATCAAACCGATCCCCCGATGGTCGATGCCGATCAGGCGGCCGTACATGATTTCCGAAATGACCTTTTCCGCCCGATATTCCGGGTGTCCCCGCCAGCCCACATCACTGAGCATGCAAATGGCCAGACGCAGCCTGCGATCCTCCGGCGATTCATTTTCAAACAGCGGTTCAATCCAGTTGAGCAGCCGCAGGCCATGTTCCGGAAAACGCCCGGTCATTTCTGCCACTTCATGACAGCCCTGGATCAGCGGATCTTCGTTCTGGACCGAGGACGGCATGCCGTCAAACAACAGGCCTTCCCGGATACCGTAGCCTGATACCACTATTTCCACCGGCTTGAGCTTTTTCAGTACCCGCCAGAGGATCAGCGCCGACAGGGACAGGACCCTCAGCCTGCGTGTGGAAATGTGTCCGGCGTAGACCTGCAGTTCCTCCGGCGTCATCTTTGACAGCTTCTTGGCCAGCGCCAGAGCGTCGTCCACTTCGATCCGGTAATTATGGATGTTATTCAGTGGATATCCGGTTTCCAGCATGTTGATCTTGGCAAAGGCCCTCCATGACCCGCCGACGGCATAAAAGGACTGCCCGGTATACTCATCGAGCCAGTCGACTTCCGACAGCACCCGGTCGATTTCCTTTTTCGGCGTATGGAAGACCTCTCCCTCCCGATTCTGGAACTGCAGGGGACCGATCGGCAGGGTCACTTTCTCGCACACATCCAGATTATTGACATGGATAAGCTCAAGACTGCCGCCCCCCAGGTCGCCCGCTATGCCGTGGGCGCGCGGAAAGGCGCAGACGACGCCCAAGCCCGCCAGACGCCCCTCTTCTTCCCCGTCGATCACCTCGACGTCGATACCCGTGGTTTCGCGCACCGTCTCAATAAAATCCGGACCGTTTTTTGCGTCGCGAACAGCCGAAGTCGCGATCGCCCTGAGATCGCTGATCTCCATCTTGTCGATCAGCAGGGCAAATCTTTTCAGGGTATGCAGCGCCGCCTCCATGGAGTCGTCCATCATCAGGCCGGTTTCCGATACGCCCCGGCCGAGGCCACACAGGACTTTTTCATTGAAAATGACATAGGGGACACGGCGCCTGCTCTCGTAGACCACCAGGCGAACCGAGTTGGAGCCGATATCGATGACTGCAAATTTATCCAAGTATCTTCACTCTTATAACAGGTGCGGAAGCTCGATTTCCTTCAATGCTCCACCCATACCCGATAGACTTGGATTTGTCATGAAATAATGATGTGCAGAAAAGGCTTCCGGTCCGGCTTCCACCCGTTTGTAGGTGTGATCCGGCTGCAGGTACCAGCTCTGGGCTTCGTCCTTCAGGTTGGCCACCATGATCTGGTCAACGATCTGTGAGCGCACTGTCGGATTATCCACCGGCACCATCACTTCGACCCGTCGATCAAAGTTGCGCTGCATCCAGTCAGCCGAGGAGATAAAAGCCTTCGACTGGTCTGACGGAAGATCGGCACCATTGGCAAAACAGACAATACGGGAATGTTCCAGGAAGCGGCCGACGATGCTCTTGACCCGGATGTTTTCCGACATGCCGGGCACCCCCGGGCGCAGGCAGCAAATGCCGCGAATGACAAGGTCGATCTTGACCCCGGCACAGGAGGCTTCATACAATTTGTCGATGATGGTCGGATCAACCAGGGCGTTCATCTTGGCCCAGATGGCTGCAGGTTTCCCCTTTGACGCGTTGGCGATCTCGTTATCGATCTCCCTGATTAACCGGTCACGAATGCCCTGGGGTGAAATCGCGGCCTTCTCCAGCTTGCGCGGTTTTGCGTAACCGGTGAGATAGTTGAAAATATGCACCGCATCCCGGCCGAGGGCCTGATCATCGGTGAAGAAGGACAGGTCGGTGTAGATCTTGGCCGTGATCGGATGATAGTTACCGGTGCCGTAATGGACATAGGTCCTGAGGCCGTCATTTTCCCGGCGTACAACCAGCGAGACCTTGGCATGGGTCTTCAGTTCCATGAAACCATAGACCACCTGAACGCCGGCCCGCTCCATATCCCGGGCCCACTGAATGTTGCGGGCCTCGTCAAAGCGAGCCTTCAGCTCCACCAGGGCGGTCACCGACTTGCCTGCGTCCGCCGCATCAATCAGGGCGCTGACAATGGGGGAATTCTCGCTGGTCCGGTACAGGGTCTGTTTGATCGCCACCACATTGGGATCGGCTGCCGCCTGGCGCAGAAAGCTGACCACCACATCAAAACTTTCAAAGGGATGATGGACGACAAAATCCTTTTCCCGGATCGCGGCGAAACAGTCCCCGCCATGCTCGCGGATCCGTTGCGGGAAACGCGGGTTATAGGGGGCGAACTTGAGGTCCGCCCTCTCGTCCACGATAAGCTGGCTTACTTCGGACAACCCCAGAATACCGTCAACCTGAACGACTTCATCTTCGCTGATATCCAGTTCCCGCATCACCATTTTTCTGAGCTTTTCCGGCGTACTGGAGGTCATCTTGAGCCGGATCACATGGCCGCGCCGGCGCCTCTTCAGGGCGGTTTCGAACACCCGCACCAGATCTTCCGCTTCTTCATCCACCTCCATCTCGCTGTCCCGAATCAAACGAAAGATGCCCTCACCCAGAACTGAATAGTTGGGGAACAGCCGGTCAAGGAACAGTCGGATGGTATCCTCAAGGGAGATAAAGCGAATCTCGTCGCCGGGCAGCCGAATGAAGCGACGCGCCTGCGGCGGCACCGGCAACAGAGCCATCAGCGGCGCCCCGGTATCCTCACGCTTGAGGTCAAGAACCAGGGAAAAGCCGAGGTTGGGGATAAACGGGAACGGATGGGCGGGGTCCACGGCCAGCGGTGTCAGAATCGGAAAGATATTCTCCAGGAAATATTCCTCCAGCCACTCACCTTCCTCCGCCGTCAGGGTCGTACCATCGACAAGAAGAATCCCCTCAGCGGCCAGTTCGCCAATAATGCTTGCCCAACGGCGCTGCTGTTCATTGATCAGTTCTTCGGCCAGCCGGTTAATCTGCGTAAGCTGCTGGACCGGCGTCAGGCCTTCAGGCGTAATGGTCTGAACGCCGGCGTTGATCTGGCCGCGGATACCGGCGACACGGACCATGTAAAATTCATCCAGGTTGCTGGCGGAAATGGACAGAAAACGCAGGCGCTCAAGCAGGGGATGGTTTTCGTTGAAGGATTCCTCCATCACCCGCATGTTAAACCTGAGCCAGGACAGTTCCCGGTTGATATATTTTTCGTGCGGCTCAAAGGCCGAAAAATCGATCGGGCCTTCAGCAATTTCCTGTGCCATATCCGTTCCCTGGTTCCGAAGATATAATGGTTTGACATATCTAACGGAAGATTATTTCATATCTGTTACCAAATCTCAATCTTCAAGCGATTCCAACGCTTTCCGGGCAAGAGGAATGGTAACGGCTCTCTTTTCCGTCAATGCCAGCCGGTCGATACGACGCACTGTGCGCCGCACGCCGGCAAATGAGCGGTCGATCCGCGGCAACAGATAGTCGAGAACCTCGGACGGCAAGATCACCTGAAGATCGGCAAACTGTTTGATAATCACCGACGCCAGAAGACTGTCGTCCGCCTGCCCCATCTCGACAATGGGACAGCTGAGAATCCGGGACGACAGGTCGGGAAGCGACATTCCCCAGGAACGGGGATGGGTCCGCGCCGTCAGCAGCAGGAAGCTCGCTTTCTCCTTCAGCCAGTTGTAGCTGTGCAGCAGTTGTTCCTCGCGTCCCGGGCCGGACAGATAGGTGTCCACATCTTCGAAAATATAGGCCTTTTCCCGTCCCACCAGCGGTTGCCCGAAAAATTCTTCCTCATTAAGCCTGATGGCGCTGCTCCGGTCCTGCCACACATGACTGAGGTGGGTTTTCCCGCAGCCCTCGTCTCCAAACAGGATCAGTACATGGGACGGCCAGTCCGGCCAGCGATCAATCCAGTTCACGGCATCTGTATTGGAGGCCGCCACCAGGAAGTCCTCATGGCCAAAGGCCTGCCGGACCGGCAGGTTGAGGGGGAGTTGAACCGGAGTCATGGCTGGCACCGCTCGAGACTCAGGATAATTTCCTCGGCCGCCGTCTGGCCGTCTTCCGGCGTGCGCCAGTAGACTTCAAAGACAAAGCCCTGTTGGGCCATGGTGAGGAACAGCTGGTCCAGATCGCCGGAATGGTTAATGGTGATTGCGGCATGATCCAGGGCAAGCCGGTCCACGGTAAAGTCCCGGATCAGGGAAACTTCCCGCAAATGCTCCTGCACATTAACCCAGTCCTCAAGCCCCTTGAACCTGACCTTCATGGAAATCCGGGAGGCCACACCGAAATGAACCAGAACTTTTTCCCGCCACTGGTTATCCAGATAGATCATGGTTTTTTCGATCGCGCGCTGATAAAGATCGGCAATCACATCGGTGGACAGGCTGTCTTCGCCCAGTTCAGAAGTGATGGTTTCCCGATGAACCTCCTGTCCGTCCAGCCCCTGCCGGAGCGTCAAGGTCAGCCGGGAGCGGTCGGTGACCAGATCCCGTTCGAGGGAAGCAATGGCAACGACCAGGGTCTCCAGATTGTTCTTTTTGGCAAAATC
This sequence comes from Emcibacter nanhaiensis, assembly GCF_006385175.1. NCBI lineage: Bacteria > Pseudomonadati > Pseudomonadota > Alphaproteobacteria > Emcibacterales > Emcibacteraceae > Emcibacter > Emcibacter nanhaiensis. The sequence goes on from NZ_VFIY01000004.1 coordinate 573,674, forward strand.
GGCGAGCTTGACCGCCAGCCCGTCATAAGCCTGCCAGCTGTTGATCAACAACCGCTGGGAAAGAGTTGAGGGTGGTATATCGGGCTGGACCAGGTGATTCAGCCCGCCATACTGATCCCAGGCCTGTTTCCAGCCGTTGTCCCTGTCCCACAGGAAATAGGAACCGTCCTTTTCCAGTACCGGCAGGATGGTCATCGGGGTAGACAGGCTTTCGGCGAAGGGGATCTGCAGCAGGGAGAGCAGGTCGTAGATCTTGGTGCGGCTGAAATGCACCGTCATGGTGGCGATATAGCGCACACTGGAATTTCGTTCGTCCTGGATTTCAAAGCCGCTGATCAGTTCGCGGACCTGCCGGTCATCTAAATAGGGAAGTTTCGAAATATCTTCCGGACGCAGAATTTTGGCAAAAAACTTCTGCAGCGCTTCCCGCTGGCCGTTCAGCAGGGCGATCCGGCGCGCCTGGTTTACGGTGCGGCTGGTCTGGTCCACTTCGATATCGTAAATAGTGTAGATCCGGGCTTCACGCCCCGGACTGACCTCTGCCTGTGCCACACCAAACATCAAGCAAGACATTAAAATAATGGCATAAGGCATTATTTTTATTTTATTTATCAACAATATTCTGTTTCCGGTCCGGTAACTGTTTTCATCATTTATCAGGCGAATGACTGCCACTCGGCCATCTCTGTCACCACTGGTGACCAGATATAACACGAAGCGAAAAAAGTCATAATCAAAAATGACTGTGGCATTTTCATGAAATGCCCCTTATATCTGGGCGTCTGTTAAAAGACTTATATCCGGGATATATACTGGTGAGCGATCAAAATCCAAAAACTTCCTATACCTACAAGGATGCCGGTGTCGATATTGATGCCGGTAATGACCTGGTCAATGCCATCAAACCTGCTGCCGCGTCGACCCGACGGTCCGGCGTGACCGAAGACCTCGGTGGTTTCGGCGCCCTGTTCGACCTCAAGGCGGCCGGCTACAACGACCCGATCCTGGTGTCCGGCACCGACGGCGTCGGCACCAAGCTGAAAATCGCCATTGACTCCGGCAGGCACGACACGGTCGGCATCGACCTGGTCGCCATGTGTGTCAACGACCTGATTGTCCAGGGCGCGGAACCGCTGTTCTTCCTCGATTATTTTGCCACCGGGCATCTGTCCGTCGAGGCGGGTCGCGATATCGTCGGCGGTATTGCTGAAGGATGCCGCCAGTCCAATGCCGCCCTGATCGGCGGTGAGACGGCAGAAATGCCCGGCATGTATGCCGATGGCGATTATGACCTGGCCGGGTTCTGCGTCGGCGCCGTAGAACGGGACGAAATCCTGACCGGCGCGACAATTGCCCCCGGAGACGTGGTATTGGGCCTGGCCTCCAGCGGCATTCATTCCAACGGCTTTTCCCTGGTGCGCCGACTGGTGGAAGACAGCGGCCTCGGCTATGACGCTCCCTGCCCCTATGATGACAGCAAATCCTTCGGCGCGGCCCTGCTGACCCCGACAAAGATCTATGTCAAAAGCTGCCTCGCCAACCTGAAGGCCGGCACCCTCAAGGGCCTCAGCCATATCACCGGTGGCGGTTTTGTGGAGAATATTCCGCGGGTCCTGCCGAAAAATGTCGCGGTCGAAGTGGACGCAGGCGCCTGGACCCTGCCGCCGGTGTTCGACTGGCTCAGAACCCGCGGCAATATAACCGCCGCGGAAATGGCCAAGACCTTCAACTGCGGTATCGGCATGGCTGTGGTTGTCGCGGCCGAAAATGCCGACAGGGCCAAGAAGATTTTCGAGGAGTGCGGCGAAACCGTCTATACTATCGGACGGGTCGTGGAGCGCGCTGAAGGCGCCCCGGCCACCGTGGTCAATGGCAAGGCCGGCGACTGGGGCTATACTGAAGACTGGACGGCTGTTTCAGCCGGCAAGAAATAAGAGGCGCCCATGCTCGACGTAGCAGTTCTCGTTTCCGGACGCGGCAGCAACCTGCAGGCCCTGATAGATGCTTGCGCCGATGAGGATTTTCCCGCCCGCATCGTCCGGGTGATTTCCAATAATCCCGATGCCTACGGCCTGGAACGCGCCCGGCAAGCAAACATCCCTACCAGTGTGATCAATCACCGGGACTATGACAGCAAAGAAGCCTTCGAAGAGGCCCTGGACAAGGAACTGAATGCCTGTAAAGCGAAAATGATCTGTCTGGCCGGTTTCATGCGGATCCTCGAGGCCCGGTTCGTGAACCGCTGGAAAGACCGCATCCTCAATATCCATCCGTCCCTGCTGCCCTCGTTCAAGGGACTTCACACCCATGAACGCGCCCTGGAATCCGGTGTGCGCTTTACCGGCTGCACGGTGCATATCGTGCGGCCGGAAATGGATGACGGCCCCATCATCCTGCAGGCCGCCGTGGCGGTAAACCCGGACGAGACGGCCGACGAACTGGCCGCCCGCATCCTGGAATATGAACATATCATCTATCCCGAGGCCCTGCGCCTGATGGCCAGTGGCAAGGCCCGGATCGCCGGGGACAAGGTGATCATTGAGTCTGCGGCCTATCCCGACGGCGGCTGGATCAATCCGCTGCCTGGCGACGACCTGGAACTCTGACCATAAAAAAGGGAGCCGCAGGCTCCCTTGTTCATTTAAGCGTTAGGTTGCTTAGATCAGCCCTGCCAGCGGCGAGGACGGGTCGGCATAGAGCTTTTTACCCATGCGCCCGGCGAGATAGGCTTCGCGGCCAGCCTCCACGGCCAGTTTCATGGCCCGGGCCATGCGGATCGGGTCCCTGGCTTCGGCAATGGCCGTGTTCATCAGCACGCCGTCGCAGCCCAGCTCCATGGCCACGGCCGCATCGGAGGCGGTGCCAACCCCGGCATCCACCAGCACCGGCACATTGGCCTGTTCCACAATCAGTCTGATCTGGACCGGGTTCTGGATGCCGAGCCCGGACCCGATCGGCGCGCCCAGCGGCATGATCGCGCAACACCCCATGTCTTCCAGCACCTTGGCCTGGATCGGATCGTCACTGCAATAGACCATCACTTCGAATCCTTCACTGATCAGGACCTCAGCCGCCTTGAGCGTCTCCGGCATATTGGGATAGAGGGTCTTCTGGTCGCCAAGAACCTCGAGCTTCACCAGGTTCCAGCCGCCAGCTTCCCGGGCCAGGCGCAGGGTGCGCAACGCATCATCGGCCGTAAAACAGCCGGCGGTATTGGGCAGATAGGTATATTTCCGGGGATCAATGAAATCCACAAGCATGGGCTGGTTCGGATCGCTGACATTGACGCGGCGCACGGCGACGGTCACGATTTCCGCTCCCGAAGCCTCTACCGCCGCAGCATTTTCCTCAAATGATTTGTATTTTCCGGTTCCAACGATCAGGCGGGATGTGAACTCCCGGCCTGCGATTGTAAATGTGTCAGTCAATTTTTCCACCACCAATAAAATGTACTATTTCCAGCTGGTCGCCGTCCTCAATCAGTACCTGCTGAAAGGTTGTTTTGGGCACTATTTCCAGGTTCCTTTCCACAGCAACCTTGGAGGGATCTATATCGAGCTCCTCCAGCAGATCATGGAGGGACATCTGCTTCTCGAGTGTATGTTCGTCACCATTTATCATCAAGCTGATCAATGATCTGATCCTTTTTAATTCTTAAGACTTTGCAGGATTAAAGCAATCCTTTATAGTTCGCAAATATTTTGACCATAAAAAGCCCCGAAAAAACGACGGCTGACAGGCAAGTAACGAAACCGGTTTTCAAACCGAACATAAGTCATTATACAGGACCACCAGATAACAGTCCGGTAGCACCCGGAATTTATTGTGTGGAAGTAGGCAAGTAAGAAGGCTTTTATGACAAAGAGCACATCAGGCAATATTCTGATTCTCAACGGCCCCAATCTGAACATGTTGGGCACCCGCGAGCCGGAAATCTACGGCACAGAGACCCTGTCGGATATTGAGGAAAAGTGCAAGATACATGCTGGCGAGCTTGGCATGACCGTGACCTTCCGCCAGAGCAACACCGAAGGTGAAATTGTCAACTGGATCCAGGAAGCTCGGGGCACCGCACAGGCCATCATCATCAACGCCGGGGCCTATACCCATACCTCCGTCGCCCTGATGGACGCCTTGCTGGCCGTCGGCTTGCCGGTAATCGAGGTACATTTATCCAATATCTTCAAACGCGAGGAATTCCGTCATCATTCCTATATTTCCCCGGCCTCTGTCGGGGTGATCTGTGGATTTGGCAGCCGGGGTTATCTTCTGGCGCTGGACGCCCTCGCCGACATACTCTAAGAATAACTGACAAGATTTATAACAAGGGACTGTAACCAGATGTCAAAAATGCACGTCGATCAGGAACTAATTCGCGACCTGGCAGCACTGCTTAATGAAACCGACCTTTCTGAAATCGAGGTGGAAGACGGCGACCGTAAAATCAGGGTCTGTCGCAATGTGACTGTTGCCGCAGCCGCCCCCGTGGCCGCACCGGTCGCCGCTGCTGCCGCCGCTCCGGCAGCTGCCCCGGCAGAAGCCGCATCTGAAAGCTCGGCCGCGGATCATCCCGGCGCGGTGCTGTCCCCCATGGTTGGCACTGTCTATACCGCCCCGGAGCCGAATGCCGACAACTTCATCAAGGTTGGCGACAAGGTCAGCGCCGGCGATACGATACTGATTGTCGAAGCCATGAAGGTAATGAACCACATCCATGCGCCCAAATCCGGCACCGTGACCCAGATCCTGGTCGAAAACGGCCAGCCGGTCGAATATGGTGAACCTCTGGTGATCGTCGAATAGGGTTCTGTACTCATATGTTTGATAAAGTTCTTATAGCCAACCGCGGAGAAATCGCCCTGCGTATTCACAGGGCCTGCAGGGAAATGGGCATCCATACCGTTGCCGTCCATTCCGAGGCAGACGAAAATGCCATGCATGTGCGCCTGGCGGACGAAAGCGTCTGTATCGGTCCGGCCTCCTCGGCAGAAAGTTACCTGAATATCCCGGCCATTATCGCCGCAGCGGAAATCACCAACGCGGACGCCATTCACCCGGGATACGGCTTCCTGTCCGAGAATGAAAAATTCGCGGAGATCGTCGAGCAGCACAAGATTGCCTTCATTGGACCGACCGCCCAGCACATCCGCGTGATGGGCGACAAGATTTCCGCCAAGGAAACGGTCAAAAAACTCGGCATTCCGGTTGTCCCCGGTTCCGAAGGCGAAGTCCGCGATTATGAAACCGCCTCCAAGGTTGCCAAGGAGATCGGCTATCCGGTGATCGTCAAGGCCGCTTCCGGCGGCGGTGGCCGCGGCATGAAGGTGGTGCATAATGAAGGCGAGCTCCAGAATGCGGTCAGCTCCGCCAAATCCGAGGCAAAAGCTGCATTCGGTGACGACGCGGTCTATCTGGAAAAATTCCTGACCCTGCCGCGGCATATCGAGCTGCAGGTCCTGGCCGACGAACACGGCAACTGCATCCATCTCGGCGAACGCGACTGTTCCCTGCAGCGCCGGCACCAGAAAGTACTGGAAGAAGCACCCTCACCGGCCCTGAACGCCGAAGAACGGGAAAAGATCGGTGAGGTTGTTGCCAAGGCCATCCAGGGCCTGGGCTACCGCGGCGCCGGTACCATTGAATTCCTTTACGAGAATGGTGAGTTCTACTTCATCGAAATGAATACCCGTCTGCAGGTGGAACATCCGGTGACCGAAATGATCACCGGCGTTGACCTGGTACGTGAACAAATCCGCATCGCCGCCGGCCTGCCGCTGAGCCTGAAACAGGAAGACATCACGATCTCCGGTCATGCCATCGAATGCCGGATCAATGCGGAAGATCCCTTCACTTTTATCCCTTCACCGGGCAAGATCGGTGACTATCATACGCCGGGCGGACTCGGGGTCCGGGTGGATTCCGCCCTGTACAGCGGCTACAGCATTCCGCCCTATTACGACAGCATGATCGCCAAGCTGATCGTGCACGGCAAGACCCGCAATGAGTGCCTGATGCGCCTGCGGCGCGCCCTGGAGGAATATGTGATCGACGGGATCAAGACCACCATTCCCCTGCATCAGATGCTGATCCGGGAAAATGATTTTGTAAACGGAGCTTATGACATCCACTGGCTGGAAAACTTCCTGAATAATCTGGAGACATGACGGAAATTACAGCAGATCTTCTGCTACACGCCTATAGTCAGGGCATCTTTCCCATGGCGGAGAGTGCCGACAGCGACGAAATCTTCTGGGTGGATCCCGAACTACGCGGGATCTTCCCCCTGGAGCATTTTCATGTGCCGAACCGACTGGCGCGCAAGATCCGCCAGCAGCCGTTCGAGATCCGCATCGACACGGCTTTCCGCGAGGTGATGAAGGCCTGCGCCGAAACCATCCCTGACACGGAACGGGACAACACCTGGATCAACGACACCATCCTCGATCGCTATTGTGAGCTTTTCCGCATGGGCTATGCCCATTCCGTGGAATGCTGGCGCGACGAAAAGCTGGTCGGCGGACTATACGGGGTATCCATTGGCGGCGCATTTTGCGGGGAAAGCATGTTTCACCGGGAAACCGACGCCAGCAAGGTTGCCCTGGTCTATCTGGTGGCGCGGCTGAAAAAAGCCGGCTATATCCTGCTGGATACCCAGTTTATTACCGATCATCTGGAAAAGTTCGGCGCCGTGGAAATCCCGAGAATGGAATATAAGGCCAGACTTGCCCGCGCCCTGGACCTGGAACCGGATTTCTATTCGTTACCGGCAGACGCCGCGCCGGAAACCATCTTGCAACTGGTGACCCAGATATCATAAACCGGATGTTCCAGCGGAGAGACAGCGGGGCTTGAAGCAAACATCCAGCCGCTGAAGACCTTGTTCCGCTCCTTGCCCTGGCCCACATCGGTGATCTCAAGAAAAGCCACACTCTCCGGGGTTTCCTCCGGCGGATTGGAACGGCAGTGGCGCATGACAATTTCCAGGGTGCCGAACCGCACCGGTTCATCCTGACGTGCTTCAATAGTGGAAAGCCTTGCGGTAATTTTATCCAGCGCCCCCAGCACCACAACCGCGACCTTTCCGTCTTCACTATTGTCGGAAATCTCGTCAGCCCATACCGCCGACGTCCAAATGGACTGAAGAAGAACTGAAAGAAGGAGGAGTTTACGCATCACGCAGCCTAATCCGACTTCTTGTCATCCGAGCCTGCAAATTTATCCAGCAGTCCGAGCAGGTCGACGGAGCCCTGGGTATCCAGGATCTCGTCTCCGTCCGCCAGCATCTCGTCACTGCCGCCAGGATCAAGAACCAGATAATTGCCGCCAAGAAGCCCCTCGGAAGTGATTTTAGCGAAAGTGTCTTCGGGAATTTTGATTTCCGGATCAACTGAAAACTCGACCACAGCCATGAAGGTATCGGGATCGATATATTGTTTGAGCACGCTACCGACCTTGATGCCGCTGACCCGGACATCGCTGCCGACGGCCAGTCCGTCAACCTTGTCGAATTTGGCTATCAGGTGATATCCGCCATTGGAGGACAGATTGGCATGGGAATATGCAAAATAAAGAAAACTTCCGGCGATGAAAAGAACCACTGCCCCCACAAGGGTCTCTACCAGATTACTTCGCATATAATTACTCCTGCTCTCAGTCTCAGCTGTTCGGCGTCCAGGCTTCGTAATCGCCTGTTGTTTTCGCCCGAGAACCGGCGGCATTGAGGCTTCCGCTCGGATAGTAGGCATCCACAGTGCCGGTCAGGTTGGGCTGATGTTCCTTTTCCCAGCTCTTGACCACCGGCGGCTGTTCGACCGGTGTTTCGTCAACGGTATAGTGAAGCCAGGCATGCCATTCCGGCGGTATGCGGGACGCTTCGATTTCACCGTTATAAATTACCCAGCGTTTTTTACCCTTTTTCTCATGGTAATAAACATTGCCCTGGTCATCTTCGCCAACCTTCTCACCGTTCAGGCTGGTGAAAACCCAGGTGCCGATTGTGCTGTTGTGCCACCAGGTGAAGATTTTTCTCAGTAAGGAAAACATATCCTGTCCGTCCTGCCTTTTATCCAAGTTTTACTTTCTATACCGTGCCAGCCCCTGCAGAACAACCATAAAACAATGCGCCGGCGATTATTCTCCGGAAAATCGGGGCAATATTATGGTCCTGGTCCTCCAGGGGCTTAACCAACGATTCGACAAACACAAGATGTAGCAGTCCAGCCCCTGTCAAACACAATATATCAGAAAAATCGCTATGGAATTAACCACGAGTGCGATACACTTCTTCAATCGTAAAACAGAAGAGAATACGCCGGGGAATTTAGATGAAGGTTAAACGTCGCTTTACTTCACCAGATCAGTCACCGTACCACAGCCTTGAATTCAGAACGACCGACAGCGAGATCCGCAATCCGGACGGCACGGTTGTTTTTGAACTCAAGAATATCGAGGTGCCTGCTGACTGGAGTCAGGTTGCGGCGGATATCATTGCCCAGAAATATTTCCGCAAGGCCGGGGTGCCCTGCTGCCTTCGCCCGGTCAGGGAAGACGGCGTTCCCAGCTGGCTCTGGCGTCATGAAGCTGACGAGTCTGCCCTTTCAAGCCTGCCCGAAGAGAAAAGAAGCGGCCCGGAAAAAAGCGCCAAGCAGGTCTTTGACCGTTTGGCCGGAACCTGGACCTACTGGGGCTGGAAAGGCGGTTACTTCAGCGAGGAAAGCGATGCCCGGACTTTCTTTGACGAGTTGCGCTTCATGCTGGCCAACCAGATGTGCGCCCCCAACTCCCCCCAGTGGTTCAACACCGGGCTGCACTGGGCCTACGGCATCGATGGTCCCGCCCAGGGTCACCATTATGTTGATTACAAAACCGGCAAGCTGACCAAGTCCAAAAGCGCTTATGAACATCCCCAGCCCCACGCCTGCTTTATCCAGGGCGTGTCCGACGACCTGGTCAACGACGGCGGCATTATGGACCTGTGGACCCGGGAGGCCCGTCTGTTCAAATACGGCTCCGGCACCGGCAGCAACTTCTCCAATATCCGCGGCTCCGGCGAGCCCCTGTCCGGCGGCGGCAAGTCTTCCGGCCTGATGAGCTTCCTGAAGATTGGCGACCGGGCAGCCGGCGCCATTAAATCGGGCGGCACCACCAGACGTGCGGCCAAAATGGTCATCGTTGATATCGACCATCCGGACATCGAGGAATTCATCAACTGGAAAGTCAAGGAAGAACAAAAGGTCGCGGCCCTTGTCACCGGCTCGAAAATTGTTGAGAAACATCTCCAGGAAGTGATGACCGCCTGCCAGAGCAAATCGCTGGAGCCGGCAGACGCCTGTGATCCCAATGCGAATGCAGACCTGAAAACCGCGGTGCTTTCCGCCCGCAACGCCCTGGTCAGCGAAAATTACATCCAGCGGGTGATCCAGTTTGCCAAACAGGGCTATACGGAAATCGAATTCGAAACCTACGACACCGACTGGGATTCCGAAGCCTATATGACTGTCTCCGGGCAGAATTCCAACAACTCGGTCCGGGTGACCGACGATTTCATGCAGTCGGTCCTGGACGACGGCGACTGGGACCTGATCAACCGCGGCAACGGCAGGGTCGCCAAAACCGTCAAATCCCGCGCCCTGTGGGAGGATATCGCCCTGTCCGCCTGGCAGTGCGCCGATCCCGGCCTGCAGTTCCATACCACCATCAACGACTGGCACACCTGTCCCCAGTCCGGGCCGATCCGCGCTTCCAACCCCTGCTCGGAATATATGTTCCTGGACAATACCGCCTGTAACCTGGCGTCCCTGAACCTGATGAAGTTCCGGACCCCGGACGACGACTTTGATGTGGACAGCTTTGAACATGCGGTCACCATCTGGACGATTGTGCTCGAGATATCGGTCCTGATGGCCCAGTTCCCGTCCAAGGAAATTGCCCGCCTCAGCTATGATTTCCGGACTCTGGGACTGGGCTTTGCCAATATCGGCGGACTGATCATGTCTTCCGGCTTCAGCTATGACAGCGATGAAGGCCGCGCCCTGTGCGGCGCTATTACCGCTCTCATGACCGGTGCAGCCTATCGCACGTCTGCCGAAATGGCCCGCGAGCTTGGCAGCTTCGCATCCTACGAGGAAAACCGTGAAGACATGCTGCGGGTGATCCGTAATCACCGCCGGGCCGCCTGGGGCAATGAAGACGGTTATGAAGAACTGCACACAACACCGGTGCCACTGGACATCCCCAGTTGCCCGTTCCCTGATATTGCCACGGCTGCCGGCCGGGCCTGGGACCAGGCGCTGGAAATCGGCACCCTGCACGGTTATCGCAACGCCCAGGTCAGCGTGATCGCCCCGACCGGCACCATCGGCCTGGTGATGGATTGCGACACCACCGGGATCGAGCCCGACTTTGCGCTGGTCAAATATAAAAAGCTGGCCGGCGGCGGTCACTTCAAGATCATCAACCGCCTGGTGCCCAATGCCCTGAAGACCCTGGGCTATACCCCCAAGCAGATCGACGAAATGGTCAAATATGCAGTCGGTTACGGCACCCTGGACGGCGCCCCGCACATCAACCATCAGAGCCTGAAAGACAAGGGGTTCTCCCAGGCCCAGCTGGATATCCTGGAAGACAATATCGGCAGCGCCTTCGACATCAGCTTCGCGTTCAATCACTGGATGCTGGGGCGGGATTTCTGTCGCGACGTCCTCGGGTTCTCCGACGAGCAACTGGATGACCTCAGCTTCAACATGCTGGAGGCAATGGGCTTCGATAAAAAACAGATCGAGGAGGCCAATCTTTACTGCACCGGGACCATGACCCTGGAAGGCGCCCCTCACCTGAAAGAACATCATCTTCCGGTGTTTGACTGCGCCAACCCCTGCGGCAGGATCGGCAAGCGGTTCCTGAGCGCGGAAAGCCATATCCGCATGATGGCGGCGGCCCAGCCGTTTATTTCCGGCGCTATTTCCAAAACCATCAACATGCCCAACCGGGCCACGGTCGAGGATTGCAAGAACGCCTATATGCTGTCTTGGAACCTGGGTTTGAAGGCCAACGCGCTGTACCGCGACGGCTCTAAATTGTCCCAGCCGCTCAACGTCTCTTTGCTGAAGGAAGATGACGCAAAGGAGGATGACTCACTCCCGGAAAAGACTCGAATTGTAGCTGAACGCATCGTAGAGCGCATTGTCGAGCAGAATGCCCCGGCCGCGAGACGCAAACTGCCGTCCCGGCGCAAGGGCTATACCCAGAAAGCCATGGTCGGCGGCCACAAGGTTTATCTCAGGACCGGCGAGTATGACGACGGCACCCTTGGTGAAATTTTCATCGATATGCACAAGGAAGGCGCGGCTTTCCGCAGCCTGATGAACAATTTCGCCATAGCCCTGTCCATCGGCCTGCAGTATGGCGTGCCGCTGGAGGAATATGTGGACGCCTTTACCTTTACCAGGTTCGAACCGTCCGGCCAGGTGGTCGGCAACGACGCCATCAAGATGGCCACTTCCGTTCTTGATTATATCTTCCGGGAACTCGCCGTGTCCTATCTGGGACGAAACGACCTGGCGCACGTCAACCCCGAAGACCTGATGCCTGATTCCATTGGCGATGGCGACGGCCCGGCGAGAACGGAACCCGTCAAAGGCACCGAGCAGGCCCTGGACCGGGTGATGGGGCTGGCCAGTACCGGCTATGTCAGGAAAAGTAATCTTTACGTCCTGAACACGACCGGCGAGTCGACGGCGCAGGAGGAAATCAAGATGGAAGCCGACGTGGCCTCCTCCCAAACCAAGGCGGTCGTCAATGCCACTGTGATCACACGCGAATCCATGCACAGCGAGGTGGTTCAGGCGCGCATGAAAGGCTATGAAGGGGATGCGTGCCAGGAGTGCGGCAACTTCACCATGGTCCGCAACGGCACCTGCCTGAAGTGTGACAGTTGCGGGGCGACCAGCGGCTGCTCCTGAGCATTTAAGGTTTACGAAATATTTACACAATTCACTCACTCTGATGAACTCATGGGACGACCCCAATTCGCGAATGAGTTTTCAACCAGGGTGAGACAACCGGCATGCTTCCTTCCAAAAGGACGCCATATCTTTTCAGAGACAATAAACCGAGATTAAACGTCCCGTCGGAGTCCCGGATTTTAAGCAAGCAGCTCGCTGACGGCATCGGTGAAATCAAGGTGCTCGGCGACGGGGATTTTATGTTCACCCAATCCAGCGACAGTCTGATTTCCAAAATCAGTTATGGACAACAGAATCCGGTCGGCAAGCTGATTGGCGAGCTCGACTGGCTTGAAGACAACGGCCAACTGCAGCAGGCTCTGACGAAAGCCGCCAGCGAATTCGAAACCACCGACCTGAACTGGCGCTTTGCCCTACCCAACCTGGAAGAAGTCTCCCTCTATTGCCGCCTGATTCCCCTGAAGAATGAGACCGGCGGCCTGGAAAAACTGGTCCTGTTGACCGCTGACAACAGCTTCGAGGCCGCCTTCGAGCGGGAACTGGAACGCTATACCTATTATGACAGCCTGACCAACCTGCCGAACAAACATTATTTTTACGAGATCATCGAAAACCGCTTTGGCAACGACCTGCCGCTGGGCGAAACAGCCGTCCTGTTCATCAATATCTTCAAGCTGCAGAGAATCAATGAAAGTTTCGGCTATGAGGTCGGCGATGAGCTGCTGCGGGAAGTCGCACAACTGATCCAGGGCTGCCTCCCCGCAGAAGCTCTGCTGGCGCGCTTCGACGGCGACAAATTCGTCATCCTCCTGACCGACGAAGACATGCAGAATGCTGAAAGTGAAGCCCGCGCCCTGGCAGACAGCATCCATCATGAACTGGGCCGCAAGATCAGGCTTGGCAAACAATATCTGCAGGTTGCCGCCACCATCGGCATTTCCTCCGGCACTTCCACGCTGCATAACCTGATCAACCTGATTCAGGACGCCCATATGGCCATGCAGCGAATCAACGGCCTCAGTTCCGACCGCACCTTGGTTTACCGCCCTGAACTGAAAACCCGCGCCCAGTCCCTGCTGCGCATGGAACAGGAACTCGGCCACGCCATAGAAAACAAGCAGCTGGAGCTTCACTATCAACCGATTATCAGTCTCAGCACCGGTGCCATCACGGGCTTTGAAGCCCTGACCAGGTGGTTCCATCCCGAGCGGGGCACGATCTCGCCGGTGGAATTCATTCCCATTGCCGAGGATACTGGTTTGATTATGCCCATGGGCCGCTGGTGCATGAACGAAGCCTGCCGGCAACTGAGCGAGTGGATCCGGAAATATCCCGCTGCCTCCTCGCTGAAAATGAATGTGAATGTGTCCAATATCCAGATTGCCGAGGACGATATTGTCGCCGTGACCCGGGATGCCCTATACCAGTCCGGCCTGCAGGGAGATCGTCTCAAGCTCGAGATTACCGAATCCGCCCTGATGGACAACTCCGACCTGGCCCGCGATATCCTGCTCGATCTGAAATCTCTGAATATCAGCCTGGCCATCGATGATTTCGGTACCGGTTATTCCTCCCTCAGTTACCTCAACCGTTTTCCCGCTGACACCCTGAAGATCGACCGGTCCTTCATCAGCCAGATGAACAACAGTGAAGACAGCCTGAAGATCGTGCATATTATTACCAACCTGGCCACCACCCTTGGCATGGACCTGGTGGCCGAGGGCATCGAGGAAGAATCCCAGCTCAGCATATTACGCAACCTGGGATGCCACGCCGGACAAGGCTATCTTTTTGCCAAACCCCTGTCCGCCGCCGATGCCGAAGAACTGCTGAAAAACTCCGGTCCGCAGGCAAATTAAAGGTTTCCAACTCCCTAAATAGTCCTATAATGCCTATCGAATAACTTCGGGGCCGGACGTGGACTACAACAGATATTACAAGCAGATCAGAGAAAAACTGGACCATTTGATCCGGACCAGTGCGGCCGAGGATTATGCCTCGGTTTCTGCCCTGATCGGCAAAAACCACGCCTATATCCAGCAATATATCAAACGCGGCGTTCCCAAATGCCTCAACGACCTCGACCTGGCGAAAATCATTGATCACTTCGGACTTGCCGCCGACTATTTCGGCTCGCCGGCGGATTTCCCGACCCCTTCCGTCTCCGGCGAAAATCTTCCCGGCGACTTTTCCCCTGACGACTATGTGCTGGTCAATGTCTATGACATTCATGCCGCCGCCGGCGCTGGGGCGTTTGCCGAAAATAACGACATCCACAATCGTCTTGCCTTCCGCAAAAGCTGGATCAGGACCAGTTCAAACGCCACGCCGGAAAGCCTGGCGGTCATCACCGTCTCCGGCGACAGCATGTCCCCCACTCTGCAGGACGGCGACCATATTCTTGTCGATATGAGCGAGCGACAGATCCGCAATGACGGCATTTATGTGCTGAGGAACGATGACATGCTGCTGGTGAAGCGGGTTTCCATTAATCCCGTTACCAAACTCTGCACCATCAAAAGCGATAACCCCCAATACGACTCCTGGTCCGACTGCGAACCCGATGCCCTCGACATCCTCGGCCGCATCATCTGGATGGGCCGGAAAATCTAGTCCTGAATTGCAAAGGAAATGACATGAGCTCTCCTGAAAAATCCTGCAAAAGACAGCCGACGATCCGGACGATTCCCAATATTTCCAACCTCAATTCCAACGGTCATATATTCGGCGGCTGGATCCTGGCCCAGATGGACTCGGCCGGCGGCGTGGAAGCCATCCGCTATGTGGGCGGACCGGTAGCCACCGTTGCTGTGGAAGCGATGAAATTTCACGCCCCGGTGCTGCCCGGCGACTGGCTCAGCGTCTATACCGAGGTCGCCCGGGTGGGAACCACCTCGATCACCATCAAGATAGAGGTCACGGTCATGCGCCAGGGCGAAGAAGAAGAAATAACAGTCACCGAGGGCGACTATATCTTTGTCGCCCTCGATGAAAACCACAGGCCCAAGAAGATTGAGCAGCCCTAGTCTTTTCCACCAACCTTCTGCGGATAAAGCCAGAACCGGAACAGCGAGATCAGTCGCGGCATAATCACATAGGTCATCAGCAGCACCTGGAAGATACACTGCACAACGAGCCTGAGTTCCCCCGGCCAGTTGGCATAAATCGGGTGGAACAGGTAATTGACCAGCATAACCAGCAGGATCACGGTCGGGATCACAAGGGTCACCATTTTCCAGCGCGGCGGCGGGGCGGCGCTGGGCACTTCGGCCATCGGGAACCAGAACTCAAAACCGGACGCCAGGTTGATTTCGGTCTCGCCTTCAACCAGTCCGTCGTCCTCCAGCTTTTGCAGATATTCGGCCCGCACTGCGGAGTCTTCCCAGGCCCGTTCATGTTCGCGGGTATCGAAATGCAGCATGAAGACATATTTTCCGCCGGTCGCCGGGCTCGGCCGCAGGATGCTCAGGCTCTGGTGGCCGCAGAAACGCCGGGCGGCAGCGGAAATATCCTTTGCCCACTGCTCGTAAGCGACTTCCTTGCCGGGTCTTACCTTGCGGGCAATGGTTACCGTTACCGGCTCATTGTCTTCGGCGGCGGGACAAAACTCAGATGTGTTTACTGCTTGTGCGAACATTGCTTTACCTCTTTAACGATATTCACACTATAAGCCATGCACAGGAAGGATGACAAACGCCAGTTTTACGATTCTGCAATGCAATAAACGCATAGCTAAGCCGGGACAGGACAATCCGGTTATACTTTTGACAACTTTTCCGGGATATAGTGCTGAAAAAACAAGAAGGGTTACCACGATCACATGTCTCAGGCAGTTGAAAAAATCCCGCTGTTTCCGGTGGAGATATACCGGACCGAAATAGAAGACCATGTTTCCCTGAACCGGGACCTCATGGCGCTGTTGCAACAGCTCAGGACCGAGAGTAAAGGGATCACAAGGACCAATGTCGGCGGCTGGCATTCGGATCTGGACCTGCACCGGCAGGGGCATGATGCGGTGACCCGACTCATGGACAGCGTCCTTGAGGTGGGAGAACAGGCCTGCCGCGATATCCTGCCCGGCCTGCCGCCTTTGCAAAAAGATGACTGGCATATAGAATCCTGGCTTAACGCCAACGACCAGAATGCCTACAATAACTGGCACGATCATGTCAGCTATCATCGCGATCACAGTACCGTCTGGGCCGGCGTCTATTATGTGAACGGCGGCGAGCCGCACGGCGATAAACCGCCGGAAGGCGAAATTGTGTTCCGGGATGATTTCCTCGGCCCGGACAAGGAAATCTATGCTCCGGCGCGGGGCATACGCACCATTGAGCTGGCGCCCCGGACCGGCAGCTTTTTCATCTTTCCGGCCTGGCTCCGGCATTATGTGAAGCCCTATCGCGGCCTTGGCGAACGGGTGTCCCTCGCCTTCAACCTGGCCCACCCGGCCATAGACGTCGGCATCCGGCCGGAATTCCGCCGCTTCTCCCGGGCGTGGCAGAAGTTCCCGGACCTGATGAAAAAGCTCCGGAAAGTCTCCCCGATCGAACTTTAGGCAGAATCAAAAACCCCGCCGGAGACAGCGTCTCGACAGCGGGGTTCTAATGGTGAGCCCTGAAGGATTCGAACCTTCGACCTACTGATTAAAAGTCAGTTGCTCTACCAACTGAGCTAAGGGCCCGTAAAGGATGAGGCGGAACATAGAGTCTGATGCCGCATCGGTCAATAATTTTCTGACACTTTTTTGTAAAAAAAATTCCTGCTCTTTTTGAAATGAAATTCCTATAGGGGTTCAATGTCGCCAAGTGCCCGTCTCGCGTGGAAATCGGCAACGAAATCAGACAGTTTTCCGGCCGCAATCGCATCCCGCAAACCCTGCATCAGGTCCTGGAAATAAGTCAGGTTATGCTCGGTCAGCAGCATGGCGCCGAGAATCTCCCCGCTGCGGATCAGATGGCTGAGATATGCCCGGCTGTATTTGCTGCAGGCGTCACAGCCGCATTCCTCGTCCAGCGGCCGGGGATCGTCCGTGTGGCGGGCATTCTTCAGGTTTACGGTGCCGCGCCGGGTAAAGCCCTGGGCGGTGCGCCCGGACCGGGTCGGCAATACGCAGTCGAACATGTCGATGCCGCGCTCAACGGCGCCGACAATATCGTCGGGCTTGCCCACGCCCATCAGGTAGCGGGGAACGTCGGTCGGCATCTTGGGCATGGTATAGTCCAGCACCTCGAACATCACCTCCTGCCCCTCGCCTACCGCAAGGCCGCCGACGGCCAGCCCGTGGAAGCCCATGTCCCGAAGCGCGTCGATGGATTCAAGGCGCAGGTCCTCGAACACGCCGCCCTGGACAATGCCGAACAGGGCGTTCTTTGCCGCATGCACGGAGCCGTTATGGAAGGCGTCAAACGAGCGCCGCGCCCAGCGCATGCTGAGCCGCATGCTGTCGGCGGTTTCCTGCTTGGTCGCCGGATAGGGCGTGCATTCGTCAAACGCCATGACGATGTTGGAGCCGAGCAGGCGCTGGATCTCCATGCTGCGCTCCGGGCTGAGCATATGCTTGCTGCCGTCGATATGGGACTGGAAGGCGACGCCCTCCTCGGTGATTTTGCGCAACTGGGCCAGCGACATCACCTGGAAGCCGCCGGAATCGGTCAGGATCGGCCGTTCCCAGTTCATAAATTTATGCAACCCGCCGAGGTTATGGATTCGCTCCGCTGTGGGGCGCAGCATCAGGTGATAGGTATTGCCGAGCAGGATATCGGCCCCGGTCTCGCGCACCGTTTCCGGCTTCATGGCCTTGACCGTCGCCGCCGTGCCGACCGGCATGAAGGCCGGGGTGCGGATGTCGCCGCGCCAGGTCTTCAGCACCCCGGTGCGGGCGTTGCCGTCAGTGGCCTCGATCTTCAGTTTGAAATTGTCTTTCATATCTTTCATTTCCGGCATATCTGGTCCTCCCGGCACAGCAGGCTGCTGTCACCATAGGAATAGAAACGATAGCCCTCGTCAATGGCGTGCGCGTAAGCGGCTTTCATATTGTCGAACCCGGCAAAGGCGCTGACCAGCATGAACAGGGTCGATTTCGGCAGGTGGAAATTGGTCATCAGCACATCGACGCAACGGAACCTGTAGCCGGGGGTGATGAAAATATCCGTATCGGCAGAAAACGGCCGGGTCACGCCCTGCTCGTCGGTGGCACTTTCCAGCAGCCGCAGCGACGTGGTACCGACGGCAATCACCCGGTTTCCCCGTGCGTGCGCCGCATTGATTTTGTCCGCCACCTCCGGGGTAATCTCGCCCCATTCGGCGTGCATCTTGTGCTCTTCGGTATCCTCGGCCTTGACCGGCAGGAAGGTGCCGGCGCCCACATGCAGGGTCACGGTCAGCCGCTCGACCCCGGCATCATCAATCTTCGCCAGAAGCTCGTCGGTAAAATGCAGACCAGCGGTCGGCGCTGCCACGGCGCCGTCCTTTTCACTATAGACGGTCTGGTAATCCGACAAATCCTGCTCGTCCACCGGTCGCTGTGAGGCAATATAGGGCGGCAACGGCATCACGCCGACCTCATCCAGCGCCTCGCGGAGCGCGGTGCCCTGGCGGTCAAACTGCAGGGTCACTTCCCCGGCCTCGCCCTTTTCCAGCACTTCGGCGGCGAGCTTGTCCTGGAAATTGATCACGTCGCCCGGTTTCAGCTTCTTGGCCGGTTTGGCAAAGGCCTTCCAGCACCCCTCGCCCGCATTCATATGCAGGGTCAGTTCGATCTTGGCGTCGCGCCGTTTGCCGGTGAGCCTGGCCGGAATCACCCGGGTATCGTTGAAAACCATCACATCGCCGGGCCGGAGATAGTCGACAATGTCGCTGACCTGCCGGTCTTCCAGTTCATTGCCCTTGACCACAAGAAAGCGCGCCCCGGCGCGGTCGGCGGCGGGGCGGAGGGCAATCAGCTCCCGGGGGAGCTCGAAATCAAACAGGTCGACTTTCAAGGGGCGTCTTATTCCTTCACGTCGGCAGCAACCTGCATCTTGACGATGATGTCGGGATCCGTGAAGCCCGGGCCTTCGCCGATTTTGATGTTGTCCACATACTGCATGCCGTCAACCACCCGGCCCCAGACCGTATACTGGCCGTCCAGGTGCGGGGCATGCTCAAAGCAGATGAAGAACTGGCTGTCGGCGCTGTTGGGGTCCATGGCGCGGGCCATGGACACGGTGCCGCGCAGGTGCGGCATATCGTTGAACTCGGCCGGCAGGTTCTGGCCGGAGCCGCCGGTGCCGTTACCGAGCGGATCACCGGTCTGGGCCATGAAGCCCGGGATCACCCGGTGGAATTTCAGGCCGTCGTAAAAGCCTTCGCGGACCAGTTCCTTGATCCGGGCCACATGTTTCGGGGCCTTGTCCGGATACATTTCAATAACAACCCGGCCGTCTTTCAGGTCCAGATACAGGGTGTTCTCGAGGTCCAAGTCCATGGCTTTTGCTCCTGCCGTAAATAAGATAAAGGCGACCAGCGCCCTGAAAAATGTTTTCATCATGATTAGTTCCTGGATTTGCGCTGTTTATACAGCTTTCCCCATCTTTTCCAACACTTTTTCACGCACATTTGGCGTAACAAAGGCAGAGATGTCCCCGTCAAAAGAGGCAATTTCCTTGACCAGGCGCGAAGCAATGGCCTGGTAGGACGGGTCCGCCATCAGGAAGACCGTCTCCACATCCGGGTTGAGCTTGTAGTTCATGGCCGTCATCTGGAATTCATATTCAAAGTCTGATACGGCGCGGAGCCCGCGAAAGATCATGGTGGCGCCGATTTCCTCGGCATAGGTCATCAGCAGGCTGGAGAAGGGCTTCACCTCGATGACCATATTATGCTCTTTTTCGATGAAGGCGGTCTCCGCCTTCACCAGTTCCACCCGTTCTTCCAGCGGAAACAGCGGATTCTTGGACGGATTGGTGGAAATGCCCAGCACCAGACGGTCCACCAGCCGGGCGGCCCGCTTGATGATATCCATATGCCCCAGGGTGATGGGATCAAAGGTGCCGGGATAAAGGCCGACGACTTCGCTATGTTTGCTCATGGCTTACTCCTCGGCTTCACCTTCAGGCGCTGCAGAAGCGGTGTCTTCGCCGGCCGCACCATTTTCCTCGCCTTCTTCCTCTTCCTCATCGCCGGTATCTGTCACCCGTTCCACGGACACGATATGTTCATCGTCACCGACCTTGAACAGGGTCACGCCCTGGGTGTTGCGGCCGGCGATGCGGACGTCGTGAACCGGCACCCGGATCAGGCGGCCCTGGTCGGTCACCATCATCAGCTGGTCCTGCTCCTCGATCGGGAAGGCCCCGATGACGTCGCCGTTACGTTCCGAGGTCTCGATATTGACGATGCCCTGGCCGCCGCGGTTGGTCACGCGATATTCATAGGCCGAGGTCCGCTTGCCATAGCCGTTGACGGTAACGCTGAGGATGAATTCCTCCTGCGCCTGCAGTTCGGCAACCCGGTCTTCGCCCATACCTTCCGGCAGTTCCGGCTCCTCGCCGCGGCGCAGGGCATTGGCGTACCTCAGGTAGTTATCGCGCTCTTCCATGACAATGTCGGTGCCTTTGAGGATCGACATGGACACCACTTCATCGCCCTCGGCCAGCCGGATACCGCGCACCCCGTCGGAGTTGCGGCCTTTGAACAGGCGCACCGCGGTGGCGTTGAAGCGGATACATTTGCCGCCCTTGGCCGCCATCAGCACATCATCGCTCTCCTCGCAGGCAGCGACCCCGATCAGCTTGTCCCCTTCGCTGAGCTTGATGGCGATCTTGCCGTTGGCGCGGACGTTGGAGAAATCGCTGAGCAGGTTGCGGCGGATATTGCCCTTGGAGGTGGCAAAGACCGCATGCAGCTCGCCCCAGCTGTCCTCATCCTCCGGCAGCGGCAGGATGGTGGAAATGGTTTCGTCCTGCTGCAGCGGCAGGATATTGATCAGGGCCTTGCCCTTGGACTGCGGCGTGCCCGGGGGCAGCTTCCAGACCTTGAGCTTATAGACCTGCCCCAGATTCGAGAAAAACAGCACCGGCGTATGGGTGTTGGCGACAAAGACGTTCTGGAGGAAATCCTCCTCTTTGGTCTGCATGCCGCTGCGCCCCTTGCCGCCACGCCGCTGGGCCCGGTAGGTGGTGAGAGGCACCCGCTTGATGTAGCCCGAGTGGGTCACGGTCACGACCATGTCTTCCTTCTGGATCAGGTCCTCGTCATCGATATCGCCGAATTCGGCCGGGACGATTTCGGTGCGGCGCGGGTTGGCGAAGGCTTCGCGGTAGGCGACAAACTCGTCACGCATGATGCCGTAGAGTTTTTCTCTGGAGCGCAGGATTTCCAGATATTCCTCGATTTCCTCGGCCAGCTGTTGCAGTTCGCCGCCGATTTCTTCCCGGCCCAGCGCGGTCAGACGATGCAGGCGCAGTTCCAGGATCGCCCGGACCTGGGTCTCGGTCAGGATATATTTGCCGTCAACCACGCCGCGGCCCGGTTCGTTGATCAGGTTGATATAGCTTTCCACATCAACCGCATCCCATTCCTCGGCCATCAGGGCCTCGCGGGCGGCGGCCGGGTTCGGCGCCTTGCGGATCATGGCGACAATCTTGTCCAGGTTGTTGACCGCAATCACCAGGCCGACCAACACATGAGCCCGGTCCCTTGCCTTGCCGAGCTTGAACTTGGTGCGGCGGGTAATCACTTCCTCGCGGAAGCGGATAAAGGCCTCCAGGATATCGCGCAGGTTCATCACCTGCGGCCGGCCGTTGTTCAGCGCCAGGGTGTTGGAGCCAAAGCTGGTCTGCAGCGGGGTATAGCGGAACAACTGGTTAAGCACCACTTCCGGCACCGCGTCGCGCTTAATCTCGATCACCACGCGCACGCCCTGGCGGTCGGACTCGTCGCGGATTTCGGAAATGCCTTCAATGCGTTTATTGCGGACCACATCGGCGATATGTTCGATCATGCGCGCCTTGTTGACCTGATAGGGCACCTCGGTGACGATGATGGCTTCGCGGCCCTGGCGGATTTCCTCCACATGGGTCTTGCCGCGCATGACGATGGAGCCGCGGCCCGTCATCGCCGCCTGGCGGGCGCCGGAAGAGCCCATGATCAGGCCGCCGGTCGGAAAGTCCGGCCCCGGCACAATCTCGATCAGTTCCTCTAGGCTGGTTTCCGGATTGTCCACCAGCGCACAACAGGCGTCCAGCACCTCGCCCAGGTTATGGGGCGGAATATTGGTCGCCATACCGACGGCGATCCCGCCCGCGCCGTTGACCAGCAGGTTCGGGAAGCGGGCCGGCAAAACCCCGGGTTCATGTTCGGATTCGTCATAGTTGGGATGGAAATCGACTGTGTCCTTGTCGATGTCTTCCAGCAGGCCGCCGGCGGCCTTGTCCATGCGCGCTTCGGTGTAACGCATGGCGGCGGCCTTGTCGCCGTCCATGGAGCCGAAGTTGCCCTGGCCGTCGATCAGCGGCAGGCGCAGGGAGAAGTCCTGCGACATGCGGACCATGGCCTCGTAAATGGCGCTGTCCCCGTGCGGGTGGTATTTACCCATGACGTCACCGACCACGCGGGCCGACTTGCGGTAGGGCTTGGTCCAGTCATAGCCGTTTTCATACATGCTGTAGAGGATTCGGCGATGCACCGGTTTCAGGCCGTCACGCACGTCCGGCAGGGCGCGGCTCACGATCACGCTCATGGCGTAATCGAGATAGGAGGTTTTCATTTCCTCCTCGATGGTGATGCTTGAAATGTGTGGATCCGTGGGGTCTAGAACGACATTATCACTCAAGGAATTGTCCCTTATTTTTACTCTTCTATCTGTCCCTCATCATGTTTTATTTTCCGGTTATTATGCCCCTTCCAAAACATGACAAATGATGAGGTTCATTGATAGCAATTCCGGGGGGTATTAGCAAGGATCACGACCCCTAAAATGACAGTTTTATGAGGCCTGTACGACAGATCGAAACTATCGATGTGAAAGGAAGGCTGAGAGCAGCTATTTCCGTGGTTTTATCACAATTCCGAAGGTTAGGACGTCCAATGAAGTCAGGAATGATGTTTAATCAATTAAATCCAGAAATCCGGGCATAGGGCGAGACAAAATCGATATGCGCCGCTTCCTCCCCGGCCCCGAGCGCCAGATGGATACCCCCGGCGGGCTCGTTCAGTTGCGAATTGATCGACCAGTCGACCTGATCCGACGGCGCCAGCGCGCCGAAGCCCACTTCGGTGAGGTTGCCCCGCATCATGTCGTCGGTATAGGGCAGGATTTCCGGCAACAAGTCCTGCCCATCCCTGGTCAGGATGCGGGTCATTGTTGAGTCCCGGACTTCCAGCACCAGCGGAAATTCTCCGTTACTATATCTTTGCGCCAGCATCGACCAGATCTTATGGGCCGGGGGGCCGGACTCAAAATGGCTGTGCAAATGGTGAGCAACAGACACCCCGTTGCATGCCAGGGTGCCGGTCACATTGAAGGACCCATAGTCGTCGCTGGGCACCAGGCCGATCTCGAAAAACTGGATGATGCTGATCCATTCGCCGTGGGAAAGCTCGGGTTTAAGCTTGGGCGCAAACACATCCACATTGTCGCCAAGCTCGATCTGCAGATGACATCCTTCGGAGTCGACCGACAGGATATCCCGGGTATGCTGGATATTTTCGATGGCCCTGCGGTTATTGGCACAGGCCGCCGCAAAATCGAGTGTCCCCAGCCGGTTATGCATATAAGCAATAGACCTGTCGTCATGGGCAAAGGCCAGCAGTGGAACAAGCAACACGGCTGAACCGGACAACCGCCCATTCAACTCCACATTGGGGTGAATGGCCGGCACCGCCGGAACCAATAAAACCTCCTCGGGAATGCCACCCCTGTCATTGCAGACATCGTCAACAGAAAGGGTTCTGAATCCCGACGCCTTGAACTTGTCCAGCAGGGAGCGGCAATCGCTGACCACCGTCGGCAATTCCTTCGAGGGGAAGATTTCCCTCAATCCCTCAAATGACATCAGGGCTGCCCGGGCTCAACCCCTCTCTTCTTGGCATCCTCGATGATATGCTCGGCAGCCTCCTTGAAAGCCTTGTTAATCGCCTCGCTTGGATAGGAAATTGTATAAGTAACCCGTCGTGTTGGCTCAGCTTCCGATACCCTGTGCGTGCCGGTGCTGATTGTGACTTCGGAGACATCCTGATCGCCGGCGCCAACAAATTTCAATTTTCTTTCCGCCATATTCTCCTCCTGCGTGCTTTTTTGATATATATACATCCTATAATTGTTTTGCAGTTTTTTCAATGAAACTTAGGAGAAATCTAATGTCATAAAAAAAGCAGGCCCGAAGACCTGCTTTCTGAATTCTCAAAATGGCGCTCAAACCCTAGAACGGGATTTCGTCATCCATGTCGCCGCCGCCGGACGGGGCTGATCCGCCCCCGGAGCCGCCACCATAGCCGCCACCGGAGGAGCCGCCGCCGAAGTCATCACCACCGCTGGAGAAGCCGCCACCGGAAGAGCCTTCATTTCGGCCGCCGAGCATGGTCAGCTCGCCGCGGTATTTCTGCAGCACCACCTCGGTGGTGTATTTTTCCTGGCCTGACTGATCGGTCCATTTGCGGGTCTGCAGCGCGCCCTCGATATAGACGGTGGAGCCTTTTTTCAGATACTGCTCGGCCACCCGGCACAGATTCTCGTTAAAAATCACTACCCGGTGCCATTCGGTCCGCTCCTTGCGCTCCCCGGTCATCCGGTCTTTCCAGGTCTCGGACGTCGCCAGGCTCAGGTTCACCACCGGTGAGCCGTCCTGGGTATGGCGCACTTCCGGATCACGGCCCAGATTCCCCACCAGAATGACTTTATTGACACTTCCTGCCATCTGTATTTCCTTCTTATTCGTATTTGATATGATGCATCACCATAACGGCCTCAACAGCGTCTGCAAAGCAAATTTTAGCATCTTTTCCGATGAGAACAAAATAAGAACTTGACTTATGGACAAAAAGCGCCAAATTGGCAAAGAGTTAGGACTAAAATGATCAGTGGTGGACTATGCTGACCAAAATCTCCGTTCGCGGCGCCAAGGAACATAATCTCAAGAATATCGATGTGGATATCCCCCGCGACAAGCTGGTGGTGATCACCGGCCTGAGCGGCTCCGGCAAATCCTCCCTCGCCTTCGACACCATCTATGCCGAGGGCCAGCGCCGCTATGTGGAAAGCCTGTCGGCTTATGCGCGCCAGTTCCTGGAAATGATGCAGAAGCCCGATTGCGAGCATATCGAGGGCCTCTCGCCCGCCATTTCCATCGAGCAGAAGACCACGTCACGCAACCCGCGCTCCACCGTCGGCACCGTAACTGAAATCTATGACTATATGCGGCTGCTGTTCGCCCGCATCGGCGTGCCCTATTCCCCGGCCACCGGTCTGCCGATCGAAAGCCAGACCGTGAGCCAGATGGTCGACAAGGTCATGGCGCTCGAGGAAGGCACCCGGCTCTATCTGCTGGCGCCGATCGTGCGCGGCCGCAAAGGCGAATACCGCAAGGAGTTTGCCGAGCTGCTGAAGAAAGGCTTCCAGCGGGTCAAGGTGGACGGCGAGTTTTACGAGCTCGACCAGGTCCCGGCACTCAACAAGAAGCTCAAGCATGAAATCGAGGTGGTGGTCGACCGGCTGGTGGTGCGGGACGGCCTGGAAACCCGGCTCGCCGACAGCCTGGAGACGGCGCTTACCCTGGCCGACGGCCTCGCCATTGCCGAATATGCGAGTGGTGACAAGGCCGGCGAGCAGATCATGTTCTCGGAAAAATTCGCCTGTCCGGTGTCCGGATTTACCATCGAGGAAGTGGAGCCGCGGCTGTTTTCTTTCAACAATCCGTTCGGCGCCTGCCCGACCTGCGACGGCCTCGGCCAGAAGCTCTATTTTGATCCGGACCTGGTGGTGCCGGACAAGTCAAAGACCCTGAAGGACGGCGCGCTGGCGCCCTGGGGCAAGTCCAATGCGCCCTATTACAGCCAGACCATCGACAGCATCGCCCGCCATTACGGCTTCCGGACCAATACCCGCTGGGAAGACCTCAAGCCGGAGTATCAGGACGTCTTGCTCTATGGTTCCGGTCATGAAGTGATCGAGATGATCTATATCGACGGACGCAAGAGCTACACCGTGGAAAAGCCGTTTGAAGGGGTAATCGGCAACATCCAGCGGCGCTGGCGCGAAACCGACAGCAATATGATCCGCGACGAGCTCGGCAAATACCAGAGCAGCGCCACCTGCGAAACCTGTGACGGCTACCGCCTGAAACAGGAGGCGCTGGCGGTCAAGGTTGACGGCAAGCATATCGG